>JAYVNA010000037.1:0-7690 GCA_043758715.1 Archangium sp.
GCCGCGATGCCACCCTGCGCATGGCTCTGAGAGCTCGCCGAGAAGGTCCCCCGACTGCACGTCGAAGACGCGGGTCGATTGACCAAGCGCGAAGATCCGCTCGCCGTCGGACCCGAGTTCCGACTCGGTGATGCCTGGCAGAAACCGCAGCGACTTGCCGGTGGTGATGTCGACGATCAGCACGCCCTTCACTTCTTCGATGAACCACGCGTCGTCGCCCTCAGCGACAGGCGCGCCTCGCAGCGCGACGTGCGTGTCATCGAGCCAGCACAATGAATCGTCCCACCAATCGGCGTGGGCGAGTTCGAGGGCGGTAGGTTCGTCGCGCGTCGAGAGCCAGTCGGCCACGTCGATGATCCGCATTCCGCCGATGGGATGCCAGTGCCAGCCATGGGTCGCGAGCCGCCGTCGATCGGGCGACACGCTGGCGGTCCCGTAGAAGTAGTCGAGCTCCGTCTCGTCGGTGGCCGGGGCGAGGCGCTTCATCGACGGCAACTCGAGCACTTCGAGCCGGTTCCAATCGGTGGCGAAGACGAAGACGCCCTGGGCAAAGCCGATGGCCCACCCGCTGACCTCCGGGTGGTAGTCGCCGCGTTGAAGCAGCCGCAGCACGGCGCCCGTGGTCACGTCGTAGAGCACCCCACTCATGCCGTGAGTCTCGACGACCGCCACGTAGCGTCCGTCGGCAGAGGCCGCGAGCGTCGCGTCTTGAAACGAGTCGGCGGCCTTCACGTCGAAAAATGTTTTCCCATCATCGAGATCGACGCCCCGCAGTCGGCCGTCGCGCGTCGCGAGAAACCAGCGGGGGCGATCTTCATCGGAGGCAGCGCACACACCCGCGACGCCTGACTCCAGGCCACTGAAGGCCACCTTCGTACGACTCCAATTCATCTGAGGGATAGACGGAGTGTATCGCGCATGCTGACGCCTTCAGTAAGAGTGGGGCAGATGAAGCGCCTCCGACTCTCGTTCGTGTTGCTGCTGTGCCTGCTCGCTCTCTGCGCCAACGAATGCGGTAGCGATGTTGAGGTCCAGGGCCTTCCCAGCAGGGTCTACGAGGGAGAGGTGCTCCCGCCGCTCACTTTCGGGACCTACGAATTCGGCGAACTTCACCTCAACAATGGCGACAAGACGGGTGCAGATTCGCCCCTCTTCGGAACCACGCGCCGCTCGGCCTACGACGGGGGCACGGTTCGCTTCGATGACATCATCGTGCCGAGCACGGGCATCTTCGCCTTCACCGCGACGCTCGAAGGGAAGAACAAGGACCACGGGTACTCCGAGCCGTTTGCGGTGACGACGCGCAACTTCGCCGAGGTCACCTGCCAGGAAGACGGCAGCATCATCGCCGCGGCCGCGAAGCAGGACATCCGGCCGACGATCATCGGAGCGCCCCCCTTCTGCAAACTCACCAAGGGTGGCTCAGACCCGCTGCCGGCGAACTTCGGCACGGTGCGCTGCGACTTCCTCAACGTGAGCGCGAGCTGCTCTGCGCCCCAGGGCAACTGCTTCAATCCGGGCCCCCGGGTGCGCATTGAACCCGGCACCAGCGTCAGCGCGAGTTGGGGTGGAGGCGAGATCCCCGAAGGCAGCGCGACGGCCGTGCGCCCCGGAGCGCTCGATGCGGGGCTGCCCCCGGGAATGCAGTCGATCAGCGCACCGATGCGCCTTTCGTTTCAGGGAACCCCGGACGGCGGGGGCACCGTGCACGTCACGGTCGTGCAGCAGCTCGCGAGCACCGTCGCCATCGACTGCTGGGTGCCCGAGACCGCCGGCAGCGTGGAAGTTCCCGCGGCGTTGTTGAGCGTGATGAGCCCCGGTGACGCCGGCGTCATCCTCCGCATCGAAGGCCGCAGCCGGGTGCCCAGCGCCGACTTCAACACCACGCTGATCGTGCCGGGGCCGACCATCACGGGTTACGTGGATGCCGTGCCGATCACCCTGCAACCCTGATCACGGCCAGATTGAAGGCGAGGTCGTCGTCGGCGCCATTGACCTCCGCGGCCATGTGGCTGTTGGGATCGATGATCCACGAGCCGTGGTAGCGATCGCTGTTCTCGAGGCCCAGGCGCTGAGGCGCGAGCAACCACGCGCCGCTGTATGGGAACGGACTGGTGCGCACGACCTTCGGCAGGAGCCCGGCCGAAGCCTGCGGCAGCACCACGATTTGAATCGCGGGGTCAGCCTTCACCGCGGCCTGGTAGCTCGGCTCGTTGAAGTCAGCGCAGCTCAGCAGCGCCACCTTGATGCCGTCGACGAAGGCGGTTGTGAGCTCTTTCTCTCCGCGGGTGAAACCCGACGCGTCGTCCATCGGAACGAAGAAGCTCTTGCGGGGTGCGCGGCCATGACGGACGCGACGCGCTCGCGGATGCGGCCACGGTTCAGCTCGGGGTTCAGGTCAGGAGCGAGGCTGACGAGGACGACGGGCAACTGGGCTGCCAAGGGCGAGGGCTCGACGCCGCAACCGGGCAGAGAGAGCAGAAAGACGATGTTGAGACGCTGCATGGGCGACCCTCGAAAGGTGTGAACCGGTGAAACACCGGCCGCCCGAAGAGCTGTCACCACGCGGTGTTGATTTCAGCGATGGACGCGGGGCCGCGTTCGGAACAAAGGGCCCCTCATGGCAACCCAGAAGACCCCGACTCCTCCCGACGTTTCCCGCACCGACGAGCTGCTGATGACCATCTCTCAACTCCTGTCTGGGGATGAGAACGTGGGCGGGAGCGACGCCAGCGCCGCCTCGGTCGTCCTGAAGCTGAGCGAGCCGCGGAGCCTGTTCGGCTATCTCTACGATGCCTCAGGTGCCCCGGACCCCATCGTCCTCGAGGAGTCTGATCTGCTTGAGCTCGCGACTGAGCTCCAGGCGGAGATGAAGAGTGTCGGAGAGCCCTGGAACGCCGTGATGATCCAGATCGTCGGGGCGGACGTCCGCTTCACCTTCGACGTCGACGGAGACCTGTGGATGCTCGAGGGCGATAATTCTGGCGCGATGGTCGAAGCGCTCCGCCCTGAGCCGGTCAAGGCGGCGAAGAAGCCCGTCGCGAAGAAGCCCGTCGCGAAGAAGGCCGTCGCGAAGAAGCCCGTCGCGAAGAAGGCCGTCGCGAAGAAGGCCGTCGCGAAGAAGGCCGTCGCGAAGAAGGCCGTCGCGAAGAAGACCCCGGCGAAGAAGGCTCCTGCGAAGAAGTCTCGCCGGTAGACACGGCGCCTGGTCGTCGAGGCAGGCGTGGGCGAGTGAGAAGACGGTCGAGCGCGGCTGCGAGCGATTGCCGGGCTTAAACTCGCGGCATGGGACTCTTGACCTTCAGCCTCAACGTGACTCTGGACGGCTGCGTCGACCACCAGGAGAACATCGCCGACGACGAAACCCACGCCTTCTTCACCCGCCTCATGGACGACGGCGGAGCGATGCTGTGGGGCCGCGTCACCTACGAGATGATGGAGAGCTACTGGCCTGCGGTCGCCCGCGGCGACGAAAAGGCGCCCCCTGCGATGCGTGAGTGGGCGGTCAAGCTGGAGGCCAAGCCGAAGTGCGTGGTGTCGTCGACCCGAAAGAACTTCCCGTGGACCAACAGCCACCACATCACCGGCGACCTGCGCTCCGGCGTGCAGCACCTCAAGGACACGACCCCATCCGGCGTGCTCCTCGGGAGCGGCAAGCTCGCGACTGAGCTGGACCGGCTGGATCTGATCGACGAGTACAAATTCCTCGTCCACCCCAGGATCGCCGGCCACGGCCCGACCCTGTACGAGAGCGGGCTGCCCAGCACGCGCCGGCTCGAGTTGGTTTCGGCCAAGCCGCTCCGCAGCGGCGCGGTCGCCATGCACTACCGGCGCGGTGGGCTGAGGCGCGACACTCAACTTCCCCGACCGCGCCCCGTGATCGGTGCGGAGAAGCCGGAGCCGATGCGATGAGGCTTCACTTCCTGTTGCTGCTCTCCGTCAGCCCCTTGCTCGGTGCGTGTGGTCGAGACGTGGTTCCACTCGCGAAGCCCACGAACTTCACCTACGGCAACCCCGACGCCATCTACACAGTGGGCGTCGGCATTCCCGAGAACGCGCCGAGCCACGCCGGCGGCCCGATTCATTGGTACGCGACGTTCGCCAAGCTCCCCAGCGGTCTCACGCTCGACTCCACGACGGGCGTGATCTCGGGGACACCTGCTGTCCGTCAGCCAAGGACCAGCTACGGTATCAGCGGCAACAACGCGGACGAATCCGCGTTCGTGTCGATCAACATCACCGTCATCGACCCGTGACTGGCGCGACGCGGGCCAGAAAAACCCTCACTGCACGAGCACGGAATACGGGCCCATGCTGAGCGTGGTCGCCGACACGCGCAGGTAATACGTGCCCGTCGAAGCCGCGGTGAACGATCGCCCGCTCAGCGTCACCACCCCCAGGGTCGGGTCATACAGGGTGTTCGCGATGCTGGTGGGGTTGAGGGTCACCGTGTACGTGGTGCCCGCCGTCAGCGAGACCGCGAAGTAGTCCACGTCGCCCGCATAATCGAGGTTGCCCGTGCGCGTGGTGCCGAGGGCCAGCGCGCTGCCCGTGCCTGGCGTGTCGCCATGATCGTCGGACACGGTGCTCACCTGCACGGAGTACGTGCCGGTGTAGGTCGAGTACCCGCTCACCTCGACCGAGTACGAGCCCGCGGTCGCCGCTTTGAACGCCACCGTCGTGCTCGTGCCGTAAGTCGACGACGACAGCATCGCGAGCGCGGGAGAGCGCGCCACCAGGTTGCATAGGTAGGACGCTGTGGTGGTGCACGTGAAGCGATAGACCGTGTCGGCCGCCGCGGTGAAGACGAAGACGTCCTTGTCGCCCGGCGCCTGAATGTTGCCAGCGAGCGCCGCCGCGCCGACGGTCACGCTGGTGCCCGCGGCCGGCGTGTCGCCGTGATCATCAGCACCCGCATCGGTGACCGTGAGCGTCCAGGTGCCGGTGTAGCCGTAGTAGTTGCGGATCTCGATGGTGTACGGCCCGGCCGACGTCGCCTTGAACCCGGTGACGACGCTCGTGGCGTAGCTGGTGGTGGTCATCGTGGTGCCCGCAGCGTCGCGCAGGGTCAGCGTGCAGCCGTAGCTCCCGGTGCTGGTGCAGCCGACCGAATAGACCCGATTGGGGGTGGTGGTGAAGGCGACGACGTCCTTGTCTCCGGAGAACTGCGTGTTGCCGCTCACCGGCGCGCCGATGACTCCGGTGGCTGCGGTGGCCGGGGTGTCGCCGAAGTCGTCGGTGCCGCTGTCCACCAGGCGGAAGACCCAGGCGCCGGTGTTGCTCGACGAGGGGGCCATCTCCACGGTGTACGTGCCGCCGACCGGGGCCACGAAGGTGGCCGTGGTGTTCGTGCCGTAGGAGGCGGTCGCCACGCTGGTGCCGCCCGGGTTCCGCACCGTGAGCGCGCAGAGGTACGAGACCGACGTGGTGCACGTCGCGACGTAGATGTGGTTCGCGCTCGCGGTGAACGACATCACGTCCTTGTCGTAGGCGAACTGGGTTGCGCCGGTGATGTTGCTCCCGACGGTGAACGGGCCCGCGGTGGCGACGGTGTCTCCGAAGTCGTCAGCGCCCGCGCTCGAGACGGTCAGCGTGTACGCGCCGGTGTAGCTCGCGTACTGCGCGCGCACCTCGACCGTGAACCTGCCGCTCGAGGCCGCGCTGAACGACGCGCTGGTTGCCGTTCCGTAACTGCTGGTCGCGACGCTCAGGCCGTTCGCGTCACGCACCGTCATCGCGCAGAGGTACGACGCGCTGGTCGAGCATGACGCCACGTACAGCGAGCCCGAGGTGGCGCTGAACGAGAACACGTCGACGTCGCCGGTGAGCTGAATGTTGCCAGTCCTCGCAACGCCCAACTGCACCGCCGTCGCCGTCGCGGCGGTGTTTCCGTGATCGTCCGCGCCGAGGTCGGCCAGGGTGAGCGTGTACGAGCCGGCCGCCGATCCGAACACGTCGATGGACACCGTCATGACGGAGTTGGTCGTGAACGACACGGTCGTCGGTGATCCGTAGCCGTAAGAGGTCGAGCCGAGCAGCGCGCCGTTCTCGTCGCGCACGGTCATCGCGCAGACGTAGTTGGCGCTCGAGCTGCACGTCACCTGGTAGCCCCGGCCGGCCTGCGAGACGAAGGTGAAGAAGTCGTGATCGCTCGTGGTCTGCAAGCCCGCGCTCCGAGTCCCGCCGATGCTCAGCGCTTCGGCGGTGGCCACCGAGTCGCCCACGTCGTCGATGCTGGTGTCGGTGAGCGTCCACGTCCACGCGGCGGTGCCCGCGGTGTACGCGGAGAACTGGAGGTACACCGTGCCGCTCGTCGAAGGCGTGACCAGCGCGCTCGCGGTCGAGGCACTGGCGTTGTTCGCCAGCACCAGGCCGATCGAGGTGGTGACCGCGATGCGGCAGCCGCGCGTCGAGCCGCAGCTTAGCGCGTAGGCGTGCCCTGCCGTCAGCTGGGCTGAGAACACGTCAACGTCGCCCGTGCGCTCCCAGCTCGCCGATGAGGCAAGGCCCGTAGCGCTTACCGGCGTGGCGTGCGCTGCGTCGTCGCCGTGGTCATCAGGGCCGAGCGCCGTGGTGAGGACCGAGAACGCGCCGATGGAGTTCGCGTACCGCCCACGCGCCTTCAGCACCAGCCGCGCGCCGTCGGCCACCACCGTCACCACGCGGGTCGCCGAGGTCAACGTCTGCAGCCGGGTGCTGCCATCAGCCGCAAGCACGTCGACGTCCACCGGCGTCAGGCTCGTCACTTCGAAGCGCCACGCATCGCCGGCCGTCGTCACCACCGGTGCCACGTCGACGTCACCGGGGAACTGCACGTCACCCTCGAAGGTCGCGTTCGGGGCGAGCGCCGCTGCGAAGAAAACGGTGTCCGGCAGATCATCCACGCCGAGGTCGCGCGTCGTCAGCTCGTAGAGGCCAAAACCCGAGGGGTCGAAGCCCCCCACCCGCACGTAGAGCGGCTCGCCACCCGTCAACGGCACCGGCAGGCGCACCGAGGGGCTGTCGCCGGCATGGTTCGACGCGAGGGTGGTCAGCCCGTCACTCTTGAAGACGTCGAGCACCGAGCTGCCCACCACGTCTTTGACGCTCACCTCGACGATGTGACCCGGGGACGCGCGCAGCACGGACCAGTCGACGTCGCCCGAGGGCGCGAGGGTGTGTTGTGCCGCCAGGCCCGGCGTGACGCTCGTGGCCAGCGTCGGGCACTCGTCGGGTTCCTGCGCATCGCCGCTCGAGCCCGAGTGCTGAGTGGAGCAGTCGAAGAGCGGCATCGAGCTGCAGCCGCTGCTCGTGGGGAGGTAGCCCGCCGCACACGAACACGTCGCGACGCCGTTGCTCACCGTGCACACGGTCTGGTGCGGGACGACGCCACAGTTCGCCGTCACGCAGAGCGGTGAGACGCACTCTCCGCCCACTTCCACGAGGTCAGTCGGGCAGGTGCACTGCACCGTGCCGCCCGCCACCGAACACACCTTGTTGCCCGTACACGGGTTGGGCGTGCACGAAGCGGTCGTCACCGGCACGCAGGTGTTGTTCTGCAGGGTGAAGCCGAGGTTACAGGCACAGAACGCCTGGCCGCCGAACACCGAGCACACCCCGGGACCGCACGGGTCTGGGGCGCAGGCGTTCGTTGACGGTTGGGGGCAGGCGCTGAGGGCGAGAACGGCGAAGACGAGCGAGACCTTTTTCA
>JAYVNA010000038.1:0-22249 GCA_043758715.1 Archangium sp.
CGGAGCGAGCTCGAGCAGTTGCTGGCGCGCGCCCACGAGTATCGCGAAGGGCGGGTCGGCGGGCGTCACCTGGTGGGCCGGGTGGTGGCCAACGTCTTCTACGAAGCCTCGACCCGCACCCGCTCGAGCTTCGAGGTCGCGGCGGCGGGCCTGGGCGCGCACGTGCTCAACTGGACCGTCAGCGGCTCATCGGCTTCCAAGGGCGAGACCCTGGTGGACACCGCTAAAAATATCGCCGCCCTGGGCGTCAGCATCATCGTGGTGCGTCACCAGCACAGCGGCGCCGCTGCGTTGGTCGCGCGCTCGGTCGGCTGCTCGGTGGTCAACGCCGGTGACGGCCAGCACGAACACCCCAGCCAGGCCCTGCTCGACGCCTACACCTTGTGGCGCCGGTGGGGCACGCTCGAGGGCAAGCGGGTGGCGATCGTGGGCGACATTCTTCACAGCCGGGTCGCGCGCTCGAACCTGCACTGCCTCAAGGCGCTGGGCGCGAAGCTGGTGTTCTGCGGCCCGCCCACCATGTTGCCCGCGGGCCTTTCGAGCCTGGGCGTCGAGGTGACCACCGACTTCGATGCCGCCTTGAAGGGTACCGACGCGGTGATGATGCTGCGCATCCAACGCGAACGGCAGGGCGACGTGCTCTTCCCCACCACCTCCGAGTACCACGCACGCTGGGGCCTGACGAACGAGCGTGCCGCGGCGCTCGAGCCCGAAGCGGTGGTGCTGCACCCGGGCCCGGTCAATCGCGGGCTCGAGCTCTCGCCTGAAGTCGCCGATGGCCAGCGCAGCTTGATTCTCGAGCAGGTCGAGAACGGCGTGGCCGTGCGCAAGGCGATCCTGGAGGCCGTGTCATGAGGCTGGTGCTCCGAGGCGGCAGGCTCATCGACCCCGCGGCCGGCCGCGATGGGGTGGGCGACGTGTTGATCGTCGATGGGGTGATCTCTGCCATCGGTGGCACCGTCGATGCCGCCGGCGCCCAGGTGATCGACTGCGGTGGGGCCTGGGTCACGCCGGGCTTCGTCGATCTGCACAGCGTGCTCAAGGACAGCCGTGACCTCGACTCCGCGCTCAAGGGCGGCTTCACCACCGTGGTCGCCGCTCCCGAGTCTGTGCTGCTGCGCGACGACCGGCTCGAGCTGCTTTGGGCCGCGCCCCTCACGCGCAAGCTCGAGGGTGAAGAACTCGGCGAGATTCCCGCGAGCGCCGCCTGCTTGAGCCAGGGTTTCCGGCCGCTGGTGAAGTCGGGCGTGCTGCGCCGCGCGCTGCAATACGCAGCCTCGAGCAAGCTGCTGGTGCTCCATGCCGAAGATCCCACGCTGACCTTGTCGGGTGTGATCGGCATCGGCCTGACGGCGACCCGCCTGGGGTTGCCCGCCTCGCCCGTCGCCGCGGAGGCCGCCGTGGTCGCCCGCGATTTGCTCCTCCTCGAGGAGACCGGTGGCCGGCTGCACTTCGCCCACCTCACCACCGCGCGCAGCGTCGAGCTCATTCGCGCCGCCAAGCTTCGCGGCCTGCAGGTCTCCGCCGACGTCACGCCTCACCACCTCACGCTCGATGATCGCACCGCCGAGGGGTACGCGCTGGAGGCCCGGGTGTGGCCTCCGCTGCGCAGCGAGGCCGATCTGAAGGCGCTGGCCGTGGGCCTGGCCGATGGAACGATCGACGCGGTGGCGTGCGATCACGTGCGCGTCGACGTGCTCGATCGCGAACACCCGTTCGAGGCGTGCGCGCCGGGCTGCGAGGCCTTTGAAAAGGCGCTGCCCGCGGTGCTCGGGCTCGGCCTGACGCCCACGCGGGTCGTCGAGGTGTTGTCTTCCGCGCCGGCTCGGTTGCTCGGGCTTTCACGCGGCATCATCGCCGGCCAGCGGGCCTCTCTGACCGTGCTGGATCCGGGTACGCGCACCGTCGATGGCGTGGTTATCGGAGCGCGTCACACCTTCTCTACGGGAGTCCTCACTTGAAGCGAGCCGTCCTGGCCCTGGCAGATGGAACCCTGTTCGAGGGGCGTTCTTTTGGATCCTCGAGCGAGATCACCGGTGAGGTGGTCTTCAACACCTCGATGTTCGGTTACCAGGAGATCCTCACCGACCCCTCGTACGTCGGGCAGATCGTCACCATGGCGTACCCGCAGATGGGCAACGTCGGCACCACCCCGGAAGACGAAGAATCGGCGCGCCCGCACGCGGTCGGCATGGTGGTGCGCGAGTACTCGGAGCCCTCGAACTGGCGCAGCCAGGAATCGCTCGACCGCTACCTCGCGCGCTGCGGCGTGGGCGGCATCGAGGGGCTCGACACCCGGCGCCTCGTGCGGCACCTCCGCACCCATGGCTCGCAGATGGGCGTGCTCTCGACCGAAGAGGTGAGCACCAGGGCCCTCATCGAAAAGGCCAAGAAGGCCCCCGGCATGGAAGGCCTCGACCTGGCCACCGGCATCTCGACCAAGACCGTCTACGAGTGGTCGCGCTGCACGCCGAGCCTGCTGATGGGGCAGGGCGCGCCAAAGCCCGTTCCCCCGCGGTTCCGGGTGGTGGCGGTCGACTACGGCCTGAAGAAGGCGATGCTGCAGTTCCTGGTCGACGTCGGCTGTCACGTCACCGTGGTACCCGCGTGGGCCACCGCCGAGGAGATCCTCTCGCGCAAGCCCGACGGCGTCTTCCTCACCAACGGCCCAGGAGATCCGGCCGCGGTGAAGGGCGCCGACAAGACGGTGGCCGCGCTGATCGGCAAGGTGCCGGTGTTCGGCATCTGCCTGGGCCACCAGATCCTCGCGCTCGCGCTGGGCGGGAAGACCTGGAAGATGAAGTTCGGCCACCGCGGCGCGAACCAGCCCGTGCAGGATCTCGCCACCGGCAAGGTCGAGATCACTGCGCAGAACCACGGCTTCGCAGTCGACGCCAAGAGCCTCGAGGGCAAGGCGCAGGTGACGCACCTGAACCTCAATGACTCCACGGTGGAGGGCCTGTCGGTGCCCGGCGCGCGCGCGTTCTCCGTGCAGTACCACCCTGAGGCCTCGCCCGGCCCGCACGACGCCCGCTACCTCTTCCAGCGCTTCGCCGACGTGATGGCCGCCGGATGAGCGGCGCTCCTCACCCCTTTCTCGAAGAGCTGATCGCCTTCGCTACGCCCGACGAGACGAAGCCCGATCTGCTCGAGGCCCGCACTCAGTGGGTCGAGAAGAACGGTGAAGTGTTCGACGAAGACCGCGACGTCGAACAGCGCATGGCCGGCTTCCTCGAGCACTACGCCTGCGATCGGGTCGCGCCGCACTTCGGCAAGACGCCCGCGCGGCAGCGCTACGAGCAGTCGCTGCGCGAAGACTCACCCGAGCGCGCCGCCGCCTTCCGCACCTTCACCGAGAGCGTGCACGGCATCTTCGAGGTGCGTCGCATCGCTTCCGGGGTGGTTCGCCTGCGGGGGTTGTTCTCGAACATCACCTGGGACGTCACCGAGCGCCGGCAGATCGTGGGGCTGAAGACCGGGGACGTGCTCGAGGCGAGGCTGCTGCCCTTCGCCGGGCACATTCATTTTTCACCCTCGTACTGCTTTCACCCGCATGAGGCCGCCGCGCAGATCAAGGCCGAGGCGAAGCGCCTGCTCAAGGCCGGCGGCGCCCAGGAGCACGCCTTCGTTCACGACTGCGCCCAGCGCAGCCTCAAGGTGCAGCGCTACCGGCAGATCGCGGTCGAGCGGATCTACGACTTCGCCGCGCGGAAGATCTAACGGCTGTCGAGCAGCTCGAGAAAGTCGCGCAGCCGCTCGAGCTCGTCGTCGTTGAGTTGATCGAACTCCACCCCGTAGCCGCGCACCGCGACGCTCACGTGTTCCGCGTTGGGCGTGCGCACGTCGATGCGCCCCAGGCCCGAGCGGTTGAACCGAATGTGCGCCATCCAGGGGTCGCCGCCCGGCAGCGGAATGCCGATCACGCCGCCTTCACCGGGTTGGACCTCGTCGATCGCCTTGACCTCTTCGATGAAGGCGCCGGTCTCCGAGAGCTCGAGCACCCGCGCGCGCGCCGCTTCACCGCCGGCATCGAGCTCGATCTGCGAGGTGATTTCGCAGCGGTACCGAACGGGCCGTGGGGTCGTCATGCGCGGCTGCGAGCATGCCTCAATTGATTCACAGGCGCCGCACCGTCATCAGGTTCGTGTTGCCTTGTTCCCGGAGTGGCGCGCCCGCGACCACCACCACCGTCTGCCCCGGCTCGCCCCAGCCCTGCTGAGCGCACAGCCGGGGCACGGCGTGAATGAGCCCGTCGGTCGAGGTGATTGAAGGCGTCACGTGCCCGCTCACGCCCCAGTACAGGCTCATGCGGCGAGCGATCGCGGGGTGAGGCGTGAGGGCGATGATGCGCGATCGGGGCCGCAGCTCCGAGATCAACCGCGCCGTCTGGCCGCTCTCGGTGAAGGCGATGATCGCCGCTGACCCGAGTCGATCGGCCGCGTTCACCGCTGCTGCCGCGACCCCCGTCGAGATGTCCTGGGTGGCCTGGTACGGGGTGGGCCGGCTGGTGTTGAGCCGTTCGGCTTCGCGCACGATCTTCGCCATCATCTTGATGGTCTCGACCGGGTGGTTGCCTGAGGCCGTCTCGCCCGAGAGCATCACCGCGTCGGCCCCGTCGTAGATCGCGTTGGCGACGTCGGACACCTCGGCGCGGGTGGGCCGGGGGCTGTTGATCATGCTCTCCAGCATCTCGGTCGCGACGATCACCAGGCCGCCGCGCGCGTTGGCCGCGGTGACGGCCGCCTTCTGAATGCCCGGCAGTTGCTCGAGCGGCATCTCGACGCCCAGATCGCCGCGCGCGATCATGATGCCGTCAGAGGCCTCGGCGATGGCGTCGAGATCAGCGACCGCCTGCGGCTTCTCGATCTTCGCGATCAGCGGCGTACCGAGCTTCTCCACGTAGGCCCGCGCCTGCCGCACGTCCTTCGCGGAGCGCACGAACGACAGCGCCACGAAGTCGACGCCCAGCTCCTGCCCGAAGGCGAGATCGAGAATGTCCTTCTCGGTGAGGGTAGGCACCGACACCGCTGCGCCCGGCAGGTTGATGCCTTTGTTGTCCTTGAGGGTGCCGCCGACGATCACCCGGCAGCTGATGTCTTTGCCCCTGACCTGCAACACCTCGAGGCGCACCCGGCCGTCGTCGAGCAAAATGGGGTGACCTTTGCGCACGTCGCGGGTGAGCGAGGTGATCGGAGTCGGAAGCAACCCACCGCCGCCCAACACCTTGCGGGTGGTGAGGGTCACCCTCTGTCCGGTGGTGACCTCGGTGGCCCCGCCCACGAAGCGCCCCAGGCGGATCTTCGGGCCCTGGATGTCCTGCAGGATCGCGATGGGCTTGCCCACCTTGCGCGAGATCTTGCGAATCAGCTCGGCCCTCGCCCGGTGATCGTCGTGGGTGCCATGCGAGAAGTTCAGGCGCGCCACGTCCATGCCCGCCACCACCATCGCCTCGAGCACCTCTGGGGTCGAAGAGGAGGGTCCGATGGTGCAGATGATTCGGGCTTTGCGCATGAGGCGGCTCCGGCTTTTTCGCGGGTGAAACGACCCCTGTGGGGCTGTGTCGGGAAAATGCACCGGTTGACGCTTCCGAGTGCGAATTTCTACACTTCACCGATGCGGTGGCAGTGAAGGCCATCCGGGGGGAGCGCAGGGGTAGTTGCTTGCGTCATTCGGAGGCGGGCAGTGAGTGACAACCGGAAATTCGAGCGCGTCGTTTCCCGCCTTCGCTGCTGGTGCGAAGGGGAAAACATCACCGTGTATGCCCGCATCGGCAACCTGAGCGAAGGCGGGATCTTCGTACGCACCAGCACGCCGCTCGAGCGGGGCAGCAAGGCGACGCTGAGGTTCGGGACCGACGGCGTGCAGGCTCCGGCGAGGGTGGTGTGGAGTCGAATGGAAGGGCAGGGCGGACCTCCCGGCATGGGCCTCGTCTTCGAGGAGTTGCCCGAGGTGGTTCGTGATGCGATTCGTCGGTTGATCGAAGAAGATCGCTCGCCTTCGAAGCAGCAGATCAGTAACTGAGCGCAGGCCCCCCGCCGAACCGAAGCACGAGGAGCGCATTGCGGATCGCCATCATCTCCGACATCCACAGCAACATCGAAGCGCTCACCGAAGTTTTAAAGACCATCGACAAGCAGAAGGTCGATCGGATCGTCAGCCTCGGCGACGTGGTGGGCTACGGCGCTTCGCCCAACCCCTGCTGCGAGCTGGTGCGTGAGCACGCCGAAGTGACGCTGCTGGGCAACCACGACGCCGCCGTCGCCGGCCGGATGGACTACTCGTTTTATTACGACGCGGCCCGCCACGCCCTCGACTGGTCGGCGAACGTGCTCAACGAGGAGAACCTGCAGTGGCTGCGAAGCCTGCCGTACACCTACCGCATCGGTGACGTGGGCTTCTGCCACGGCTCGCCGGTCGAGCCGCGCAGCTACGAGTACATCTTCGCGCTCGAGCAGGCCCGCGAGCTCACGCCGTTCGCAGGTGACCTGCCCGAGGTGACGTTCATCGGCCACAGCCACCTGTGCAAGGCGTTCGCGATCGGCTCGGGCGAAGTGAACGACGTGGTCGCCCAGAAGTTCGGCATTCGCAAAGGCTACAAGTACATCATCAGCGTGGGCTCGGTCGGCCAGCCGCGCGACTACGACAACCGCTCGTGCTTCGTGATCCACGACACTGAGGCGCGCACCGTCGAGTACGTGCGAGTCGAGTACGACATCCAGGCGTCGGCGCAGCGCATCTTCGACGCCGACCTGGCGCTCAACTTCGGCAAGCGCCTCTTCCTCGGCGTTTGAGCACTCTCTCCCTCTCCCCGCGGGGGAGAGCGTCGGGGAGAGGGCAAGTTCCCGCTTGCTCGCCGCGAGCGCCAGCGAGAGAACCCCGCCGTCACCGATGCGCGATCAAACCTTCATGACGTTGATGCGGCTGTTGCCGAAGTCGGCCCTCTCCACGGTCGTCGGCAAAGCCACCCGGGCGCCTGTTCCCGCTGCCGTTCACCAGGCCGCGATGCGCGCCTTCGCCAGGCAGTACAAGGTGAACCTCGAGGAAGCCGAAGGCACCATCGAGGACTACCCGACCTTCGGTGCGTTCTTCACGCGCAAGCTCAAGCCTGGCCGCCGCACCATCGATCTCGGCGCGAACGTGGTGGCGAGCCCGGTCGACGCTCACGTGTCTCAGATCGGCCTCATCGAGCGGGGCGCCTGCTTGCAGGCCAAGGGCATCAGCTTCCCAGTCGACAAGTTGCTCGGCGATGCCCGCCGCGCGCTCGACTTCGAGGGCGGCAGCTTCGCCACGCTCTATCTCTCGCCGCGCGACTACCACCGCTTTCACTCGCCGCTCTCGGGCCAGATCACGGGGTACCAATACCTGCCCGGTGAGTTCTGGCCGGTGAACCAGTCTTCCGTTCGCCTGACCGACGCGTTGTTCGCGGTGAACGAGCGGCTGGTGACGTATCTCGACACGCCCGCCGGCGCCTGCGCGTACATCGCGGTCGGCGCGACCTGCGTCTCGCGCATTCACGCGGCCTACGACGAGATCATCACGCACCAGGATCAGCCCGCGAAGGCGCACACGTACCCGCGCCCCATCCCGATCCAGAAGGGCGCAGAGATCGGCATGTTCGAGATGGGCTCGACGGTGATCATGTTGTTCCAGCGCGGCCGCGTGACGTGGGAACCGACGCTGCTCGCCGACTCGCCGGTGGTCCTCGGCCAGAAGATCGGAGTGTTCACGTGAGCACCAAGTTCGCAGGCGTGAAGGGGATGAACGATCTCCTGCCGCCGCAGATCGAGATCTGGCAGCGCATCGAGGGCGTCGCGCGCGCGTTGTTCGGTCGCTACGGCTACTCGGAGATCCGCACGCCGATCGTCGAAGACACCGCCCTGTTCGAACGCAGCGTGGGCGAGGTGACCGAGATCGTCGGCAAGGAGATGTACACGTTCAAGGACAAGGGCGATCGCTCGATCTCCATGCGTCCTGAAGGCACCGCGCCCGCCGCTCGCGCGTACATCGAGCACAGCATCGCCAACGTCGAGCCGCTGACCCGCTGGTTCTACATGGGCCCGATGTTCCGCTACGAGCGCATGAAGACGGGGCGCTACCGCCAGTTCTACCAACTGGGCGCGGAAGCCTACGGTGCGCTCGACCCGGCGCAGGACGTCGAGGTGATCTCGCTGTGCCACGCCTTCTTCGAGCAGATCGGCGTGCCCGATGTGGTGCTGCACCTCAATTCTCTGGGTGATGGCTCGACCCGGCCCGCGTACCTCGAGACCCTGAAGGTCCACTTCGGTCCCCTGCTCGACGTGATGAGCCCCGAAGCGAAGCTCGCGTACGAGAAGAACACCATGCGCCTGCTCGACTCGAAGGAGCCCGCGCTGCAGGAAGCGATCGCCTCGGCGCCTGCGATTCTCGACTCGATCGACGAGGGCTCGAAGAAGCACTTCGACGACGTGCAGCGCTTGCTGCAGAAGCTCGGCATTCCGTACGAACTCGATCGCCGCCTCGTGCGCGGGCTCGACTACTACACGCGCACCACCTTCGAGTTCATCTACCAGCCGAAGAGCGGCGAGAACGCGCTGGGCACCGCGGGCACCGTGTGTGGTGGCGGCCGCTACGATCGCCTGGTGCACGAGCTCGGTGGCCCCGAGAAGCCCGCCGTGGGTTTCGCGATGGGCCTCGATCGCCTGGTGCTGTTGGTGGAGTCGCTCAAGGGCGTGCAGAAGGGTGGGCCGACGCTCTTCATCGGTACCTTCGACGGGCCCGAGCGAGACGACGCCATCGCGCTGGTGATGAAGCTGCGCAACGAGGGCTTCGAGGTCGACTTCGATCCGCGCGGTGGAAAGCTCGGCAAGCAGAAGGAACGCGCGAGCAAAGTGAACGCGGCCTTCTTCGCCGGCTACGGCGATGCCGAGCACAAGTCGCGCACGCTCAAGATCGACAACATGCGCCTGCCCAAAGACGCGCCGAAGGAAACGGTCGAAGTGGCCGTCGATGCCCTTCCAGCGTGGCTGAATGCGAAGGGAAACCGCCCGTCTTGAGGAACTCCATGACTCGAACGCTCCTGCTGCTCGCTCTCGTCGCCGCCCCCGTGCTCGCCGAGGACCTCGCGGAGGTCGACAAGCCGGTCCCTTCGTTCCGCCTGCCCGTCTACAACGCCAAGGAGTTCGGCGAGGGCACGGTCGCGATCGACACCTACGTGGGCCCTGAATCGACCGACAAGAAGACCAAGGCCTTGATGGTGTCGTTCATGGCCAGCTTCTGTGGGCCCTGCAAAAAGGAGATGCCGTACCTCCAGCAGCTGCACGAGAAGTACAAGGCTGACGGCCTGCGCATCATGATGGTGGCGATCGACATGGAGCCCGAAGGCCAGAAGAAGGTTTCGGACCTGATCGCCGAGAACAAGGTGACCTTCCCGGTGGCGAAGGACCGCTTCAATATCGTCGCGCGCCGCTGGCTGGGCACCAAGAGCCCGCTGCCCTCGCTCTTCATGGTGCGCCCCGATGGGACCATCAGCGCAGTGCACCGCGGCTACTCGCAGGACGGCGCCGAGTTGCTCGCGAAGGAAGTCGAAGCCGCGCTGCAGTTGAAGAAATAGCTTCGGGCTGAGGGGCCACTGTCAAAACTCATCGTCATCGCTGGCCCTACCGCCTCGGGGAAAACCACCCTCGCCCTCGAAGCGGCGCGTCTGCTCAACGCAGAGATCGTCAGCGCTGATTCACAGCAGGTCTATCGGTACTTCGACATCGGCACGGCCAAGCCCTCGGCTCCTGAGCTGGCCGAAGTGCCGCATCACCTCATCTCGGTGGTCGATCCGCTCGACGACTTCTCCGCGGCCAGGTTCGGCAAGCTCGCCGACGCCGCCATCACCGACATCCACGCGCGAGGGAAGCGGGCGATCGTGGTGGGCGGCACCGGCCTCTACCTGCGCGTGCTGCTCCACGGAGTGATGCCGGGGCCGTCGAAAGACGAGGCCCTGCGCGCCGAGTTCGAAGCCTTCGCCGATCGGGAAGGCAACGAAGCGCTCCACACGAGACTGGCGAAGGTCGACCCGGTGACCGCCGCGAAACACCCGGTTCAGGATCGACTGCGGGTGATCCGAGCGCTCGAGATCCACGCACTGACCGGCAAGCCCGCGAGCGAACATCGGGAAGAGCACGCCTTCGCCGCCGATCGCTACGAATACGATCTCTTCGTGCTCAACCCCGAGCGGGAGCGCGTCTACGCGGCCATCAACGCGCGCACCGCCAAGATGTTCGCCTCAGGGCTGGTGGAAGAGACGCGCGACCTGGTGGCGAAGGGCTACCGCGAAGCCGCGCCGATGCGGGCCGTCGGGTACCTGCAAGCGCTCCAGGTGGTCGAGGGCACGCTGAGCCTGAGTCAGGCAGTGGAAGACACCGCGCAGGCCACGCGGCACTACGCGAAGCGCCAGCTGACCTGGTTCAAGAAAGAGAAGGGCGCCCGCAACGTGGCGCCCCGCGAAGCACTGGCCACGATCAGCGGCGCATGAAGCCGCGGCGGCGACCGCCACCGACGAACTGCGGCTGCTGCATCGGAGGCGCCTCGAGCCCGAGCTGCCACCACATCGGCTCCCAGGGCGACATCTTGAGCCGCTTGTCATTCTGCAAAGCCGAGAGCGCCTTCTTGAGCTTCTCGTCGCTCGGGTTCTGCTCGACGCCGCGCGAGAGCACGCGCAAGGCCTCGTCGTCCTTCTTGTTCTGAATGAGGCACCACGCGTACGCGGCCCACATGAGGCTCTCTTTGTTGCCGTGTTTCACGGCGGCCTCGAAGGACTGCTGCATCGAGCTGAAGTCCTTCTTTTGGTAATAGATGGCCGCCTGCATCGCCTTGGCGAAGTAGTTGCGGCCGCTGGCCTTCTGGAACGAGACGAGCGCGCCGTCGAAGTCCTTGAAGAGGTGCTTGATCATGCCGATCTGGCCATGAATCTCGCCCTCGACCAGGAACTGCCACTTGCCCAGGGGCAGGGCGGCCTCGAGCATCTTGATCGACTTGTCGGCCTTGGCCTGGGCTTCCTTCTTGTTCCCCGACATGGAGGACAGCTCGGCCTGCACCGCCTGCACGACCGCCTGCAACTGGGTGAAGGAGCGGCGACCCAGCACCACGAAAATGGCGAGGAAGACGATGGTGCCCGGAATGATGCCGGCCAGGAGGCTGAAGCCGAACACCTTGATGAGCACCACCACGGCGAAGCCGGCCGCGAGCGAGAGCAGCAGATTGATCATGACGAGGGTCCCATAACCGCTCGCAGCCCTTCCGTCGATGTCCGGTTCTGCTATGAGCCGCGTCCGCAGGTAGCAGGGCAGGGCCCTCTGACGAAACTGGTAGACGTAGCGGACTCAAAATCCGCCGCCTTCACGGGCATCCCGGTTCGAGTCCGGGGAGGGCCACTGTTGTTCGGCTGTGACGCGCGGTCCTGAGCTTCAGGCTCAGGGGCGCATGCGAGCTGTGGTGAGTTCGATGAGGTCAGTAGTTGCAGTTGATCGGGTCGTTATTGGTCAACACGGGTGACTGATAGACGTACTGACGCGGCAACAGGCATCGGCCACCCGCGCTGATGTTGACGCGCAGTCGGCCCGCTGCGCCGCCGCCGCCGCCGCCACCCGCTTCGAAGAACGAGTTGCTGCCGTCGTCGTACGTGAGCCCGGCGCGGCCAGCGAACGCAGGGTAGTCGCGTGAGCCTCCCGCGCCGCCATTGCCGCCGTTTCCGGTCAAGCCTGCGCCACCGGCCGCGCCGAAAGAACCTGAGAATCGATCGCCGTCGGCTCCAGAGGCCCCCGGTCCGAGCCGCCCAGCGCCCTCGCCCCCGCCTCCGCCCACCGCGATCAGCCGTGCGTTGCGGCCGAAGATGAACGGGGCCTCGAGGAGAATGGTGCCGCCGGAGCCCGCGCCACCACCGCCATTCGCGCTCGCGCCGCCACCGCCGCGCCCGCCGATGCCGTTGGCGAAGAGCGAGGCGCCGTCGAGGGAGATGCCGTTGCCCGCACTGATCTGAAGCGCACCACCACCCGCGCCTCCGAGCCCGCCGGCATTGCCGCCATTACCGCCGGAACAGCCAGCGAGCAGCGCCCCGGCAGGCCCCAGACGTTGCGTGCCCGCGACTGCACCACCGCTGAACGTGCTCCCGCCGCCGCCGGAGCCACCCGGCCCTGCCGCTCCACCAGCGCCGCCGCCACCCTCAGCGGAGTTGGTACCTTGCGTGCCACTGCCGCCATTCGCGGTGCCGCAGCCGACGCCGCCCCCGGGGCCGGGGACGGGGCTGTTGCCCACCCATTGCGCGGAGGCGTCGATGACGCCGTAGATCTCCACCGTGTTGAGCGCCGCGAGGATCAGCGGCCTGTTGCCGGTGATTTGCAGCGAGCTGCCCTGGGGGAGATCGAAGCCTTCGGCCCCCAGCAGCACCGCGGGACCATTCGCTGTCGTCACCACCGTCACGGTGGGCTTCACGGCCGGCCAGGAGCCCACGAAGGTGTTGGTGCTCGTATCGAAACCCAGCGCGCCCGCCATCAGGATGCGTGAATCCGTCAACACGATTGCGGCGGGATCGAAGTTCGAGGGCGTAAAGGCGAAGACGCCGCTGCTGCCACCTGGCCCACAAGTGCCGTCACCGAGGCAGACGTTGCTGCCTCCGCAGTTCGTGCCCACGCTCACCGGGTACACGCAGGACGTGGGCGTGCAAGCGCCCATCGCCGTGTAACAGGGACCCGCTGGGGGAGAGTTGCACTGGCGGGGTGCGGCCTGTGCCGCGCAGGTTCGGTTGAGGCAGCGCTCGTCAGTGGTGCAGAGGTTGTGATCGTTGCACGTCTGGTAGGCACACGCGTCGTCAGCGCAGTCTGCTTTCCCGTTGCCGTCGTTGTCGGCACCGTCGCCACAGGCCAATTCGGAACATTGCCCCGGCAGACACGGTCCGCCCACCACGCCACCATCGGGGAGGTAAATGAGGCCGCCGTCGGGTCCAGCGACGCCGAGCACCCCGCCGTCGGGTCCCCTCACCACTCCGCCGCCGCCTGACCCTCCGGTTCCGGTGCCGCCGCCGTTGCCTGTTCCGCCGCCCGTCCCCGTTCCGCCACCCGTCCCGGTCCCGCCGCCCGTCCCCGTTCCGCCGCCCATCCCCGTTCCGCCACCCGTTCCGGTTCCGCCGCCACTACCGGCGCCCGCGAAGCAGAAACCCGACGCGCAGTAATAGCCGTCGGGGCAGATGAGGGTCGCGCACGCAGCATCGACACAGGTGCCCGATGGGCCGCACGCCTGTCCCGGGGGGCACGCGCCGCCGCCGGCGCCACAACCGGAGCTGACGCAGGTGCCAGCGCTGCAGGTGTTGGCAGCGGGGCAACTCACGCCCACGCACCGCGTCTCGATGCAGGTGTTGTTCACGCAAACTTGCACGGGAGTGCAGTTGCTCGTGCACGCGAGGTTGCCGCTGCCGCTGCCACCGCCCGTCCCCGTTCCTCCTCCAGTGCCGGTGCCTGCACCAGTTCCGGTTCCACCGCCGGTTCCCGTGCCGCCGCCAGCGCCGGTCCCGCCACCCGAGCCAGGCGCGGGCCCGGTGCCGGTACCGCCGCCATAGCCGCCCCGCGGGTAACAGACGCCGTCAGCCGCGCAGCGCTCGTCGCCGCGGCAGGTCACTCCCAGACACTTGCGCGAGATGCAGGCGTCCGCGACACAGACCTCAGCCGCAGTGCATGGGGTGTTGGCGCACTGCGACTGGTAGCAACTGCCTTGGATGCAGACTCCACCCGGGCAAGACTTGCCCACGCACAGGGTGTCGACGCAGCGATTGTTGGAACAGACCTGCTCGGCCCCGCACATCTTGTTCGTGCAGTTGGGTGGAAGACATCGGCCGCCCAGGCACGTCTCGCCCGTCGCGCACGGGGTTCCGGGACACGTCGTTGGCTCCATGCACACTTTGCCCTCGCCACAGACCTGGGTGCCCTTGCAGTCTGCCGTGCTGTTGCAAGGGACCGCCTGGGGACCACCGCCGCAGTTGCAGCCGGCCATCAGGGCACTCGAGACCACGAGGAGCGCCAGCACGAAGGAGTTCCGCATTCGCGAAACTCTACCCCACCGGTTTCACGGGGCAGCGGCCTCGCTATCGGGCAACTGGCCAGCGAGGCGCCCGATGTAGGCGTTGGCCCACCTCAATCCTTTGAACTTCGGCCACCTGACCGATGGAGAGATCGGAGGCCCGCATCGATACTTCCCACATGAAGCATCGAGAATCAGGTCAGGCAGCCGTCGAGACCGCGATCGTCATGCCTCTCTTTGTTTTCACCTTGCTGGGCATGCTGCAGCTGGGGCTCCTGCACCAGTCACGATTGCTCACCAAGTACGCCGCATACAAGGCGGTTCGTTCAGGTTCCATCAACCGCGGTGAGGTGAAGGTGATGGAGAACGCGGCGATCGCCGTGATGCTGCCGCTCCTCGCGAAGTCGGCTCCGCGGTGGTCTGGCTCGGGCCGCCAGGAACCGCAGTACATGGTCTACAACGTCGGCTCGGCTTCGAAGTACAGCCAGGCCTATTCAGACGTGGTGCAGTCGAGGGGTAACAGCGCCCACGGCAAGAAGATGGTCGAGGTGACCATCTGCGCGCCGACCACGCAGGCGAGCATGAAGGACTTCGACGACCCCCGCATCAACCCGGACGACTGGAAGGGCTTCGAGGCCACCAAGCTCGCGATTCAGGTCACCACGTACATGCCGCTCTACATTCCCTTCGCCAACGCCTTCATCTGGTGGGCGGCGCGCGGGGAAGAAGGGCCCGCTCGCGCGCTGGCGATGAAGAACCTGCGCATGAAGACCAAGGAAGCCTCGGCCGAAGCTCGCAAGTCTCCCAACGATTCATGGACGCTCAAGGAACTGCAGAGCGAAGCCGAGAACGGCAACTACATCATGCCCGTGCGTGCGTCGTACGCGATGCGCATGCATTCGAACTTCAAGACGAAGCCTCCCAACACCAACGAGTGCCACATTCCCTGGAAGAAAAAATGACCAGAACCCTCAAAGCACGTGGCCAGGTCCTTCCCCTCGCGTGTGTCGTGCTCCTCGTGTGCGCGGTGATGATGATGGCCAGTTTCTCGGTGGCCAACGCAGTGCACGAACGCACCCGCATTCAAGCGGCCGCTGACGCCCACGCCTTCACCGTCGCCACGCTCGAGGCCCGCGGCTTCAACACGATGGCCTTCATGAACCGGGCGATCGCCGGCGCCATCGTCGCGGAGATGGGCATTCACGCGTGGCGCGCGCTGGCCAGGCACGACGTCAACATGTACCGCGCGGGTTTCTTCGCCTTTCTGGTGATCATGGCGATGGAGTTTGGACAGTGCAGCATCTACCAACCTCAGCACTGCGTGCATGGCTTCCAGGCGCTGCGAATCGCGTTCAAATACAACAGAGAATACAACAGCAAGAAGAGCGCGCTCGAGGGCCAGGACTCGAAGTGGAAGGAAGCGGTCAAGGGCTACAACGACATGATCAAGAAGATCAATGGCGACCAGAAGACGATCCTCGACCGCGTCAAAGACGAGATCGGCATGACCAGCCTCACGCTGATGGACATGCAGAAGAAGACCGCCCCGCAGGCCGCCATCGCCAACGCGATCCACGACTACAACAAGAAAGGCTTTGCCTGCGCACTCGAAGGCTCGAACTTCGATAGCGATTGCGAGTCACCCGGCTCGTGGAAGAGCGTCGGCCAGCTCAAGTCGGCCAGTCAGCGCGGTGAGATCATGGAGAGCGCCGCGATGGCCGCGCGAACGAAGTGGGAAGTCGGCACCATGCTCGAACGCAGCGCGTCCGACACCGGGTACCGGGGCTCCATTCCCTTCGGGATCCCCGTCTACAACCCGTCCAAGATGATGGATATCCAGAGCGAGGGTATGTACATGATCATCGGCCTCTCCAACTCGACCAACGCCGCCAGCAACAAGGTGTCTGCGAAGAGCGGGGCGGCGTTCGGGATCGCCACGTGGAAGGACGGCGTGGGCCCGCTGATCGTAGCGGAAGGTTCGATGAATTCGCCCGCTGAATACCAAGGCGTGCCGTGCGACGGCAACGGCGGCTGCTTCATCAACTTCCGCCTGGCGAGTGAGGGTGGCGAGACCGACTGGGGCCAGCCTGCCACCTACGGTGCCATCACCCAGGACCTTCGCAAGATGCGCAACGGCGCTGAACGCCCGTGGGAGCTTGGCGGCACCGGCGAAGTGAAGATGCCGAACGGCGAGGGCAAGTGGAAATACGTGCCCACCGGTCAAGGCTATGCAGTGGCGAAGGGCAAGGCCTACTTCCACCAGCTCGACAAGTGGGCGGCGCCCCCGAACCTCTTCGATCCGTTCTGGCGCGCCAAGCTTCACCCGTTCGTCCGCGACGAGCTCAAGGAAGTGCTCCAGAAGGTCGGCGACTCGAATGGCAGCCAGATCATCGGTAACGGCCAGACTGCAGTGGAAGGAGTGACCAATTGAAGCGCTCAGCCCTCCGTCGCCGTGGTGCCGCCGCGGTCGAGTTGTCGGTCACCATGGTGCTGCTGGTACCCCTGATCCTCTACACGCTGTTCCTCGAGGATCTGCTGCAGTACCGGCTCGACAGCCAGGAGCCGACCATCACGGCCGGCTGGGACTACATCACCAACGACTACATGCGAGGCCGCAAGGACATCGGCCGGCTCAACCGGCTCAAGTTCTGCGATCACACCGTCGCGTTCGACAGCTTCGACGTCGGCTACGACTGCAACGGCATGAGCGCCGGCGGCACGGGCGATGAAGACACGGGCTCAGGCGGGCCTGGCGTCGATGTCACCGGCGGCGGCGGGGATGGGAGCGCCAAGGGACACCATCAGGCCGGCGCAGCCCACCAGTGCTGGATCGTCCCCGGCGCAGACCAGGTTCGTTGCTCCATCGACAAGCAGGCTGGCGCCCGCGCGATGATCGGGGTCACAGCGGCAACGCTGTACCAGGAGAGCAGTTGGAACAAAGGCGGCCTGGTCACCTGCAAGGACAAGCTCGGAGTCATGAACTACATGCTCCCGATGAAGTTCATGGAATGGGCGGGCAAGAACGACGTCAGCAGCAAGGGCCGCAACAGCGCCGGCGCTGGTGCCAACGCGACCTTCAGCCAGATCGACGCCGCCACCAACGACAACTCAGTTCATGGTGACGCGAAGATCGGTGAGAACGCCTGGATCCTTCGAGAAGAGACCTTCGCGGTGATGGCCGACCCCTGGGCGCTCAACGACATCGAAGACGTCGACCCCAGCAAGGGCGCACCGGCGACTTCGTTGGCCCGGCCCGCCTCGTACCCCGGCTTCGTGCCCGGGCAGGACACCTACCACCCCCTGCTCGATCGATCGGGCCACTACTACAACCGGTATGGCAACGACGCGAAGCAGAAGGCCTACGACTGGTTTGGGAACAACGCGATCAGCGGAAGTGACGGCTTCTTGAACAAGTCGATTCTCGGCGGCGCTGATCGCGACGGCATCGGCGGCTTCGGTGGTGACGACCCCGGCTCTCTGCCCGTGTTCTGGAAGTCTGACCCGTCGCGCGATGCGTCGCCGGGCTTTGCTTCCGGTTGGAAGGACTCTCGCCAGTCGCCGGCGTCGAGCGGACGTAGCCAGTATCCATGGCCGTGACGAAGAAGCGGGGGACCGGGCTGAGCTTCGGCCGCGTCCTCCTTCTCACCGCGGTCGTCGGTGGGGTCGCCGGAGTGCTGATGGCCCGCAGCCGGGTTGATGATCGAACGCCCGAGGAGATCGCTGAAGAGGAGGTCGCCAAGGTCATGATCGGGAATGCTCCAATGGACTCGACGGCCATGGACCCCGACCCCAAGTCGTTGGACGGCATTCCCGCCTACCCCAACGCCGTGCCCCGCAAGCTCACCTCGAACGGCACCCTGCCTGGCACCCCCCAGGCCATCTCGTGGTTTCAAACCGAGGACCCGCCAGAACGCGTGCTCGCCTTCTACGCCAAGGCCTTCGAGGCCGACCGCCGGGTGGCCGTCTCGCAGCAGTTCTCGCCGACCATGGGCTACATCGGCTGGATGGAGGACGCCCCCGATGGTGGGGCGGGCCTGCTGCACATGGTCTCGGTCTCAAAGCAGTATTCTCGAACCATGGTGCTGTTGTCGGCGTCATTCCCCGAAGCGCTGCTCGACAAGCAGACCGTGTTGCCGGGGGGCCTGCAGCTTCCACCGGGTGCGAGCGCCCCTCAGGCGATCAAGATGGGCGAAGGGCCGACGGCCGACGAGGTCATTTATGCGCGGGCAACGAATATGAGCGGGGCGGAGTTCGTCAGCTTCTACGAGCGGCAATTCAAGGAGCGTGAGTTCTCCATCACCGAAACGAAGGCGACCGCCGCTCAGTTTTCGGTTGTTGGGACGAAGGCCGGAACTACGATCATCGCAGCCGCTCGCAACGAAGGCCCGCATCTGTCCATCGTGCTCACCTATTCTCAGAACCGTCAGCAGCCCCAGGAGGCTCTCCCATGAAGTGGCTCATCTTTACTCTTTCGCTCAGTCTGGGCGGTCTCGCGCTGGCCGCCGACAAGTGCGACAGCGAGTGCGCTGAGGTCATCAAGCAGTGCAGCGATACCTGCGGCAAGGCGCTCAAGAAGGACGGCGCCGACAAGGTCAACTTCTGTAAGTCCAAGTGCAAGGAGTTCGAAAATGAGTGCAAGAAAGACTGCAAAGCCGACCCGAAGAAGTGACCGCGCGCCTCGCGGTCAGGCGATGGTCGAATACAGCGTGGTGACTCACTTCCTGCTCATCGGCGGGACGCTGGCCCTCTTGCCGGTGATGTCGATTCTCTACGACAGCCTCAGCAAGTTCTACGAGAGCATCTTCTTCGTGCTCTCGAGCGGCGCGGTCTGACTCACTCCACCTCGCTGAGATCTTCCAGGCTGGCGAGCAGCCCCTTGCTGGTGTTGTAGCAGGGGTGCTCTTTTTCGAAGTACGAGGGGATGTCCTGGAGTACGCGGCGCGCGCCGGCGATGTTCGGGTGTCTCTGATTCATCTCCCGCTGGTAGCTGACCATCATCGCCGCGCACTTCCTGTCCAACTCCGGGCGAATCTCGCGCATGCGCGTACGAGCGACCTGCGTCAGCTCTGGGGGGCTCTCAGGCGTCGCTTCCAGCAGCAGCCAGGCGTCGCGGTACTGCTTCCAGGCCCGAAAGAGGTTCATCGCACCCACGCCGCGCAGATCGAAGAGCTTGGCGGCGCGCTCGAGATCGTCTTTGGCCCGGCGCCCCGCTTCTTCGCCACTCATCCGCGGCACCGGAATGATTTCCAGCCAGAGGTTGGAGATCTGCCAGGGGTCGTGGGCCGGCGGGTTGGCGACGGAGTCGAACACCAGCTCGTTGGGCTCGTTGACGTGCAACTGCGCCGAAGGCAGCACCTGCTCGAGTTGACGGAGATCGGTGTCGAGGGTGTCGGGAGGTACGGGGCCGATGGGGGCGCCATTGAGCTCGATCGTCACCTCGTCTTTTCCGATCTCTTTGGCCTGGTAGTGGAGCACTCCGACGATCGCGGTGGGCGAAGGGAAGGTGAAGGTGAACGACTTCATGTCGGGCCGCGAGAAGTCGACCGCACCCGCTCCGAACGATTCCGCCACGGGCTCGCTGTTGGGTACGAGCGCGGTGGGTTCGGCTCTGTGCACCACCCGCCGGGGGCGGAGGGCGTTGAACACGGTGAGGGCGATCACCCCGGTGAGGACCATGCTCGCCACCCCGACGCCGATGCGGGTGGGGCGGGGCAGCTCGCTCCACAGCACCTGCAAGCGGCCCATCGAAGATCGTTGGAGTTCCCGGCGCTCGCGGGCGCGATCGGCGGCGGTGGGCTCGGCGGGCAGCGCGTGGCTCGGGTTTCGGGCCGCGACCGCCTGCACCGCCCCGGTGGGTCTGCGCGGAGGAGCGGAAGCCGCGATCTCCACCGTGGGCTTCTTCTTCGGGACCGCGGCGGAAGCGGGCTTGCTGACGGGCGGCTTGAGGAGCGTTTCCTGCGCGTCGACCGGCTCGTCCTCCTCGCCATCGAGGGTCGAGGAAGGCCCGGAGGCGGCCTGAAAATCGAGCGAGACCTCGCCGATGCTGATGCGATCTCCGGTCTCGAGCAGGGCCGGCGCTTTCAGGGCGCGGCCGTTGAGCAGGGTGCCGTTGGCGCTCTTCAGATCTTCCACGAAGACCTGGCCCTCCTCTTCGTAGAGGCGCGCGTGGGTGCGAGACGACGCGGCGTCTTTGATCACCACGTCGTTGTCGGCGGTACGGCCCAGGCGCACCTCGCCCTCGAAGGACAACTCTTCAGTCTGGGTGCCGTGGGTGATGCGAAGGGTGAACGCCACGGGCCCAAGGGCAATACAGCAGCCCGCGCCGGTCAAGCAGGTCGGAAGGTTCGCCTGTCGATGATTAGCCCTTTTCGAACGCCAGACAGGAGCGTAGGCGGTGCCCGCGTGGCCGATTCGAACCTCAACCCGCGCCCCCCGCGCGCCGAAAGCCCGACCTCGACCGGCGCCATCGTGGGCATCGCCTCGCGCAGAGCGGCGACCGCGGTGCTCACCGCGCACGTGGCCGTGATCAAGGGCTCGCCCATGCGGCGGGCCATCGGCGACGCGCTGATGGGCGGCGGCAACCTCGGGGGCAAAGAACGGCGGTTCATCGCCTTTGCCACCCGCGAGCTCTCGCGGCACCTGCGGCGGCTCAACCTCTCGGCCAGCGCCCGCGGCTACGCCACCTCGAAGCTCCAGCTGCCGCAGGACCAGGCGATCTTCCGCTACGCGATGTGGCGCCGGGACATCTGCGGGGCGGGCGTGGAAAAGATCATGACCGAGATCGCGCTCCCCGGGCCGATTCGGCCCCGCGGCATTCCCGACCAGGTGATCCGCGCCGAGCTGGAGCGCGAGGTGGAGATCGACTTTGGCCATACGCCGCTCGATCGGGCCGCCAACCTGCACTCGTTTCCTTCATGGCTGGCGGAGCGGATCGCGGGGATCGCGCCCGAGGGTGAGCTCGACCAGGTGTTGGAAGCGCTCAACCGCGAGCCGACGCTCAGCTTCCGCGCCCGCCCCCTGGGCACCCGCGATGCCCTGGTGGCCGAGCTGCGCGCCAAGGGGCTCGAGGTCGAGGCCTGCGCCGAGCTGCCTGATGCCTTGCGCACCACCGACGACAGCCGGGCGATCTTCGATTCGCGGTGGATGAAAGAGGGCCGGCTGCAGGTGATGGATCTGGGCAGCCAGCTGCTCGCCGCGTTCTGCCGCGCCCAGCCCGGTCAAACGGTGGTCGATTATTGTGCCGGCGCGGGCGGCAAGACGCTGGTGCTGGCCGACGCGGTGACGAACACCGGCCGGGTCTTCGCGTGGGATCACTCGGAGAAGCGGCTCAAGGAAGCGCGAACGCGGGTCGGTGAGCTCAAGCTGCGGCATGTCAGCTTCCCCAGCCCGCCCCGCATCGATCTCGCCGACCTGGTGCTGGTCGATGCCCCCTGCAGCGGCACCGGTACGCTCGGCCGCGAGCCCGATCAGAAGTGGAAGCTCAGCGCCAAGCAGATCGATGAGCTCACCGTCACCCAGCTGGGCATCTTGCGGGATGTCAGTAAGAAATTGAGGCCGGGCGGGGTGATCGTCTACGGCACCTGCTCGGTGCTGCGCGACGAGAACGAAGGGGTGGTCGAGCGCTTCATCGCCGCCCAGCCCGAGTTCAAGCTCGAAGAGCAGCTGCGGGTCTGGCCTCACCGGCTCGAGGGCGGCGGGTTCTTCGGCGCGCGGCTCATCAAGTCCTGATACCGTCGCGCGCCTCCCTCTTTCTTTTCGGAGACCTCCGCCAGTGCCCGATCGACTTCAACCGCCTCAGTCGCCGCAGACCACCGAGACCCTCAGGCAGATTCAGGCCGCCTGGGAAGAAGCGCAGGCGCAGCTCCAGGTGCTCAAGGCCCAGGTCGAACACGCCGCCGCCATGGCCCAGGCCAAGGTCGGCTCGAACATGCTCGATCGCGATCTCGACCGCGCCTACCGCGATCTGGGCGAGGCGGTGTGGGCAGAGGTCAGCAAAGGCAAGCTGCAGCTGCCCCAGAACCTGATGACCGTGCGCAAGCTGCTGGAAGGCGTGACCCAGAAGATCCGCACCCAGAACAATTCGATCAACGATCTGCTGGCCGAAGGGGCAGACATTGCGAAACGTCTTCAGGAAAAAATGTCTGCTGCGTCGAAAGGGCTGGCGGGTGCACCGAAAAAGCGATAACTCCGCGCCCGCTTCAGACGTAAAACAGTA
>JAYVNA010000039.1:0-7668 GCA_043758715.1 Archangium sp.
GTCAGCACCCAGGCGCTGGCGAAGATCACCGCCGGGCTCTCGCGCATCAACCTCGATCGCCTGCTGACCGAGGCGATCGAGTCGGGCGTGAAGATCACCGCCGACATCCTCAAGGACAAGAAGAAGGAGATCATTCAGGCCGAGTGTCACGGCCTGCTCGAGTTCATCGAGCCCGAGTACACGCTCGACGTGGTGGCCGGTCACGCCAAGGCCAAGAAGATGCTCCGCGACGCCTCGAGTGCGCTCAAGAAGGGCCGCATCGAGGTGATGCCCATGGGCTACCTGGTGTCGGGCCCCGTGGGCACGGGCAAGACGTTCCTGGTCACCTGCTTCGCCGGCGAGATCGGCGTGCCGTGCGTGAAGTTCCTCAACTTCCGCAGCCAGTGGCAGGGCGTCACCGAGTCGAACCTCGAGAAGATCTTCAACCTGCTCAAGGCACTCTGGCCGGTGGCGGTGATGATCGACGAGGCCGACGCGTTCTTAGGTGATCGCGATGCGGGTGGGGACTCCGGCACCTCGAGCCGCATCTTCGCGTCGATCGCGAGCTTCATGGGGAACACGGCGTATCGCGGGAAGATCGTGTGGTTCCTGCTGACGTGCCGCCCCGACCTGTTGCCGATCGACTTGAAGCGTCAGGGCCGCGCCGAAGAGCACATCGCGTTGTTCTACCCGCAGACCGATGCGGAGCGGGACGAGCTGTTCAAGGCGATGCAGAAGAAGACCAAGGTGAAGGTCGAGTTCCCCGACTTCTCCAAGCTGACCTCGGGCAACACGTACTCAGGCGCCGACATCGAGGCGATCCTGGTGCGCTCGAAGTTCCACGCGATGACCGAAGGCCGCGACGAGGTGATCACCGCCGACGTCGAGCATGTGGTCAGAGACTTCATTCCGCCCAGCTACCCGCTCGAAGTCGAGCTGCAGAACCTGGTCGCCGTGCAGGAATGCACCAGCCGCGATTTGCTGCCGGAGGCGTTTCAGAAGCTCGAGCGCGAGTTCGTCACCCGGCGGGTGAAGGAGATCAAGGCGCTGCTGGAAGAGCGCTGAAGTCCTTGCGATGGTTTCCTTGAAAGGAAGCCCATGAGCGAGCTTTCCATCGCCGGCATCGAGAGCTCCCGGGTCGACTACCGGGAAGCCCAGACGACCTTCTTCCTGCCCACCGGTGAGTCATACGTGAAGCCCATGGCACCGCCGCCGGTCGTCATCGGCGATCACTTCGAGCGCGAGGCGATCTTCGCGGCGATCTGCGGCTCGCAGGCCGGGCGGGTGAGGTACCCCGAGTTCGTCGAGGTCTCGATGAAGGCGGGCTGCGTCGGTTACGTGGCGTGGATCGCGGGGAAGCACGTGACGTACTTCGGGCGGCGAGGCGAAGTGTTGGTCGAGCCGTTCCTCTGAGCCGCCCGGCTCTTGCTCACTCGACCCGCCACGCCACGGGAGCGAAGTCCTTCTTCTTTCCGTAATTCCCGTCGACCGAGAGCGACGAGGCGCCGGAGTGCAGCGTGCCCGCGAGGGTGGCGATCACGCCCACGTTCGCCTGCCACAACGCGCCGTTCGCCTGCGCAGGCAGGTGCATCGTGACGAGCCCATCTTCGGTCTCGTAGTGAGTGATCACCCCGCTCGAGACCAGCTTCGTCATCGCGGTGGAATCGGTCTGCACTCCCGCCGGCAACGAGAGCTCGAGCTTCATCATCATTCCCCCGGGCACGGAGGCGGTGAGCTTCACGTCGGAAGGCAGGCCCACCTTGATTGACTTCGGCAGTTCAGTCGTCAGCTCGAGCCCGCCGCCCGGCTCGTCTTTCCACGCCGAGTACGAGATCAGCTGCAGGCTGTAGCCCAGCCCCGGCACCGCGGGCTCGGCCTTGATGGTCCACGAATGAGCGCCGCCGCTCCCGGTCGCATCACCGTCCATCGAGAGCACGTCCTGGAGCGCCGCCGCATCGAGCACGCCGGTGGTGATCGCGACGCCGTCACGCTCGAGGGTGATCTTCACGCCCGCGGGCACGGGGTCCTTGAACAGCTTCACCGCCGCGCGCAACGCCACCAGGTTGGCGCGCCCATCGCCCCAGCCGGAGTACGACGAGTAACCCGACAGCAGGTAGGTGCCGAGATCCGCGAGCGGTGCGTCTTTCACGTCTTGCAGCGCGAGGATCGCCATCGCCGTCGCCTCGTAGGTCGAAGGCATCACGCCATCGGCGCGCACCACGCCCGCCTCGACCGGGAGGTACTTCCCGCCATCGGACGACTCGACCAGCTTCTCGAGCACCATCTTTCGCAGGGTGTCGCCCAGCCCGCCGGTGATGGCCCCCGACGCGAGGATCGCCGCGGCCGTGTACGCGTCATTCACGCGCGCGGCGTTGCGCTCGAACGCCCCTGAGGCCTTCAAGGTGACCGCGGTCGCACGCTGCCGGGCCGCCGGCGATTCAGTCGCCGCCCGGGCCGCGCGCACGCAATCAGAGGTGGTCACCAGCAAACGTTGGAGCGTCCACCCATTGGCGCCCTGGCAGGTGCCGTCAGCGCGCTGCTGCTGCGCCACCTGCAAGGCGAGCCGTTCTCCCAGGCGCGCGAGCACCGGGTTCTGCGGGTGCGCCAGCGCCGCTTCGGCGAGCAGGGTGGCGGTGTCGACCGAAGGCGAGCGCGCGTACTGCATCACCCGCTGCGTCGCGAGAATCGAGAGATCCCGAATGGTGGGCTCATCGGGCTTGGCGCCCAGCGAGACCAGGAGCGCCGGCGCCTGCCCGAGCAACTGCAGCAGGTACGCGTCTTCAGCGACGCCGCCGCGGCCGGGCGCAGCCGACAGCTCGTTGCGCACGAGGCCCAGCGCGCCCGGGTACACCTTGAGCCGCACCGCCTCGGTGCCGGGCAGCGGACTCGCGGGCCCGGTGAGCGTAAAGGTGCGCGGCGCCGCCAGGGTACCGCCCCTGGTGACGATCTCCCGGCGGCCGGCAGGCTTGAGCTCGATGCTCTTCTCGATCGCATCGGTGTTGCCGAGCGTCGCAGTGAACACGGCCAGGCCAGGCTTGGTGGTGCTCAGCGTCACGTACTGGAGCGCGTTGCCGCCGGCGGGCACTTTCACCGCGCCGCCGGTGGCTGAGAGCGTGGCGCCCCGAATGCCGTAGGCGAGCGAAGTGCTGATGTCGCCGTCGGTGGTGTTCACCACCTGAATCGGCAACCGCACCGAATCGCCCGCGTAGAGGAAGGGCGGGGTGACCGGCTCGACGTAGGTCGGCAGGGTGCCGAGGAAGCTGGCGACGCTGCCGGCCTGGCTGCCCTGCCGGGAATGGGCCAGCGCGAGCACGCGCCAGGTGGTGAGGCGATCAGGCACCTTCACCGGCACGTTCGCGCGGCCCTGCGCATCGGTGACGATCAGCGGCTCGAAGAGGAACGTCTCGGGGAACCACGCGCGCGTGGGCGCCGGCTGCGCTGCTTCACCGGTGTCACCATCGACCGATTCCTTGTCCATCGCCGAGGCCACCCCGGCGCCGTGGCCCACCCCTCCGCCGCGCCCCTTGGTGCCAATGCCCCCGATACCGATGGCATCGCCGATGCCACCCCCTCCCATGCCGCTGCCGATCAGCCCCAGCATGGCGCTCTTGGGCGGGGCCGCGGCGCGTTTCATCGCCATGTCCCTCTTGCCCATCTTCCCTTCTTCGGCCTGAAGCTCCATGGGCATCTCAGGCGCGGCCTCGGCGACCACCGAAGGCGAGGGCATGTAGCTGTTGTCGAAGTTGCTGCTCTTTTCGAAGGCCCCGGCCGAGCGCGACTTGCCCGCGACGAAGCCGAGCGACGCGACGAAGAAGATCGCCACCACCGTGAGACCGAAGACGATGAACTTTTTCACGGCATCTCCTTGGCGACCCACTGCGACCAATTCTGCGTGTCTTCGGGAAGCCGGGTGCCGTTGACCACCACGGCGCGCGGCTCGGTCAACGAGAGCAGATCAGCCGGCAACCGATGCAGCCGCAGCCTCCGGCCCCAGGCGTCGCGGGCCGTTTCGTGCCGCGCTTCCACCGCGTCGAGTGACTGGTTCCACAACTTCGCCATCACCGGCGGCGTCATCTTTTCCTGCGCGGGCGCGGTGGCTTCCCACGTGCGCACCTGGCCGTAGAGCTCGCCGAGCACCACGTAGAACCGATCGACCTGCGCCTCGTTGGGATCGAACACGGTGTTTCCCGTCAACGACACCGCGGCCTCCACCTGCGGAGGGGGAGGCATGGCGGAGACCCGCGCGAGGGTGGCGGCCGCCGCGTTGGCGCCCCGAATGCGTCCCAGCGAGAGGGCCTGCGCATCCATCGAACCGAACGCAGCCGAGCCGGTCGCCTGCGGGCGCAGGCTCGCCAGCTCGTCAGCACCGGGCAACGCCGCGAGCTGCGCGAGGCTGTCGTCGACGCCGAAGAGGCCGACCGCGGCTGAACCTCCGGTGGTCCCGATGGTGGTCTCGATGCCCAGCTGGGCGATCTGACCCGGGGCGTAGCGTTCCTTTTCAGGCGTGATCTTCACCGCCAACGCAGCGTTGGGCTGAACGAAGAGGAACACGTTGCCTCCGCCCCACTGCACCCCGGCCCAGCCCTGCCAGCCGGCGGGAATGGTGAACTCGGCGGTGCGGGTTTCCTTGTCGACCTTCGCTTCCTGCGATTCGAAAGCGTGCGTGAGGTAGAGCTTCTCGGGCAGCTCGCCCTGGAAGTCGGGCCCGCGCAGAATCTCGACCTTCACCTTCTCGCCGACCTTCAGCAGCTGGGTCGACGCGCGCAGGCGAATGGACGGCACAGAACCTGGGTTCATGCGCAGCTTCGTGCTGCCCAGGTTCTCCTTGTCCTTCTTCGCGGTGACGAGGAACTCGTAGCCCACCATGATGGTGTCTTGCGGCTTGAGCGATTCGTACTTCTCGGGCGCGCTCACCGAGACGTGCGCCACGCCGATGGAGGTGCCCAGGCCTTCCTCGGGCTGCTCCTGCTCACCGGGAAACTTCGGGAACTGCAGCGTCTTGACCCGCGAGGTAATGCACGAGAGCGCGCTCTCGGCGTAGCTCTCGCCCTGGACGGGCACCCAGTCGAGCTCGATGCGCTTCTGATCGCTGCTCACCTTCCACTGCAGCAGGCGCGGAAGTTGGCCCGACTTGACGGTGGCGGGCAGACAATCGCGCGCGTCGAGCAGCGCATCGGCGAGCGCGTTCTGCAGCGGCTCGGGCACCTGCGGCAGGCCATCGAGCGAGAAGTCGAAGCGCGGAAGCTCGGCGTCGTTGAAGGTCCAGACCGCCTCGAAGAAACGTTCCTTGCCCGCGCCCAGCTGCAGGGTCTTGAGCGCACCCTCGAGGCACTTGCCCAGCTTCGAGGTGGGAACGGCCATCGAGACCACCGAGCCTGACGCGCGCACCAGCAAGCCGACGTTCACGGTGCCCGCTCCCTCGAGGACGTAGCGCGCGCAGGGCTCGAGCCGGGCGTCGAGACGATCGAAGGCCATGCGATCGGCCAACGAAACGTCGCCGTCATCTTCATTGAGACCCAGGCGCTCGCTGAGCCCATCGCGGCTGACCACCCTGGTCTTCGGCGGAGGACGGAAAGGCATCGCCGGAATGACGATGTTCACCGCCGGCCCGGGGTCGACCTGCAAGCTCGCCACGCCGTCTTCATCGACCTTCGCGTCGGTGCCCTTGTCGGTGGCTTCCCACAGGCGCTTCACGTTCAAGGTCACGCCCTCGAGCACCCGGCCATCGGCCGTGGTGGCGCGCAGGAAGAGCCGGTTGTTCATGCCCTCGACCAACCCGTCAGCCAGCTCGGTCACGCCCGAGACGGCGATCATGTCTTGCGAGAGGAGAATGCTCGCGCTGCCTTCGACCCGGTCACCGGAGGCATCGACGGCTCCAATGCTGGCGGTGAGGGTCGACGTGCCCTGCAGATCTTCAGGCACCGCGGGCAGCTCGGCGGTGAAAGCGCCGCTGGCGTTGGTGGTGGCGAGCTTGGGCAACGCATTGCCTTCGGACCAGCTGGTCGGCGCGGGCCACTCACCCGACACGTTCCAGTGGAGCTCGAGCTTCGCGTTCGCCACCGGCGCCCCCGAGCTGTACGTGACCGAACCCTTGAGCACCGGCCGTTCGTTGCGCCGATAGAACGGCTTCGCGCTGGAGGCCTCCACGCGGAAGCGGGGCAGGGTGAACGGCTTGACGGTGAAGGTGCGCGATTCGCTCTGCGCGCCTGATTGCCAGGTGACCGTCCACGTGCCGGACTGCGCGCCGCGATCGATGGGGAAGGTGCCCGAGACCACACCCCAGGACCCGGAGGGTGCGCGCTCTTCGAGCAGCAGCTCGCCCTGCGAATCGGTCACCCGCCAGGTGCCGGGGCGTTCTTCGAGCGGCGTGAGATCAGACGCCTTGAGCGCGACGGCGCGAAATTTCACGGTGTTGCCCGGCTCGTACAGCGGGCGATCGGTGATCACGTGCACGCGGGCCGGCGTGTAGAGCGGCAGCGGCAGCTCGAGCGTCTCTTCACCGATGGGCGAGGTGATGCGGGTGCGCAGCTTGTAGTCGCCGTCGTTCACCTTCGGCAGCTCGAGCTCGGCCTGCATGCCGCTGCCGTTCTTTTCCCAATTCTTCTTCGGGTTGAGTTGGGTCTCTCCGGTGGCGGTGACCAGCGAGACCACGGGCGTGAAGCGCGAGATGGTCTCGGTGCGCCGCTCGTCGTGAGGCGCCACCAGGTAGGTCGCGTTGACGGTGACGTACACGGTGCCCGGCGCGCCGCGCTTGAGCTCGGGAGCAGACACGGTGATCGTCTGCCGCAGCTCTCCGTCGGGGCACTCATCGAGCCACAGCCCGGTGGAAAAGCCGACCCTCAAACAGGTCTGCGTGCTGGCGGAGCCGAGCCCGATGGCCAGAACGATGCCCAGGCCGATGACGAGGCGGCGGCTCACAGCGCCGCGGGGTGAGAGTCTCATGGTGGTGTTCCCCCTGAAGGAGGTGCGCATCGTACCCGTGGACACTCAGGGGGGAAGCGATGTTCCTGGAGCTGCTCCGGGCAGTCAGATTGACAGTGGGTGCACGCCTCTGCGAGGTGAGGCCGGTGTCCCGCCAGCTTCCCGCGTTGACGCTCGCCCAGCTCACCACCGAGCTCGGCAGCCGTGCGCGCGCGGTGGAGACGCTTCGCTGGCTGTTCTCGCAACGCCCGATGCCCACGGAGCTGCCCGACGCGATTGCGGGTGTCAGTCACCGGGTGTGGAAGCCGTTCGTGCAGGCGAACGGGCTGGTGTTGCCCAAGGTGACCGAGCGCCAGGAGAGCCCCGACGGCACCACCAAGTACGCGCTCGACTTCGGCGGCACCAACGTCGAGACCGTGCGCATTCCGGCGAAGAATCGCAGCACCATCTGCATCTCGAGCCAGGCGGGCTGCACCCGCAAGTGCGTGTTCTGCGCCACCAAGGAACTCGGCTTCATTCGCCAGCTCAAAGCCGAAGAGATGGTCGCGCAATACCTGCTCGCCCGCAGCGAAGCGCCCGAAGCGCAACCCGCGAGCAACGTGGTGTTCATGGGCATGGGCGAGCCGATGGACAACCTCGACGAGGTGCTGCACGCGGTCGAGGTGCTGACCCAGAGCCCCGCGCCTCAGCTGCGCCAGGTGGCGGTGACGGTCTCCACCTCGGGCGTGCTCCCGGGGCTGCAGCGGTTTCTGGCGGAGTCGAAGGCCT
>JAYVNA010000040.1:0-2431 GCA_043758715.1 Archangium sp.
CGGCGCTCGCCACCAGGCCGCCCATGGAGAAGGCCACCAGCGAGACCGTCTTGATGCGCCCGCGGTGGTGGGCAGCTGAGGCAATAATCAAGTCTGCGATGCTGCCGGCGAGCTCGTCGATGGTGCGGAAGAAAGACGGGTACTGAATCACCTCGGCGACGAAGCCTGCAGCGCGAGCGGCATCGCGCAGGGCGAACATGCGGCTCGTTCTGCCGCCGTAGCCGTGCAGCAGCATCACGAGGTGGTCGCCGTGCTGCTTCGGCTTTCCGACAGCCTTCGTGAAGGCTGCGTGGGCGGCGGTGAACATGACGCCGGTGTGAATGCGACGGTCTTCAGCGTCGAGCACGCGCACTCTGCCGAACCTGACGTGCTGCGGAAGCCGGTGATCGTCAATCACCACGCGGTCACGCCAGAACTGCGTGCCGCCCAGCGTCTTCGGCCGCTTCATCGGGCGAGCTCCTTCAGTCTTTTCTTCTGGAGCCCGATCGCCAGGCCTTGGAGTGGGCAGAAGAAGCTCGCGCCCACGCCGCTGAGGTCGAGGAACTCTTGATACAGCGCCGAGACGAACGACAGCACCTGCGAGCCCTGCAGCGTCGGCATGCAGAGCTTGAGCTGCCGGGAGACGTGCTGCCCCCACTGCTCGCGCTGGCGGCGGCTCTTCGTCATCACCGACTCGTCGTACGACTCGATGATGTCTTCGGGGTGAAGCACGCCGTGCCTGGCGGAAATCACGACCCAGCGCTCGGCCAGCACCTCGGCCGCCTTGACGGCCAACTTGAAGGTGTCGCCGGTGTAGAGCTCGCGCACGCGCTGGGGGCCGGCGAGCTTCGACTTCGAGCAGCTGATGATGGCTAGGGGCCAGCGCCGCTTCGGCTCTGCGGGGTACTGCTCGTCGAGCGTCAGAATGCTCCCTGCTCTCGCGAGGGTGGTCATAGTTGTGCCTTTGGATGATGGGTTGGGTGGGGTGTTGGCGCGCACGCGCGCGCGGCTCGGCCAGGTACGGAGCGCACGCGGGGCTGATGGGTTGCTGCGCGAGAGTGATTCCTCGGGGGTGAGCGGGTCAGCTCAGCCGTTGCGGCCGACGCCGTGCATGAACTCGGCGGCCCGCCGACCCAGCAGATAGCTGAGACTCGTGCTGCGACCCTTACCCACGCAGAGCGGGAACACGTTGACCACGTCCGCGCCCCCGACGTGCCCAAGCGGCTCGTTCACTTATTCTAGAGCCTTGCCCGGTGGCTGCACCGAGAGCTACGCGTTGACGGGAAGCTTCGTCGGCCCCAACACCTTCGTTGGTACGTACACTGCGACCTATTCCGGTGCCGACTGCTCCGGCGGCGGCAGCGGTCTGTGTGGCACCCCGTGCACGAATCAGTCGTGGAACATTTCAGCGGGGCGCTGAAGTCGGACCTCGGTTGAGTAGGCCACCCATTCTCATGTGCCCCCAGTGTGCCCCTGCGGCGCGGAATGAGCGCCGCACCGGCGGGACCACACGGGACAACGAGGGATGGGTTTCGAGCGAGATCAGAGCGATAGAGGGTAACGGCGCGTCCTGCTTGGGGTTTCTATCGCCCTGACCTTTTTTCGATTCCCGGCGCCTCCACACTCAACCGCCTGATGTCCAGGCAGGTTTTGTTTTGTCCGCTGTGCCCCTCATGTGCCCCAACCGGGGCCATGACGGAAACCGAGTGGGTGCTTGCCCGAACAGATGCACGCAGCCCTCCTGACCAAGCCCGTACTCGACGACGCTGCTCAGGTTCGGCACCCCCTCGAAGAAGAGGGCGGCGTTTTGTTGGGGGCTTCCAGGCTGATTCGGCCGAGACGCCCGGCACGGAACTCGTGCACGAGCACCTCGGCGGCTTTGTGGGTGTCCACGACGCCGCCAGGTCCAAGGAAGCCCCGTCGCCTCCCGATGGCTTCGAGCAGGGCTGCGGGGTCCGTGGGGATCGGGCCGAGCTTGAAGCGTGATTCGAGAAGCGGCGCGTAGTGCGCGAGGAGATGCGGGGCCACCGCGATCGCCATCGTCTCGTATTCGACCGCGGTCACCGGGATCGAACCGCCGAACGCGAGCCGCAGCGCCGACGCTTCGTCCACGATCTTCGGGCTCATCAGGCCCGGGCTGTCGGTCACAATCATTCCATTCGGCAGGACCACGCGCTGTTGCTCGCGTGTGACGGCGGGCCGATCGCTCACGAGCGCGACCGTTTCGTTCATCAGGGTGTTGAGGAGGGTCGACTTCCCCACGTTCGGGATCCCCGCGATCAACGCGCGCACCGGCTTGCCCTGACGGCCGCCGACACGATCCGACAGCTCCGCGACCCGTGCGCGGGTCTCCGCGGGCTTGTCGGACGTCACCGCGATCGCGAAGGCGGCGCCGCTTCCTGCGTCGGGGGGCATTGCGCCGACGAGCGCGCGGAGCCACGCGCTCGTGACC
>JAYVNA010000041.1:0-7660 GCA_043758715.1 Archangium sp.
CGAGCACGCGCCCCTCGGTGTCGTGAAAGCTCTTCACTTTGAGCAGCGTGTTCGAGCGGCCGGCCTCGTAGCGGGAGCGCGGCTGGCGAACCATCAGCCCTTCGCCTCCCAACCCTTCGACGCGCGCGAGCTCGGTGCGCAGGTGTTCGGTGCCGTGGCACAGCTCGTGTTTGTGCGCGATCAACCAGCTGACCTTCAGAGCGCTCACGGTCGCCTCGATGAACGCCACCCGCTCTTCGAAGACCCCGCCGTGTTGAGGCGCGTCGAAGACGACGTACTGGAGCTCCTTCCAGAGATCAGACGCGTCTTGCCGCTTCACGATGCCCACGGTGCGCTGGAACTGTTTGCGGCCTCCGAAGAGCTCGCCATCGAGCGGTGACTTCGGCAGCGGCGCGGTGAACCACTTCGGCGCGAAGAATTCGTTGCCCAGGCGCGAGATGAACCGCTCGCCGTCCCAATACGCGCGCACCCCGTCGAGCTTCTCCGAGAGCCACCAGCCGGTGAGGTCGACGTCGTTCTCCCACTTGTGCGCGAGGAGCACGGGCGGCCCCTCGTCATCATCATCGTCGGGGGCGTTGTCGCCGGGCGGCCTGGGGGGCTTCGGCGGTTTGGGGGGGCGGCCGGTGAGGTTGGCCGAGTTGCCCAGGCGTTGGATCTCCGCCTCGTCGCCCCGCAGCGCGCGCAGGTGTTTGCAGGTGCGAATGAGCCCCAGGCTCTGGTTGCGCCAGGCGGGGCAGGTGCACGAGTACACGCCGCCGCTGTTCTTGAGCGTGTAGACCGCGGACCCAGAGCCCTTGACCTGGGTCTCTGCTCCGTCGGCGAGGTCGGCGCTCACGGGGGATGGTTTTAGCGAGCCCGCGCGGGCCTCACTGAAGAAATAATCAAAATGGCGCGGGCCTGGTCCCACTGAGGGGAATGACCGCCCTTCGCCCCTTCTTCCTCGCCCTCCCCCTCGTATTGGCCCTGGGCTGCGTCCCCGAGCCCACGCCCGAAGCCGTGTGTGAAATGAGCTGTGGCGGCTGCTGCAAGGACGGCCTCTGCATGGCGGGCGACACCGTCTTTTCCTGCGGCGCGCGAGGGGCGACCTGCGACCTCTGCATCGGCGGCCAGGTGTGCACCACGCTGGGGCGATGCGAGTTCCCCGCCACCACCGGAGGCGGCGGGGGCAGCGCCACGGGCGGCGGGAGCGCGACCGGTGGCGGCGGAACGGCGACGGGCGGCGGGGGCGGCTCGGCCTGCGTGCCTCCCACGAACGCAGAGCTGTGCCAGACGGCCGCGCGCGAATGCGGTCCCCTCACGGTGATCGATCGCTGCGGCCTCACCCGCACCATCGTCTCGTGCGGAACCTGCACCACCGCCGAGGCCTGCGCGGGAGGACTGTGCGTTTGCCAGCCTGAGACGAACGCCGCGCTCTGCCAGCAGCTCGGCCGGACCTGCGGCACCGCGAGCGTCACCGACCGCTGCGGCGCGGGGCGCACGGTGAGCTGCGGCAACTGTACGGGAAGCACCACCTGCGGCGAAGGCGGCAGCACCGGCGTGTGCGGTTGCACACCCGAGACCGACGCTCAGTACTGCGCGCGCGTGGGCCGCAGCTGCGGAGCCACCTCGGGCCTCGACAACTGCGGCAACAGCCGGAGCATCACGAGCTGCGGCACCTGCACCAGCCCCAATACCTGCAGCCTCGGCCAGTGCAGCTGCGCGGGTGAAACCAACAGCCAATTCTGCGCGCGGTTGGGCGCCGCATGCGGTCCCCTCTCGGGCCTCGACACCTGCGGGCAGAACCGCAACGTCGCCAGCTGCGGAAGCTGCACCAGCACCACCAGCTGCGGCGGCGCCGGCACGGCCAATCAGTGCGGCTGCACTCCGCAGACCGATGCGGCGCTCTGCGCGGCGCGGGGCAAGGACTGCGGCTCGCTCACGGTGACGGACAACTGCGGGGCGACGCGCACGCTCTCCTGCGGCAGCTGCGGCGGCGTCAGCACCTGCGGAGGCGGCGGCACCACCAACGTCTGCGGTTGCACCGCGGAAACCAACCCGGCCTTCTGCAGCCGCGTGGGCGCTCAGTGCGGCGCCGTCACCGCGGCGGACAACTGCGGCCTCACCCGCGCGGTCACCAGCTGCGGCACCTGCACCAGCCCCGCCAGCTGCACGCCTTCGAACGCGTGCGTGTGCAGTCCTGAAACGGACGCAGCGTTGTGCGCTCGCGAACAGAAGACCTGCGGCACCCTGGTGACGACGGACACCTGCGGCGCGGCGCGCACCATCACCTCATGCGGCACCTGCGGCCCGGGGACGCAGTGCGGCGCGGCGACCCTCGTGTGCCTGCCCATCACGCCGCTCCCGGCCACCGGTGTCTGCACCACCAGCGGCTTCTGCTGGGAACAACCCACCACCGGCTACGACACGCTCCAGTCGGTGTGGGTCGAAGCGTCAGGCACGGCGTGGGCCGCGGGCACGGGCGGCAGCGTGGTGAGCTGGGACGGCTCGACGGTGCGCGGCTTCCGTCACCTGCGCAACACCACCTTCAACGCCATCTGGGCGGGCAGCGCAAATGACGTGTGGGTCGGCGGACCCGATGGCCTGGTGCTGCGCTTCAACGGCAGCGTGTGGGAAGACCTCTCGATCGTCACCACCAGGGACGTGCTCACCATCTGGGGCGATGGGCTGGGCAAGGTCTACATCGCCGGTGAGGACAATCTCATTCGACTCTGGAGCAACGGCACCTGGTCCACGCCGTTCTCGATGCCCAATTCGTACGACGACGTGCGCCAGCTCACCGGCCACGGCGCGGGGATTCGGGTCATCGGCGTCTACGGGCAGTACGAATGGCCTGGCACGGGCACCGCGGTGACCACCATCAGCGACGTCAGCGGTTGGTGCTCGTACACCTCGCAGGTCTCGGTCTCCGCCACCGAAGTGTGGGGCGCGCGGTATTGCTGGAGCTCCGGCAGCTCGAGCGACACGCAGCAGGCCTTCAAGACGGTGGGGCCTTCGCTGGTGTGGGCCACGTTGCCTTCCGCGACGACCAACGGCACCGCCGAGTTCGCCGCGCGCAGTCCGAGCGACGTGTGGCTCTTCGGCAGGACCAACGCAGGCTGGCACTTCGACGGCCTGGCGTGGAGCAGCGCGGTCATCTCGCCCACGACGGTCACGCTCAACGCGGGCCATGGCAGCCCGGCGCGGGCGGTCTATGCGGGGCCGCAAGGCACGATGTTCGGCAACACCGGAGCGGGCTGGGCGAGCTCCTCACCCGACGCCGGCTTTCCCGCGGCGGTGAGTTCGCCGACCTCGATGAACGTGGTGCCGATCTCCGACTCGCGCGCGGTGGCCTTCGTTTCCCGCTACGCCTCGAGCGGCGCGACCACGCAGGTGCTCTCGATGTGGAATGAGCGCAGCTGGGTGGGCACCCTCTCGCTGCCTTCGTCATCACTCGTCGGTGCCTGGAGCCCCGACGGCACCACGGCCTTCGCGCTGGTCCAGGGATCAGCGCCGGCGCTCTATCGCTTCGACGGCACCACCTGGACGCTCGCCGGCACGCCGCCAGTGGCCAACTACGGGTCACTGGCGGGCAGCTCGGCCATCAACCAGTGGCTGGCCGGCGTGGGGAAGATGGTGCGCTACGACGGCACCACGTTCACCGAAGTGCCCACGCCGTACTCCGGCACCTCGACTCAGCTCGGTCAGCTGCTGGTGGTCAACGCCTCGCTCGCGTTCGCGCGGGCGGGCGATGGGCAGCTGCTCAAGTGGGACGGCAGCACCTGGGCCATCGACGGGTCGTTCCTCACCACCGCCCTCGACGTGCCGATGTGGAAGAGCGCGCAGGGAAGCGTGCACGTGATCAGCGCGGTGGGCCTGCGCAGATTTGCAGGCGGCGTGTGGACCACCCTGCCCCTGCCTTCGGGCAACGTGCTGGGCAAGGTGATCTACGGGGCCACGGACAGCGACCTTTCAGTGTCGGCCTCGACGGGCGCCTGCCGGTGGAATGGCAGCATCTGGACGTGCGCGAGCGTGCCGCCGGGTCTGTTTCAGAATCAGCGGGTGGTGCAAACGGGCGCGCGGCAGTGGCTGGTGCCCTGGAACCTCGGCGACAACGCGGGGGCAGCAAGCAGCGTGATGATCATGCGCCGGTAACTCAACTCACTTGTTCATGAGGGCGTTCGCCCGAAACGGCGAACCATCGGGGGGCTGCACCTCGTAGACGATCGAATACGCCGACTGGAACTTCGAGCCGGTCGCCTTCATCAGCATCGTGGCCGAGAGCACCTGCGCCTTCGCCTCGACTCCGGTGCGCAGCACCCGCCTGCGCCGGAACATGTTCACGCCTTCGTGCAGCCGCACGTCGATCACGTAGCTGATCACCATCGGGAACGAGATCGACAGCAGAACGAATCCGACGACGAGCAGCCAGATCGGCATGCGCCGTTCTACCCGGGTCTGGAGTCCAGGGTGTCGCGGACCTTGCGCAGCAGCGTGGCCCGATCGAACGGCTTGACCAGGAAGTGCGTGCCCGGCTCGAGCACACCGTGGTGCACGATGGCGTCGTCGGTGTACCCCGACATGTAGAGCACCTTGATCGAAGGCCACTCGCGGGTGAGGCGATGCGCCAGCTGCTGGCCGCCCATCTGCGGCATCACCACGTCGGTCAGCAGCAGGTGAATGTCACCCGCTCGCTGCTCACAGGTGAGCAACGCCTCGCCACCGTGCGCCGCCAGCAACACCTCGTAGCCCGCGGACCTGAGCATGCGCGCCGCGGCCCGCCGGACGCCGTCTTCGTCTTCCACCAGCAACACCGTCTCGTGTCCCACCGCGGGGCCGCTGGGCGGCAGGCTCGGCAATGGGGTGAGCCGCACGTCAGTGAGGCGCGGCAGGTAGACGCGGAAGGTGGTGCCCCGCCCCGGCTCACTCGAGAGCGTCACGCTGCCGCCGCTCTGATGAACGATGCCGTACACCATCGACAACCCCAGCCCGGTGCCCTTGCCCTTTTCCTTGGTGGTGAAGAACGGCTCGAACACCCGCTGCTGGGTCGCGAGATCCATGCCCGAGCCGGTGTCGGTGATCGCCAGTTGCACGTACTGGCCCGCTTCCCCATCGGCGTGCGCGGCCGCCCAGGCTTCGTCGAGCACGACGTTGCTGGTCTCGAAGGTGAGCTTGCCCCCGCGCGGCATCGCGTCGCGCGCGTTGACCGCGAGGTTCATGATCACCTGCTCGAGCTGACCTGGGTCGGCCTGCACTGGTCCCAGCCCCGGCAACAACACCTGCTGGAGCTCGATGTCTTCGCCGATCAGCCGTCGCAGCATCTTCTCGAGATCGAGACAGACGTGGTTCAGGTCGACCACCCGGGGCTCGAGCACCTGCTTGCGGCCGAACGCCAACAACTGGCGGGTGAGCGCCACGGCCCGCTGACCTGCTTTCGAGACCTCGAGCAGATCGTCGCGCAGCGGGTCGCCTTCCCTGAGGTCTGCCAACGCGAAGCCGGTGTAGCTGAGGATCACCGAGAGCAGGTTGTTGAAGTCGTGCGCCACCCCGCCGGCGAGGCTGCCAATCGCTTCCATCTTCTGCGAGTGCCGCAGCTGTTCCTCGAGCTTGTCGCGGTCGAAGCTGGCCTTCTTCGCCTCGGTGATGTCCTGCGCGATCATCAGCAACGAGCCTTCGCCCCCGACGTCGAGCTTGACGCCCGACATCAGGAAGGTGCGCGGCTCGCCCACGGCATCGTGCAAGTTTACTTCTGACGGCGTGCGATCACCGCCCAGCACCCGTTCGACCAACGCCACCCGTTCCGACGGCGAAGGCCAGATCTTCAACTCGGCGATCGACTTACCCAACACCGCCTGCCTCGCCAGGCCCGTCAGCCGGAGGAACGCGTCGTTGCAGTCGATCACTTCGCCGTCGGAGATGCGGCTGTAGGCGATCGGCAGGGGGTTGGCCTGGAACAACAACTCGAAGCGCGCGGCGCTCAGCTGCACTTCCTGCACTGCGTGTTTGCGATGGAGCGCGCTGGTGAACAGGCCGCCGACCAGCTGCAACCTGAGCATCGCGTCCTCGGGCCAGGCGTGCGCAAGGCGGCTGTTGAAGAGCAGGGCGCCCAGCAGCCTGGTGCTGCCTGCGGCCTGCAGCGGTACGGCAAACGAGGTGCCGTGCCCCGAAGCGACGAACGTCTCGCGATCACGCTGGGCCCGCGGCGGCAATTCCTCGAGATCGGGCACGTGCACCGAGCGCCCGACCTCGAGCTCGGCGAGGGTCCAGGGGAAGTAGTCTTTGGCGAGTGCCCGGCCGTCGGCGGCGCGGCTGTCCATCGGGTGGTGCAGGTAGCTGAGCGCGACGGCGTGCGGAGGCTCGTCTTCGGCCAGCCAGAGGCTGCTGTTCGAGATGCCCAGCACGTCGCACACCCGCCGCAACGCCTCACCGAGATCGGCCTCGAGCTGGTCGACGGGCGCGCTCCCGAACACCGCCGACAGCTCGGCCAGCAGAATCTCGAACTCGACCCGCTCGGAGACCTGCGCCTCGGCCTTCTTGCGCTCGGTGAGATCGGTCACGGCGGCCAACACCGCGCACTGCCCCAGCCAGTCGATTCGGCGAACCTGGGTGTGGAGCGGAAAGCGCGAGCCATCTTTTCGGCAGTGCGTGGTGTCGAAGTCAGCCAACGCGCCCGACAGCACGTCTCGAATGCGTTCCGGCAGCTGGGCCGCGCGCTCGGTGGGCACCAGCGCGCTCAGCGGCAGCCCCACCATTTCACCGTGCGGGTACCCGTATTGTCGGCTGGCGCCCAGGTTCGCGTAGAGCAACCGGCCCACCTCGTCGTGCACGATCACCCCGACCGGCGCCTCGTCGAGCATGCGCGTGAGCAGCTGCTGATAGCGCAGGGTGGCCTCGCGCTCGGTGCCGTCTTTGATCCCGCCGATCATCTGCTTCTGGCCGTCGACCTCGACGATTCGCGCCGACATCGTGACGCGGCGGGGCTGGCCACCCTTGCAACGGCCTTCGAGGTCGACGTCCCTCACGCGCCCGTCACGGGCGAGGGCAGCGTACATCTCGTCGCGCGCGCGAGGGTCGGCGTGCAACCCCAGCTCGAGCGAGGTCTTGCCGATGAGTTCTTCGGGGACGTAGCCGAAGAGGCGCTCGACCGCGCCGTGGCACTCGATCACCCGCCCTTCCGGGAAAGTGGACACGAAGAACACATCGGACGTGGCCAACGCAGCCTCGCGGGCGTTCTTTTCAGACTGACGGGCAGCGGCAAGCTCGGCCTCGAGGGCCGCGATGCGGGCTCGCAGTTCGTCCGGTTTCGGCTCAGCGCCCATCCGCCCCTCCTTCCTGCCCCTGTTCGCCCCAATCATGACTCAACCTCGACCCAGACGAGAGCGCGGTGGCCCGCCTTTCGGGAAGCTCGGTCACACAATGCAGCCGTGCTATGCGCGGCGCCATGTTCGCTCTCCCCCTTCTCGCGATTTTGGCCCAGGCCCCCGCCGCCGCAGCCCCCGCGCTAGACTTCACCGAGGAAGCGAAGATCCTCTACCGGGTGGTGGCATGTGGGAATGAAGACGCGTTGCCCGAGGGGATGGACGCGGAGATCGTCGACGAGCACTGCAAGGAACTGCACCGCCGTGCCGACAAGTACAAGGAGACGTGGATCAAGGAAGCCTCGCCCTTCATTCAGAGCCTCAAG
>JAYVNA010000042.1:0-2428 GCA_043758715.1 Archangium sp.
GGTCCCAGATGGGAATGCTGATCGCCACGTGCACCGAGGCGTCGCGATGCAGCTTCCACAGCACGTCCAGGTCTCGCTCGATCAACGGCGCCTTGGTCACGATGGCTACGGGGTTGCGGAACTCGGCGCAGACCTCGAGGCAACTGCGCGTGAGTCGCAGGGAAGCCTCGGTGGGCTGGTAACAATCGGTGACGCCGCTGAACATCACCAGGTCGCCTTTCCACGAGGGGCGCTCGAACTGGGTGCGCAGCAAGCGAGCCGCCTCGCGCTTCACCACGATCTTGGTGTCGAAGTCGGTGCCGGCGCCCCACGAGAGATATTCGTGAGAAGGGCGGGCGTAGCAGTAGGCGCAGCCGTGGTTGCAGCCGCGGTACGGGTTGACGGAAAAGCTGAAGCCGAGATCAGGGCTGTCGTTCTTCGCGATGATCGTCTGCGAGTGATCTTCGTAGAGCTCGACCTTCGCGAGTGGGATCTCCTCGAGGTACTCGACCTCGGTGCTCGCCCACGGGTTCGGCGGATTCGCGATCGGTTGCGGTTTCACGCCTCCAGACTGATGCTGAAACTCTGTTCAGGTCAAGCCGCGAGGATGCGCTCGAACCCGGTCTTCACGTTCCACCGCTTGACCGGGGCTCGGCCCGCCGAGGTGACGAACATCGGAATCTCATTCACCTCGATCCGCTGAACGTGGAGGGTGCGTTCGTCCCACTGCAGCGTCGCGCGTTGGGAGGAAGCGCCGAGAGCGCCCATCCATTCCACGTCGGTCTCGCCCACGCCCGCGACCAGGAAGCCGTCGGCGGTGGTGACGGCGACGGCCTCGGCACCTTCCTGTCGGCGAACCGCGTCGAGGAAGAGGTTCAGCGCCTTGTGGGCTTCTTCACTGCGGCCAATGCGTCGTTCGGGCTTTCGCATGCAACAAGCCTGATGCACCTGCGTCGGCGGGCAAGAAAATGGCTGAGCTTCAGGGCCGGGGCGTCACGGCGGTTCGCAGGGTATTGAGCGTCGCTGCGCGCTGCGGCCCACGGACGAGGAAGGCAGAAACGGAGCCCCCGGGGTCGACGAAGAGGACGAACGTCACACGGGTCTTTCCTTCGCGCGGCTCGAAGTGCCAGGAGGTGTTCATCTTCTCGATTCGCACCCAGCCCTCCGGGGTCGGCGGGGCCTTGTCGCTTTGAGCGTGGGACTCGACGGCGCAGGTGCCGTCGCCTGCATGCGACCTCTTGATCGCGAAGGTGATCGTCCGGTTCGCGACCACGGGAGCGTTCAGCTGGTCATAGACGATTCGCACGTCGCCGCCGGTCTTCCAGCACCTTGCGCACCTTCACCTCGGCGGAGTTGGGCTTGAGCGACGCGAAGTCGAAGACCTGGTCGCAGAGGGCGTCGGGCGTGCCGACGACGTCCGTGCTGGCGCGGAATTCGTAGAAGCTGCTGCCCTCCGGCTGCCTGGACTCGATCGTGATCCCGTGGTGCGTGCCTTCCAGCGTCCAGGCGGGCTCCGCTGCGAGCGCGGCCGCCACCAGCCAGGCGCCGATCACAGGGCGGGCAAGACGAAGCGATCGGGGTACGTCGAGGCCACCGCGTCGACATCGGCCACCTGCACCCGCCGCATGATCTCGTCGCGGACGAAGAGCTGTACCAACTCGGGAAGATCCCGCAGCGCGCCCCACGCGATCAACGGCAGGAGCCAGTGCGCCAGGACCAGCTGCCGCGCGCTGAGGCAGCTGCGGACGAAGTGAACATGGCCAACCTCATCGACCATGATCTGCCCGCAAAGAGCACCCGGGCTTTTTCGAGGAGCAGCGAGAAGACGGCAACGCCGAACACTTCGCCGCCGAACACGAGCACGTCCGAGATCGCAGCGGGCAGCTTCACCATCGAACGGATCAGCGTGCGCAGGGGCAGACTCGGCGCGCCCACTTCCATCTGGATTCCGATCGTGGCGAGCGCGTCCTTCAAGATTCGCGTGTGATAAAATTATTCGATTTGATAGCCGACCGCCGAGTTGTTGCTCTGCCCGGCGGCAGCTCCGATGAGCCGGCTGGAGACGGCGGTGCCCTGCTCGGCAAACAGACGCTCGGCGGCGGTGACGATGCGCTCGCGGGTCTCGTTGGCGTCGCGCCCGGGGCGAGCCAAAGAAAAAGGCCGCCGGGATCTCTCCCGACGGCCTTGATTGGAATGCTGGGTAACTAGGATTCGAAGCCCGTCAGGCCGCCTGACTCTCTGAGGGGAATGCGTCGCTTCGGGACGCGACACGTAACGCGATACGTAATCCGTGATAGTCATGGCGCATATGACCACCAACTGGATCGGCACCTGGGCAGGGGGACGGACGTACAAGGTCGGCAGGCGCACGCGGTACCTGTTGGAGAAGATGCGCAACGGCCGACGCTTCACGCTGAAGCTCGAGGCGCGGGACGAGGAGGAGGCGCTC
>JAYVNA010000043.1:0-2426 GCA_043758715.1 Archangium sp.
CTCACGCGCGTCGTCTCGAAGCAGCTCCTGCCGATTCACGACAAGCCGATGGTCTACTACCCCATCAGCACGCTGCTGCTGGCGGGCATCCGCGAGATCCTCATCATCTCCACCCCGCAGGATCTGCCCCGCTTCCGCGAGCTGCTCGGAGACGGCTCGCAGTGGGGCGTCTCGTTCTCGTACGCCGAGCAGCCCAGCCCCGACGGCCTCGCCCAGGCCTTCATCATCGGCCGGGAGTTCGTCGGGAAGGACTCCGTCTCTCTCGTGCTGGGCGACAACATCTTCTTCGGCGAGGGCTTCAGCCAGATGGTGCAGGACGCCGCGAAGATCACCCGGGGCGCCACGGTCTTCGGCTACCGGGTCAGCGACCCTGAGCGGTACGGCGTGGTCGAGCTCGATGGCTCCGGCAAGGCGCTGTCGATCGAGGAGAAGCCCAAGGCCCCGAAGTCGAACTTCGCCGTCACCGGGCTCTACTTCTACGACAACGACGTCCTCGACATCGCGCGCACGCTCCGGCCCTCGGCGCGCGGCGAGCTCGAGATCACCTCCGTCAACGACGTGTACCTGAAGCGCGGCACGCTCTCCGTTCAGGTGATGAGCCGGGGCTTTGCCTGGCTCGACACCGGCACCCACGAGTCGCTCATGGAGGCCTCTCAGTTCATCCACGTCATCGAGCGCCGCACCGGTCTCAAGGTCGCCTGTCTCGAGGAGATCTGCTGGCGCATGAAGTACATCGATGACGCCCAACTGCAGAAGCTCGCCGAGCCGATGAAGAAGAACGAGTACGGGCAGTACCTCCTCTCGATGATCAAGCAGCCGTGAACGTCGATTCAACGCCGCTGGCCGGACTGCTCGTCATCACGCCCCGCGTCTTCGCTGATGCGCGCGGGTTCTTTCTCGAGAGCTTTCACGCTGAGAAGTACGCCGCGCACGGAATTACCGGCCCCTTCGTGCAGGACAACTGGAGCCACTCGGTGAAGGACACCCTGCGCGGGCTTCACTTTCAGGACCCTCGTGCCCAGGGGAAGCTGGTGTGCGTCACGCGGGGCGCTGCGTTTGATGTTGCGGTCGACATCAGGGCCGGCTCGCAGACCTTCGGGAAGTGGTTCGGCGTCGAGCTGTCTGAGGCGATCGAAAGCAGCTCTGGATTCCGCCAGGCTTCGCGCATGGGTTCTGCGCGCTGACTGATGAGACTGACTTCGTCTACAAGTGCACCGCGCTCTATGCGCCGGAGTGCGAGCACTCGATTCTGTGGAATGACCCGGAGATCGGGATCGAGTGGCCGACGAAGAGCCCGTTGCTGTCGAAGAAGGACCTCGAGGCCAGACCGTTGGCGGCGCTTCGTACGGTGAGTTGAAAGAGGAGAAGCCCCTCACCCCGACCCTCTCCCCCGCGGGGGAGAGGGGGACAGTTGGGGTCATTTGAGGGAGGCTTCGAGCTCCCGCTTGAGCCCCGCCGCCTCGCAGGTCCGCTGCAGCTCGGCCAGATCGAGGTCGGGGTTTCGAGCGACCAACTCGAGCACGTCCAGTCGCGACTTCGGTCCTCCGGCGTACAGCTTGAGGGCGATGAGACCCGTCAGCTTCACCAACCGCAACTTCGAGGGCGCCAGCCGGCCTTCGAGCGCGCTTTCGATGGCCTGCCGCCCCGGGTTCTTGCGTGGGCGGAGCGGGTTGTAGAAGTTCACCACCTCCACCCGCCTGAACCCCGCGCCCTCGATGACCAGCATCCCCCCGAGCGGATCCTCGGCGTCGGGGAGGCGGCACTCGACCTCCCAACCCGCCTCCTGCAGGGTCCGTGCGACCTTCTGGAGCACGGTGAAGGGGTCGGTCGCGCAGCCCAGATCGAAGTCCCGCGTGTGGCGCGGGTAGTTCCAGGCGGCACAGGCCATTGCGCCGATCACCGCCGAGCGTGCTCCCGCCGCGTCGAGGAGGGCCTGCACCCGCTCGGCGACCTTCACCGTCTTCTTCAGCACCGAACGGCTCATCGGTGGGTGGCTCCGAAGTCGTCGTCTCCCAACTCGAGCGCCTCGGCCATTCGCTCATAGGGCGTGAGTCTTCGGACACGGGCCAGCTCGTCACGCCAGGCTTCGTCTGCCGTTCGGCTGGGGCGCTGGCCGAGTACGCCCTCGGCGACTTGCGGCAGGGGCACGGGCAGGGCGGCGAACGAACCGAGGTGACGGCTGACCAGCTCGCGCGGGGGGGCAGCGCCCAGAGGGTCGTGGAGCAGAAGGAGTCGGCCCGCGCGGACCTCCATCGAGAGGCGAACGAAGTAGCTGACCGCTTCGGATACCAGCTCGCTCCTGCTCAGGCCGAGCTCCTTCGCCAGCCGCGTCAGTTGCTTGCCGTCAGGGTCGGGGATGGTCGCGTCGATGCGCATCGTTCCCGCAGAAGTACCGTAGATCTGCGGGAGGCGGCAAGCCCCTCACC
>JAYVNA010000044.1:0-2424 GCA_043758715.1 Archangium sp.
GGGTCGGGGTGAGGGCAAGCGACTTACTTCTGCAGCGCCGTCGCGAGCTCTTCGTACAAGTAGATCGCGCTCTTCACAGACTTCTCCCAGTCACCCAGGTGCAGGCTCTCGTTCTCGGAGTGCGCGTTGGTGTACGGGTCTTCGACACCGATCAACAACGCCGGCACGCCGCCGAGCTCCTTGCTGAACGGCTCGACGAACGGAATCGATCCACCGCAGCCGATCGCGACCGACTTGGTCCCGTAGCCCTTCTCGAGCGCCCGGAACGCCGCCTGGAACGCGGGCCCCGACGGATCGGTGTACCACCAGCCCGCCGTCGACTCGGCCTTCACCACGCACTCGAGTCCCCACGGGGTCGACGCCTTGAGCGCGTCGATCAGCTTCTGCTGCACTTCCTTCGGCTCGAGGTTCGGCACCAGGCGAATGCCCACGCGGGCCCACGCCGACTCGCACACGATGTTGCGCGCGTCCTTGCGCGAGCTGGCCTGGATCGCGTTGACGGTGAGCGAAGGCTGACGCCAGTTGGTCTCCCACGGGTGGCGATCGCCGCCCATCATGGTCACGCCGGGCAACAGCCCCGCTTGCTTGCGGAAGTGTTCGCGGTCTCCGGGCAGCGCGGCGATCGACGCCTTCTCGGCCTCGTTGAGCGGCTTCACCTTCTCGAGAATGCCGGGAATGGCGATGGTGCCGTCGGCGTGGGTGAGCCCGGCGAGCATCTTCGAGAGCGCCATCACCGGGTCAGGCACCGGCCCGCCCCACATGCCCGAGTGCAGCGACTGCTTGAGCGCGCGCACCTCGACGTCCACGGTGACCAGGCCGCGCAGCGCGGTAGTGATCGACGGCAGGCCCGTCTCGAAGTTGCTGGTGTCGGTGAGCACGATGCAGTCAGCCGACAACATCTGCCGGTGCTTCTGCAGGAAGGCGCTCAGGTGCTCCGAGCCGATCTCCTCTTCGCCTTCGATCACCACTTTGACGTTGAGCGGCAGCGGGTCGCCCGACTGCAACCACGCGTCGACGGCGCTGGTGTGCACCACGATGCCGGCCTTGTCGTCGGCGGAGCCGCGCGCGTAGAGACGGCCGTCCCGCTCGGTGGGCTCGAACGGCGGCGACTTCCACGCGGCTTCATCACCCGCGGGCTGCACGTCGTGGTGCGCGTACATCAAGACGGTCGGCTTGCCCGGGGCCTTGAGGATCTCGCCGTACACATACGGGTGAGCGCCTTCGATCTCGAGCAACTGCACCTTCTCGAAGCCGCGCTTCTTGAGCAGCTCGGCGGTGGCCTCGGCGCTCTTGCGCACCAGCTTGGGATCGAAACCGTCGAAGGACACCGACGGAATGCGAATCAGCGTCTTGAGGTCTTCGAGGTACTCGTTTTTCTTCGCAGCGAACCGGGCCAATGCGGAGTCGATGGACATGGGCGCTCCATAGCCCATCAGGGCGATTCTGACTTCCCGGGCTACGCTTCTTCGATGCAACCTCTTGTGATGGCGGTGACGCTGGTGTTTCTCGCCAGCTGCGCACCGGCGTTGACCCTTCGCCGCCTGAGCCCTCCCAGCGGAGCCATCGGGCCCGGCCGCACCATCTCCCTCACGGTGAGCGGAGTGACCGACTCGGTGGGCACGACGGAACCGGTCGAGCAGTCGGTGCGGGCGGCCTTCGCTGAACGCCTCCAGGCGTTGGCTTACACGGTCTGCCCCACCGCGCCTTGCGGTGACGGAGCGCTCGAGGTGACGATCGAGGAAGCCCACTTCTCCGAGAAGGACATCGCCAAGACGCAGAAGGAGACGGAGCTCGAGGCGAAGATGGAGGCGACGTTCGCGGCCGCGGGCTTCACCGCCACCACCGAAGCGCCGAGGAAACAGGTCAGCACGACCCTGAAGACCCGCGTGACGTACACCCAGAAGGACGGCCTGATCACCTATCGCCGGCCGCACCAACTCGAGGAATCGTTGAGGGGCATCACCGCTGAGATCGCCCACCAGACCGTCCGAAAAGTCGCCGCGGCGTTCGCTGAACAACTCTCCCGCCAGATGCCCTTTGACACCGTGCAACTGGAAGGCGGTGGCCCGCTCAACGAGGGTGTCACGCTCTTCCACCAGAAGAAGTGGAAGGAAGCGGTCGCCTACTTCGTGAAGGTCACCCTTGAAAAGCCAGACCTCGATGGCGCGTGGTACGACCTCGGCTTCGCGCAGGAAGTGGATGTCGACTGGCCGGCCGCCCTCACCGCGTATCGCGAAGCCTTGAAACGTTCGCCGCAGAAGCCGCACTACGAAAAAGCCGCCACGACCGCAGCCAAGGTCCTCACCCTGTACTGAGCCCCCATGAACCCCCGAACGATGTCGATGCTGATGCTGCTCTCGTGTGCCGCCTGGGCGCAGGATCCCACGCCGCCACCGCTGGTCTCGCCGGGGCCGGCGGCTGCCG
>JAYVNA010000045.1:0-7621 GCA_043758715.1 Archangium sp.
CTCATCTTCGCCGCGGGGATGGCCGGCACCAGCAGCGAGGTCAGGTGGGGAAATCGTTTTGCCATCGAGGCGATCAAGCTCGCTTCGGTCGAGATCACCGCCACCCGCTTCTCGGCCTGCACCGGAAACAGGCCGGGCTTGGTGCGCAGCAACGTCACCCCGGCGCTGGCGATGCGGTTGGCCAGATCGCGCTTCTCCCCCAGCAAGGCCAGGCGCGTCTCCAGCGGCGGCAGCGGCTCGAACAACCCGCGGGCGATCTTCACCGTGAGAATGCGGCGCACCGCTTCGTCGAGGCGCGCCCGGGGCAGCTCCCCGCTGCGGGACGCCTCGATCAGGGCCGCCCACACTTCTTCCTTCTTCTCGAGCCGCCAGGGAATGAGCACCATGTCGGCGCCGGCCACCACCGCGAGCACCGCCGCCCGCCCCACGCCGTAGCGGCGATCGATGGCGTCCATTTCCAGCTCGTCGGTGATCACCAGCCCCTTGAACTGCAGCTCGTCACGCAACACCCCGCCGAGCACCCGGGGCGAAAGCGTGGCCGGCAGCTCGTCGCCCGTGAGCGTCGGGGTGGCGATGTGGGCGGTCATCAGGCCATCGAGCCCGGCTTCCATCGCGGCCTTGAAGGGCTTGAGCTGCTGGCGCACCTGCAGCACCGGCGCGCGCACGATGGGCAGCGACTTGTGGGAATCGGCGTCGACGGCGCCGTGGCCGGGGAAGTGTTTGGCGACGGTGACGATGTGCGCGGCCTGCTGGCCGGCGACGAAGCGCGCCCCCATCTCGGACACCAGGCCCACGTCATCGCCGAACGAGCGAATGCCGATCACCGGGTTCAGCGGGTTGCTGTTCACGTCGAGCACCGGCGCCAGGTTCATGTTGAAGCCCAGGCGCCGCAGGTCTTCACCCTGCGCGAGGCCCGCTTCGTAGGCGAGCTCGGGCTGACGCGAGGCGCCCAGCACCATGTTTCCCGGCAGCACCAGGTTGCCGTCGGACAGCCGCACCACGTTGCCGCCTTCCTGGTCGACGGCGATGAACGGAGGCACCGAGTCGGCCATCAGGGCCCGGACCTCGTCATTGAGCCGGCCAATCTGCACGGCCGAGGCGATGTTCCGCCCGAAAACACAGACGCCGCCTACCCGATATCCGCGGACCAGCTCCGTGATCGCGGGGTCCACGGCCTTGCCGGGGAAGCCGACCATCATCAACTGGCCCACCTTGTCCTCCAGCGACATCCGGGAGAGGAGCACCTCGATGTCGGGGGCGGTATTGGCGATCTCCTCGACAACGGGGACGCTGTCCACCCGCACTGCCGGGACGGGAAGGGGGTTGAGAGGCGCCGCTGGCGGAGCCCGGACGCACGCCGACAGCACCACCAACACCACCGACTGCAGTCCCCTCCGGGTCACGAGCGGCGAAGCTACACCCGAAAAGCGTCGGGAGCCCTTTCCTCGTGTCTTGCGCCACCTGGAGCGCTCGGGTATCTGCGCCGCCGATGCGCATCACCGAGTTTCTCAAGCTCGAGGCCGTTGTCTCGCACCTGGCGGCGCGGACGAAGGCCGACGTGCTGACCGAACTCGCCGCGTCGGTTTCGAAGGTCGCCCCCACCGTGCCGGTCACGCGCATTCACGAGGTGCTGGCTGAGCGCGAGAAGATTGGCTCGACGGGCATGGAAAAGGGCGTGGCCATTCCTCATGGCCGGCTCGGCGAGCTCTCCGATCTGGTCGCGTGTTTCGGCGTCTCCAAGCAGGGCGTCGACTTCGATGCGCGCGACGGCCAGCCCTCGCACTTCTTCTTCGCGTTGGTCGCCCCGGAAAATTCGGCCGGCGTTCACTTGAAGGCGCTGAGCAAGGTCAGCCGGCTGTTTCGCAGTGACGGGTTGCGTGACGCGATTCTGGCGGCCAACTCGCCTGAAGAGATCTACGCGCTCATCTCACAAGAAGACGGCAAGGCCTGACCTCACGTAGGCTGAGGGTCTTCTCATGGAAGTCGTCCTCCGGCCCATCAACGACCACTTCCTCCAGGAGGTCGTCTTCCCCGCCTTCGAGCTCGGCGTCATCGACTCGGGGCCTGCCATCGAACACCTGCTCCAGCACCTCAATGACGAGGAGACGCGGGTGCTGCTCGAGCTGGTGATGGACAACACCGCCGGCGAGAGCTTCTTCAGCATGACCGACGAGCGCTGGAGCCAGGCGCTCTACCGGATGCTCTTTTACGAGTGGTTCCGCGATTCGGAAGGCTGGGCGTTGACCCAGCAGTACGTGGGCTACGCCGGCCCCTGGGAAGAGACGTTTCACCTGGGGCTGATGCTGGAAGACGCCGACTACCCGTACGCCGACGACGGGCGCGCTGATCTGTACCGCCGCGCGTTCTGGGGGCAGCCGCGCAAGGTGCATGGGCTGGCGTCGCTGCTGTGCGGCTCGTGGGATCCGCTTCCGCGTTTTCCGCCCGACCAGGTGCTCACGGTCGAAGGCCACGGCGTGTTCAGCCCGCAGACCGGAATCGCGCGTGCTGACTGGGCGTGGCGGCCGATGCTCACCGTCAACAAGTGGGCGGCCAAGTTGCCCTCGGCGCTGGGCCGGCTGCTGGAGCGTGAGGTGAAGCGGCTGGCGCCGGTGAACCCGCCGGAGCGTCACGAGATCCTCGATTATTGGCTGGGGCGCGTGGAGCACCCGCCGATTCTCGCGGTGTCGTTCTCGGGCCTGGGCCCGCGCGCCTCAGAGTGGATTCGGGAGATAGGTCAGCTGGCGAACCTCATTCGCACCGCCGCGGCCAATCAGCAGGGCCTCACCGCGGTGCTCGGCAGCCAGAGCCGCGGCCGCGATCACGGCCGAGGCTGAAGCTCGATCAGGCGTGCCCGTACAGCGCCCAGCCCGCCACGGCGAGAATGAGGCCGATGTCGATCAGCAACGGCGCGTCGCTGAGCAGCACTTCTTCAGGTGCCCCACCCGCTCCGCGCTTGTGCACGAGGAAGAGGTAGCGGAACACGCCGTAGACGACGAGCGGCACGGTGAACTTGAGGCGGTCGCTGCCGACGTGATCGACCGTCTCCTTGGAGACCGTGTACAGGCCGTACGCGAGGATGATCGAGGCCGCGCAGATGCTCATCATCTGATCGAGCAGCGGCACCGTGTAGTCCGCGAGGCTGGCCCGGTGCGACGACGCGTCTTCGAGTGACGAGAGCTCGGCGCGGCGCTTGGCGAAGCCGAGGAAGAGCGCGCCCAGCAAGGTGCACAGGAACAACCAGTTCGAGACCTCGACGTTGATGGCCTGGGCGCCCGCGACCACGCGCAAGATGAAGCCCATCGCGATCGCCATGATGTCGAGCAGCACCATGTGCTTGAGCGCGCCCGTATAGAGCACCTGCAGCACGAGGTAGCTGACCAGCACGCCCATGAACGAGGGGCTGAGCCACCAGCCGCCGCCCAGCGCGATGCCCCAGCACACCACCACCAGGGCGATCGCCACGGGCCCCGAGAGGTGCCCCGCGGCGATCGGGCGCAGCCGCTTCTTGGGGTGCAGCCGATCTTTCTCGCGGTCGACCCAGTCGTTGGCCACGTAGACGCCGCTGGCCAGCAGGCTGAAGAGGCCGACGGCGATCAGCGCCCGCAGCGCGAGACCCTGCGCGAAGATGCTCTTGGCGAAGAGCAGCGGCACCAACAGCGCGGCGTTCTTGGTCCACTGCTTGGGCCGCAGCGCCTTGATGGCGGCGACGACGAGTGGAGGCCTCTGCACTTCGACGGCGGCGCTCATGAAGGGGAAAAGCGTCTAGCTCACTCTCCCGTCAGGAGCGAGCGAAGGGCCTCTTCACCCTTCAGACCCTCGGTGCGGCCGACCTCGGAGAGCGGATTGACCACCGCGCGCTCCAGCACCTCTCGCACGGGGAAAGAGAGCTCAGGCTCGAGCTTCGCCACGCTCGCGGCCGTCTCAGGCCACAGCTTCTTGACCACGTTGAGGGCGCACCACAACGCGCGGGTGAGCTTCCAGGTGGCCGCGCGCGACTTCACCGCCTCGGCGTCGATGGTCTTCGAATAGTCCCCGCCCATGGCCTCCGCGCCGGTGCACATTTCGCGCAGATCGATGAACTCGAGCATCGGCACCTCGAAGCCCTGGCGCGACATCAACAGCACCGAGACCAGCAGCGCGTCTTCCAGCGAGAGGCGCCGCGACGAAGGACCGAAGGCCTTCATCGGAGTGCTGCGGGCGATCACGCCCTCGTTTTGCGCGGCGTCGGCGAAGAAGCCGCCGTGCACGAAGATCTGCGTGCGGGTGTCCGACAGCACCTTCACCGCCCCCGCACGATCGGTGAGCCCGGGCTCGACCTTGAACTCCGCGCGGCGCAGCCAGGTCGCGAGCGGCTCGACGTCGGCCGCCGGCACCAGCAGGCGCACGTCGATCACCGGGCGAAACGCGACGTGCGGGTAGAGGCTCTCGGCAAACGACGCGGCGCCGACCAACACGATCTTTCGGCCCTCGAGCGCATCGATGGCGCGCTTGAGGTTGACCAGCTTCATCACGTTGTCGTTGGCCATGCCCTGGTACAGCGAGAGCAGCCGATGCCGCACCCACTCCGGGCTGCCTGAAGAACCGAGCCGGTATTCCAGGTTGTAGGCGGCTAATGAGGCGAGCCCCTGCCCCATCGCCCACGGCACGAACTCGTCCCAGGGTGCATCTGCGAGCCTGGTGCGCGGGGGAGAAAACGAGGTGAGCGTGCGAAACAGCTCGAGCATGGAAACGGCCATGGGTCGCGTATGCCGACCCTGTGGTACAGCCGCCAGCGAAAATGCTCCCAGCGGCGCTCTATCTGTCGAGCAGCGTCACCGCGCGTGAAGACGCCGAGGCGGCGTTGTCCCGTGGGCAGGAAGTGTTCGTTTCGGGTTTCGAGCTGCCGGGCGCGAAGGCGGTTTCGACGGGTTTCGGCGCGGCCTTGCGAGAGACGGTGGCGCTGACGCAGGCCGAGGTGCTCGCGGTGCAGGTGCCCAGCGACGCCATGGAGGCGCTCACGGACCCCATTCACCGGGATCACGCAGACGTGGTGACGGGACACCGGGTGCCGCCTCCGCTGCTCGAACGGGCGGCCAATCGGCTGGCGGCGTTGGCCTTGCCCGTCGCGATCGCAGACCCCCTGTGCCGCGCGCGCGCCTTCCGGGTCGAAGCGTTGAAGGCTGAGCCGACGCAGTCGGTGGGCGACGAGGCCGAAGCAGAGGTGTTGGTGAAGCTGGCGGCCCAGCGCTACCGGTTCGCTGACGCGCTGGTGCGTTTCGGCGGCAAACGCACTGCCAGCAACCTCGCCCAGCTGAGCCGCACGTTCGTGAAGTACGCCACCGTGTCGAACGACGCGGACAACCAGCACGAGGGCTACGCGACGCTGGCGCATCTCGAGGCGGGCGCTCCGAATTACAATCGCTGGCTGGCGGGGGCGTTTCGGAAGTGGGCGGGCACCCGGGTGCTGGAGATCGGCGCGGGCATCGGCACCATCACCGCGCACCTGGCGCCGGGCCGCGAGTTGGTCACGGCGTTCGAGATCGATCCGTTCTACGTGCGGCGGCTCAAGAACCGGTTCCGGGGATCGCCCCAGGTCGAGCCGTACCAGGGCGACGTGGCGATGGCGGACTGGAAGGCGCTGCAGGCGCGGCGCTTCGACACCATCGTGTTGTCGAACGTGCTCGAGCACATTCCGGATGATGCGGGCGCGGTGCAGACGTTCGCGAAGATTCTCCCCGTCGGTGGGGCGCTGATTCTGTTCGTGCCGGCGCTGCCCGCGTTGTTCGGGTCGCTCGATGAGGCGGTCGGGCATCATCGCCGGTACACGCCGGAGTCGTTGCGCGCGGTGCTGGAGCAGAACGGGTTCGAGGTCGAGGTGCTGCAGTGGATGAACCTGGTCGGCATTCCCGGGTGGTTCTTGAACGGGAAGGTGCTCAAGCGGCGCGTGCTGCCGCCGCTGCAGGTGCGCATCTACGATTTGCTCGCGCCGACGCTGGCGTCGATCGAGGCGCAGACAAAACTTCCTGTGGGCTTGAGCCTGCTCGCCGTGGGCCGCCGCAAGGCCGTGAACTGACTCCCTCTCCCCGCGGATACAAGGGTCGGGGAGAGGGCGTGCCCTACTCGCGTTGCGACTGCTCAGGACAACTGCTCGCCGAGCCGGTCCCCGTGCTCAAGCCGACGTCAGGGTGCCCGTCTGAACGCAAGGTGTACTCACCCGCGGCAAGCGGAGGCAGTGCGCAGAACGCACCGGTGGGCACGCACACCGCGATGCAAACGGTGTTCGGAAACTCGGTCACCGGACAACTGATCCGTTCGAGCGTCAACGTCAGCACCGAGCCCTCCCGGACGACCTCGCAGCTGGGCCCTGTTCGATCGCATGGCGAGCCGCAGGTGCTCTCGAGTACCCAGATGCGGAGCGGCGTTTCGGCAGCCATTCCTCCATCGGGCGCACAGACCTCACCGCCGTAGCGCGCGGTCGAGCACCGATCGGAACTTCCACAACTCGCGAGAACGACGCCGACCAGCGTGAGTGTGCGCGCGTTCATGGGGCAAGTGTAGCGCATGCCCTCTCTCCGACCCTCTCCCCCGCGGGGAGAGGGAGAAAAGAGGGGAGAGCGTCAGCGGGCCGGGCGCTTGAGCCCGAGCTTGGCCATGCGATGCACGATCGTGCGCCTCGGCATGCCCAGCCGCGTCGCTGCCGCCGACACGTTCCAGCGCGTACGCGCGAGCGTCTCGAGCAACAACTCCCGCTCCGCCGATTCCATCGCGCCCCGAAAATCGTCGGCCGGCGCTTCGATCGACAACCGAGCGGGCAAGGCATCGCGGCCGATCTCATCACGCACCGCCGCCCGGGCCGCCCGCGCCACCACGTTGGCCAACTCGCGCACGTTCCCCGGCCACCGCCACGCCTGCAGCATCGTCCGCGCCTCGGAGCTCAAGGTCAGCCGCGGCCGCCCCACCGCGGTGCGCGCGCGTGAAACGAACGCCTCCGCCAGCGGCAGCACGTCTTCCCGGCGCGCGCTGAGCGGGGGCACCTCGATCACGTGAAGAAAGTGATTCCCGGAGGGCGGGCGCGACGCGGTGGCCAGCAACCGGGTCTTCACCTTGCCAGGCAACTCACGCAGCGCAGCCGCGTCGAGCCGATCGACGTCACGCACCAACACCCAGTCACCCGTGCGCGAGATCGCGCGGTTCAGGCCTGCCGCATCGAGCGCAGAGACCACCGACAATCTGCGTCCCGCTGCGCGGGCAAGTCCTTCGAGCAACGTCCGCCGCCCCGAGCCCGGCGCTCCCACCGCGCACACGGGCCCCTCGTCGGCGGTGAGCGAGTCGGTGAGCACCGAGAGATGAACCATCGACGGGTCGACGTAGACGGGCTCACCGCGCTCCGCTTCGCCCATCAGCGCGTCCCAGCAAGCGCCCAACAGGCTCTCCGCATCGAGGCCATCTTCCGGTGCGCGCGCCACCGCGACCGACGCGCGGGGGCCTGCGACGCCGGGCAGGCGTGAAAACAGCGTCGCCAAGCCCGAAGCCGGCACTTCCGGCAACACCACCGCGAGCACTTCGCTGGTCAATTCGCCGAAGCACGCCATGCCGCCGGTGCGCTGCACCTCGTCGACCACGCGCCGCACCAGGGCCTGCC
>JAYVNA010000046.1:0-2413 GCA_043758715.1 Archangium sp.
GGCGCCCCGGTCGCTCACGATGATCACGCGCTGAGGGCCTGTCGCGGCGCGCTCCAGGTGCAGAAGGCGATTGGCGAGCTGCGCGAAGATTTCCGCAAAGAAGGGCTGCCCGACGTCTACACCCGCGTCGGCTTGAACACCGGGACCATGATGGTCGGGAACATCGGCTCGGCTCAGCTGCTCGACTACACCGCCATCGGTGACGAAATGAACCTCGCCGCCCGGCTCGAGGGGGCCAACAAGATCTACGGCACCCTGATCATGATGGGCCCTGGAACCTACGAGTCGGTGAAGGACCAGGTGGAAGCGCGCGAACTCGATCGGGTGCGGGTCGCCGGCAAACACAACGCCGTCACCGTGTACGAGCTGCTGGGCATGCGCGGTGAGCTGCATCACGACAAGCTGAAAGTGGTTGACCTCTATGGTCAGGCCCTCCTCGCGTACCGCGCCCGAAGGTTTGGCGATGCGAAGGTAAAGCTGGGTCAGGCGCTTCAGGTAGACGAGAGTGACGGCCCGAGCAGGCGCCTGCTCTCGATTTGCAGCGAATTCGAGCTTCACCCGCCGCCCGAGGGTTGGGACGGCGTCTCAGGGTTGGAAAAATGACGTACTCATCGGAGGCAACATGAAAAGTGGCATGAAGGCATTGGCCGCCATCGCGCTGATCAGCGCGAGCGGAGCGTGGGCAGTCGCCAAGGGCGGCACCCTCTACATCAAGTCGAAAGACACCAAGGTGCTCAAGGACCCCAAGGCTGACTCCAAGCCGGTCGTCACTTTGCAGCCAGGTGCCGAAGTCGTCTGGAACGGCGCCTCCGAGAAAGACAAGACCTTCCACGAGGTCTCTTCGGGCGGAAAGAAGGGGTTCGTGCTGATGAGCAACCTCACGCCCAACAAGGTCGCCACCGAGATCGACACCTCGACCGGCAAGCCGATGTCGGCCCAGGCGTTCGCCTCGTCGGGCGCGGCCACCAAGGCGCTCACCCCCGCAGGCGTCACCTACGCGAAGGACGGCGACAACGTCTCCATGAGCGATGCCGCAGCCGAGATCATCTACGCAGAACAACACAACATCGCCAAGGGCACGCCCGCGGCCATCGCTGCCAAAGCGAAAGAGCTCGGAGGTGGCAAGTGAAGGCCCTTCAACTGGCGGCGCTGTCCGCCCTCGTGTTCGCAGCTCAGGGCTGTGCGCTCCTGAGCTCCGTCGGCATCAAGACGCCCCCCGGCGTTCCCAACGTCGACCCGCAGAAGCTCGCTCAGTGGGGGAAGGAATCGCAGGACTACGCTGAGTCGCTCTGCGCTCCGATCATCAAGGAAGAGGTTGGCTTTGACGAAGAGCACGCCATCGGCGGCGTGGTCGGAGTGCAGCTGATCTCCAACGCGGGACACCTCTTCCTCGATGGTCTGAGCGAGAAGGACCCCAAGAAGCTCAACGACGCCCTCGAGGCCAAGAAGTCGGTCACGCTGCCTGACTCGACCATCAACGACCTGACGGCCTACGTCTCGATCGTGGGAAGAAACCTCGCTCGTTACTCCGCGCGTCCCGAGCTCCCCTGGACGTTTGCCGTCATTCAGAACGAGTCGGTCAACGCCTTCAGCGCTCCGGGCGGTTACGTAGTGGTCACCACCGGGCTGCTCAAGAAGATCACCAACGAAGCGCAGCTCGCCGGCGTGCTCGGTCACGAGATCGGTCACATCGTGCACAAGCACTCGCTCATCAAGTACCGCGACGCGAAGCACAAGCAGTGCATCGCCGCGAACTACACCTCGCACCTGGTGGAACTCGGCGGCCCGAAGAGCCCTGCCACCGATGCGGTTGCGGCTTTCGCCAAGAAGTTCGAAGGCAAGATCGACCTCGACAAGGAGAAGGACGCCGGCTTCATCAAGTTCATCATGAAGGTGCTGATCGGCCTGCTGCAGAGCGCCAACGACAAGGACTCCGAGTTCCAGACCGACAAGACCGGTCTCGAGCTGGTGGTCTTCGCCGGCTACGACGCGAGCGAGTACGAGAAGTTCCTGACCTCGCTCGGCAGCCAGGGCGGCGGCATCGGCGCGGGTCACCCCTCGACCGAGGATCGCGTGGCCCGTCTCAAGGGGCTGCGTGAAGGTGAGCTGAAGGACTTCGCCACCGGCACCGCCAAGCCCGACACCACCAAGATGTTCGCGCCCGTGATGGCCCTGAAGTAACGGCCATCGGTCACAATTCAGGGGCCCGTGCTCGTTCAGCGCGGGCCCCTTTTCTTTCAGGCTCAAGGAGTCATCGTGCGCGTCCCCAGTCTCGCCTTGCTGCTCGTCATCGGTGCCTGTGCCCCGGCTGAGAAGCAAACGCGAAAGGACGCGCTCGTCAGCACGAACGGCTCCAGTAACGGGGTCGCGATGGCGGCAGCCTTCGACGCGCAAAACATGATGCTCCAGATGA
>JAYVNA010000047.1:0-2410 GCA_043758715.1 Archangium sp.
CGCGCCTACCCCGAGAGCGAACACCTTCCCGACATGGAAGCCGAGCGCGCCGCCTTGAACGCGCCCACCGACGTCGAGCTGCAGTTGATCGCTGCCGACCTGCACACCAATGACGGCAACGATCGCCGGCGTTTCCTCGAGGCGGCGCTCGCGCTCGACCCCCAACACCCGTGGGCGCGCCTGGCGCTGGGGCAACACGAACTTTCTCGCGAGCACCCCGAGCTCGCGCTGCGCCACGCCGAACAACTGCTCACCGCCTTCCCCCACTTCGCGCCCGCCTGGGTGTTGAAGATTCGCGCGCTGGAAAATCTCGGTGAGAAGACCGAAGCCTTTCGCGTCACCGAAGACGCCTTCCGCGCGCTGCACGTGGTGCCCACCATCGCGCGCGAGGCCATCGGTGCCAGCCGCCGCGCCGAACGCAGCATGGAAGCGGTCGAGCGCGCCCGCCACGTGCTGGCCTTGCGCTTCGACGACGTGAACACCCGGCGCGGCCTCGCGAGCATGCTGGCCGACCTCGGGAAGATCGACGAAGCCGCCGAGCAGTACAGGAAGGTGCTCGCGCTCGACCCGTTCGACCAGGGCTCGATGCTCCGGCTGGCGGAGCTGCTCTCGGCCAACGGCCGCATCGAAGAGGCCCGCGGCACCTGGGACCTCGTTCGCCGCGCCGCGCCCGATGAGCCCGACGTGTACGAGCGCGAAGGCCGGGCCCTGCTGCACGCGAATCAGAAAGACGCGGCGCTGGCCGCCTACCAGAAGGCGCTCACGCTGCGCCCGCAGAACCCCGCGCTCAAGGAGATGATGCGCACCCTGCGCGGTGAAGACTCGAGCACCGCCACGCCCGAGGCCTTCGCGCTGGCCCCGTTGATCGAGCAGGGCAAGGTGACGAGCACCGAAGACGCGATCACGCTCGCCGAGGTGACGCACGTGCGCGTGCAGCCCTCGGGGCTCTCGAGCCGCTTTCAGCAGCTGGTGGTGAAGGTGCTCACGCAGCGGGGCGTCGAGACGTACCGGCAGATGCCCATCACCTGGTCGCCCGATCGCCAGGAAGTGCGCGTGCTCAAGGCCCGCATCACCAAGCCCGACGGCAGCGTGGTCGACTCGTTCGGCGAAGAGGAACGCAACATCAACGAGCCGTGGACGGGCATGTACTACGACGCCCGCGCCCGGCTGCTCAGCTTCCCCGCGCTCGCGCCCGGTGACGTGCTCGAGCTGCAGTGGCGGCTCGAAGACACCTCGGTGGAAAACCTGCTCAGCGACTACTGGGGCGACGTCGACGCGCTGCAGGGCACGTACACCAAGAAGCACTACCGCTACGTGGTGGACATGCCGAAGAGCCGGCCGCTCTCGTGGAACAAGCAGTCGCTGCCGAAGTGGCTCAACGTCAGCAACACCGAGCAGGGCGATCGCACGCTGTACCGTTTCGAGGCGGAGAACGTGCCGCGCTTCGTGCCCGAGCCGAACATGCCGGGCTGGGCCGAGGTCGCCTCGCCGCTCCACCTCTCGACGTACCAGAACTGGGAACAGGTCGGCCGGTACTACTGGGGTTTGGTGCGCGACCAGTTGGTGCCCAACGAAGAACTGAGGAAGGCGGTGGAGTCAGCGCTCAAGGGCGTCGACAAGAAAGACGAACAGAAGGTGATGGCCGCCATCTACGACTACGTGGTCACCAACACCCGCTACGTCGCGCTCGAGTTCGGCATCCACGGCTACAAGCCGTACAGAGTCGATCGCATTCTCGCGCGCAAGTTCGGCGACTGTAAGGACAAGGCCTCGCTCATTCACGCGATGCTCAAGGTGGCGGGCGTCGATTCGCGCCTGGTGCTCTTGCGCATGCGGCACCTGGGCACGCTCTCGCCCGAGGTGGCCTCACTGGCCGCCTTCAACCACGCCATCGTCTACGTGCCGAAGTTCGATCTCTTCCTCGACGGCACCGCCGAGTTCCACGGCAGCCGCGAGCTCGCCAGCGCCGACCGCGTCGCCAACGCGCTCATCATCGAGCCCGATGCGCCCAGCCGTTTCCTCACCACGCCTGAGAGCCAGCCCGAAGAGAACCTCACCTCGCTCGCCCTCGACGTCACCTTGAAGACCGACGGCAGCGCGTCGGCGAAGGGCACGCTGGTGGCCAAGGGGCAGGGCGCTCCGGAGCAGCGGCGCACGTACCAGACGCCCGCCACCCGGGTGCAGATGTTCGAGCAGCAGTGGGCGCAGAGTTACCCCGGCGTGCAGGCGAGCGAGGTGACGGTCAGTGACCCGAAGGAACTCGAATCGCCCGTCTCGGTGAAGTTCGCCATCGCGATGCCGCGCTACGCCGAGGCGGGCGCAGGGCTGCTCCGGTTCTTCCCCTTCGGCGCGAGTCGCGCATTCACCCAGGCGCTCGCCCCGTTGTCGGAGCGCAACATGGACCTGGTGT
>JAYVNA010000048.1:0-7589 GCA_043758715.1 Archangium sp.
GAGGTGGACCATCGACGCTGGAGCGAGTCGATCTGCCTGGGCGTGCTCAACTACATGCGCCAGTTCACCATCGCGCACCCGCGGCTGGAGATCGCAAACCAGCTCATGTTCGAAGCGATGCACCTCGACGCGAAGGGTGAGCCCGCGTACCGCACGCACGACGTCCCCCACACCTTCACGGACTACACCGACTACCTCTCGCAGCTCTCCAGCGCGATGAGGTCGTTGTGGAACAACGCGACCGACTCGCGCCGAGCGCGCCCGATGCGCGCGGTGTCGACCGCCAGCCGCGGCTATGACAGCCCGACCGTGCTGGCGTTGATGCAGCCCATCGTGGGCACGCCACTGCTCACCTGGAGCTCCGCGAAATCGAACACTCGCATTCCCGCCATCGTGCAGAAGTTCATGAAGACCGAGCTGTCGAATGACGACGGCTCAGACATCGCGCGGTTGCTCGGCGCCCAGCCCCAACACCTCGACCCCGACGAGAGCAAGTTGCCCGCGGAGAACGAAGCCTGGTTCTGGGCCAGCGCGCAGACCTCACCCGAGTTGGTGTTTCATTCACTGCTGCGCGAAGCCGACGAGCACGACCTGCCCACCGTGTGCTTCGGCGGTCACATGGGCGACGGCGTTTGGGCCGTCGACCTCTCGCCGCTCAATCTCACCGGTCAGCTCTGGCGGGGGGCACCCAGCAGCGTCTCGCTCAACGAGGCCCGCGCCCGCTTCGGCGTCGTCGAGTGCAGCCCCGCCTACCTCTTCAGCCGCAGCGTGGTCGCGCTGCACCGGGTGACGATGTCTGACGAGATGGCCCCCTGGCGCCTGGGCAACGGCTACGACCGGCCCATCTGCCGCCGCATTCTCGAAGAGCGCGGCGTGCCCCGCGAGGCCTTCGGCTGGGGAAAAAAGGCCGTGGCCGAAGACATGGAATCACCCCAGGGCGAAGAGCTGCGCGCCATGTTCTTCGAGCAGACCGGGTGGTCGAAGGTGACTGAGACGATCTACCGAAACATGAACCTCAGCTACTACCTGAGCTCGCGCGTGCTCACGCTCGTTCAGCATCGGGGCAATCGCAACAAGATGATGGCCAACCCGGGCCGGAGCGACGGCAAACACCGCCTCGCGCGGTTCACCGACCTACAGAAGAGCACCTTCCTGATGGCGTCGAATTGGCTGGCTGATCGCTACGCGAAGGGCGCTTCAGGGCATGCGCAGCTGAGGAATGTCCCCGGTCACTTCCCCGAGCGTGTCTGAAGCGACCCCGACGGCCTTCATCGCGGTAATCAACACGTTGGCCGGGTGTTTCCCCGCCGCCACCACGTGCTGACCGGGCTGCAGCCCACCGGCGCGACCCGCCAGCATCACCGCCATGTTCTCGGTGGAATGCGAGCTGTTGTCCTTCACGCCTTCGGGATCCCACCCGTGGCCGCCCTCGAGCAGGAAGGCGATCGCGCTGCTGTCGAGCATGGTGCCGTTGCCTTCGGGGGTGTCTTTGAACTTCTGCACCAGGCGAGCGAAGTGTTTCACGTGCCAGGCGATGCCCTTCGAGACCGCGAGCGTGCCCCCCGGGGCGCCGCCGTGACCCAGCTCGTGGCAGTCGGTCGCCTGGCCGGTGAGCGCGTACATGTTGAGGTGTGACTGGAACATCGTCATCTGCAGCGAGGCGACGCGCGTGAGATCGCACACCATCGCGAGGTGAATGAGATCGACGAAGAGGTTCGCCCGCGCTTCCTCGTTCGAGTACCCGAGGTTCTGCGAGTAGGTGTTGTTGGTGCCGTCGTTGCCCTGCGCGGTCCCCACCGCGGGGTCCGCACCGGGATCGTTCGGGCGCATGCAGGCGGTGGTCTGCGGAGGCGCGATGGTCGCCACCCGCCGCTCGAGATCGCGCAGTTCATCCAGGTGCCGCTGGAGCCGTTGCCGATCGGCCCTGCCCAGCTTCGGCACCAGCAACTCGGTGTCGCTGCGCACGAGGTCGAGCACGCTGCGCCGGGCCCGCAGCTCGAGGTCGAGCTTCGCCCGGCCGGCGGCGTCGAGGCCGCTGGGGGTGAAGTTCGAGAACAACGCCTGCCACGCCTGACGCGGGCTGGTCTGCGGCGGCACCGCCACCACGCGGCCGGTGGAGTCGGTCTTGTAGGAAATCATGTCGCGGCCATACGGCGCGGAGACCGAGAGGTACCAGTCGGCCTGCACCCGGTAGGTGAGCGAGGGGAAGGCGGTGCTCCCCGCGATGCCGTTGGCGACCAGTTGATCAGACGTGGGACCGCCCGACGCAGTGCCCGCCGGTGAGCGCACGCCCGACAACAACGGCGAGAGCGAGGAGACGTGAAAGCCATCGCGCCGTCCGCCCGCGGGCACGGTGCCGCCGTTCTCCGCCGCCCAGGGAATCTTGAGCCCGGAGATGACCGACACTTCACTCTTCAACGCCCCCAGCGGTGCGATGGCCGACTTGAGATCGTAGTTACGGCCCACGGTGTTCGGCACGAAGTCGTTGGCGAGCGGGTCGCCGTCCGCGCCGATCGACTGCCCGTCGAAGAACACCAGGTACCGCTGCGGAGGCACCGGCGCGTTCTGCGCGAAGGCCTTGCCGTCGAGCATGATCTCCAGCAGCGGCAGGCTCACCGCCACCCCGCCCAGGCCCTTGAGCAGATGCCGCCGGCTCAGTCGCGTACCCATCACCGCACCTCCTCTTCGCGCCGGAAGGCGAACGACTCGTCAGTCACCACGTCGAGGAGCAACCCCTGGAAATTCCGCTGGCCTGCCTTGAAGGTATCGGTGCGCTCGAGAATACCGGGGACGTCGAGCGCCTCTTCGCGGCGGCCCTGCGCGAAACGGAAGACCTGCGTCACCACGCAGCGCTCGAACGCACCGCTGGCGATCAACGCGTCGGCGAGCCCGTCGGGGCCGGAGAAGCTCAGGTCGCCCGCGGGCGCGCCGGTAACCGTGCCCTGCCCTTCGATGGGACAGTTGGGCAGCCCGTCGTCGGTGGTGCGGTAGCGGCCCTCGCGATCGAAGCGCTCGAGCCCGAAGCCGATGGGGTCGATGGTGCCGTGGCAACCCTTGCAGCCGCCGACGCTCGCGTGGCTCGCGTAGCGATCTTTCTTACAGGGCGAAGTCGAGGTGGGCGGCGCGTCGACGTTCACGCCCGGCGGCGGAGGCGGCACTTCCTGACACAGCAACCGGTTGCGCACGAAGATGCCGCGCTGCGTGGGGCTGGTGTCGCTGAACTTCGCGCCCTGCGAGAGCACCGAGCCGTGCGAGAGCAGGCCCTTGCGCGGGGCGTTGCCGTAGGGCGTCCATTGAAAGCCGGTGCCGCCGGTGAAGCCGGTCAATCCGTACTGGGCGGCGAGGGTCGAGTTGACGAAGGTCTCGCTCGAGGTGAACAGCGTGAAGTAGTCGGTGCCTTCGGTGAAGACCACGCGGTCGACCAGCGCATCGCTCTCCTGCTGCATGGCCTGGGTGAGCGCGAGCGGGTGTGGCAGCCGGTGGTAGCCCAGCCACAACGCGTGAAAGCGTTCGAGTTGTTCGCGGGCGAGCGGGTCAGCGAGCAGCCGCTTCGAGGCGGCGAGCACCCCTTCCCCGGTGGAGAGCTCGTTGTTCGTCGCGGCGTCGAGCAGCCAGTCGGGGGGCGTGGTGCCCACCAGAAAGTACGAGAGGCGCGTCGCTAGCTCGAAGGGCGTGAGGCGGAAGATGCCGGGCTGCCCGCTCACTGATTCCCCCAGCTCCACCCGGTACAGGAAGACGGGGTGCTGAATGATCGCGCGAATGACGAGCTTCACCCCGAAGTCGAAGTCGGCCGCTTCGACCGCGGAGGGCTGCAAGGTCATGAAGTGCTCGACCTCGGTTTGGGTGAGCGGCCGGCGAAAGGCGCGACGTCCAAAACTCTCGACGAAGGCGCGCAGGCAACCCGCGTCGGAAGGGCCGGTGGGCAGGCAGGGAATCAGACGGGAGCGTCGCAGCGGATCGGCGAGCGCGACGTCGGCGAGCTCCATGCCCAGCGCCTCGGCGGCTTCCACCAGCGCGCCCGAGGCCGTCTGCTGGCGGTAGTCGTTGTCGAAGGGGTCGGTCGAATCGGGCGGGAAGAGCCGGCGGCCGCGGCCTTGATCGTCGCCGAGCAGATCGCGCACCGTGGCGTCGAGCTCGACGCGCGAGAGGCGCCGCAGCCCCGCGGTGGCTACCTGGGCCGCGTCATCCGAGCTCAGCGGGGGCGGTCCGGCGATGGTGCCGGTGCAGCCTGCAGCCAGAAGGAACCAGGGGAGCGCGCGTCGCACCGCCGAACACCTCGCAAGCCGCGGACCACCCGCGGGGGAAGGCATTCCACCGGCTTGACTTGCGTCAGGTGGACATCGCCACCCCCACTGGGGTGGACAGTCCACACCGGTTCAGAGTTCGAGGAGCTTCATCTTGTTGCGGGCGGCCCTGGCGACCTTGTTCTTCCCGCCCGCCAGGCCCTCGAGAATTTCAGCGCCGATGTTCTTGAGCTCGAACATCGGCTTCTCGGCGAAGTGCACGCCCAGGTAGTAGCGGGCCTCGTCGGTGAGCTTCTTCTCGCGGCCGGTGGCCTCGGCGATCTTGAAGCCTTCCTTGTGCAGCTTCTCGAGCTCGGCGAGCGAAGGGTCACGCTGTCGCGCGCGCGGGTGAGGGTCGAGGCTCGAATGCGCCAGCTGCTGCACCACCAGCCCGAACCGATCTTCGGGCGTCGCCACCATCGAGCGCCCGAGCAGTTGGCCGATCGCCTCTGCCCGCGGGGGATCCTTCTTGAGCAACGACTTCGCGCGCTCGCGCAGCAGCTCAGCCCACGCCTCCGGGTCCGCCGCGCGAACGGGCTCGAGCTGCTTGCGCGCCACCGCGAGGTGTTTGGTGAGATTTTTCCCACCGGCCTCGAGCAGGCGCTTCACGTCTTTCTTCCCCAGCGCCGCGGACAAGGGGGCCAGCACGTCGGCGAGCACCTGCGCGCCCGTCTCATCTTTCGCGTCGGCGAGCGCCTCAGCGAGCAGCGAATCGCCGCCCGGCAGCTGCGCCAACACCTTCGAGGCGGCCTCGGCACGGGCCCGCTCGGCGCTGCGCGCCACCGGGAGCAACGTCTTCGCCGCCAGCTTGCCGGCCGCGCCCTTCTCGCTCACCGCCAGCTGACCCAGGTGCGAGATGGCCCAGAGCGCCACTTCGCCGATCTCGGAGGCACACAGCTCGGCGAGCTCGTCCGCGAACTCCGGGCCGATCTTGAGCACCGTGAGCGAATCGCGGGCCGCGCGCCCGACCAGCGCATCGGCGTCGAGCAGCAACTCCATCAAGCGGCGCAGCGCCCTTTTCGATGGCCCCTTCGCCAGCGCGAACCGCAGGGCCGTGGTGGCCTCGAGCCGCACCGCCGCAGACTGCTTTACCCCCAGGTAGCCCAGCAGCAGGTCCTGGGTGTCGGCCAACTCGAGGAAGCCGAGGATCTTGATGATGCCGCGCACCGCCGGCTCGTCGTCCTGGCTCTTCTTCTTGCCGAGGAACTTCTCGCACTGGGTCTTCATCACCCGGCGCTCGGCCTCGGTCATGGTGCGCGCCTCGAGCCGCACCGAGAGCGCCACTTTGTTGATCGCGTCCCACGGCTGATGGCGCAGCCCGTCGAGGGTGAGCTCGAAGCTCTGCCGGCCATGCACCGCGGGGAGCAACTGGGAGAGCACCGCCCTCACCTCGGGCGTCGCGTTCGAGAGCCGGGCCCGCAGCTCGGGCAGCGCCTCTTCACCCATCTCGGAGATCGCCTGCCGCGCCTTGAGCTGGAGATCTTTTCCGCGGCCCAGCGCGTCGAAGAGCACAGGCAAGGCCTTGAGCGCCCGAATGCTGCCCAGGGCTTCCACCGCGGCCTCGGCGTAGGCGTCGACGGGGTCCTTCGCCATCTGGATGAGGCTCGACACCACGCCCGCGTCCTTCACCTTGAGCTCCCCCAACACCACCGCCGCGGCGATGCGCTTGCGGGGTGATTCGTCGTCGAGCAGCTTCGCGATCCGATCCAGCGCGTCCATTTCTGCCTCCGTACGCCTTGTAGCGGTTGGGTAACGCTATTCCCCGATCGGCCCGAGATGAAGCGCGCAGGCGGCGCCCACCCTGCCCGTGTGGCATCGTCCGCCCCATGAATCGCCTCGCGCTTTTGCTGCTGCTCTCTCCGTTGGCTTGCGTGACCCAGAAGACCTTCGACGCGCTCAAGACCGAGCGCGATGGCCTCGAGACCAACCTCGAAGAACGGAACAAGGCCCTGCGTGAAGGGGAGGCTCGGGAAAAACGCCTGGCCGCTGAGAAGCAGGCCCTCGCTGCGCAGCTGGCCGACGAGCAGGACAAGGCCAAAGACCTGGGCGCCCGCATCGATCGCCTGGTCGCCGACATGGCCTCGGTCACCAAGGACAAGAGCCGCCTTCAGTCTTCGGTCGAAGAAATGACGCGCGCGCTGGCGGAACTCGAGAAGCGCCGCGCCGAAGCCGAAGGCCGCATCGCCGAGTTCAAGAACCTGATCTCGCGCTTCCGCACCCTGATCGACGCCGGCAAGCTCAAGGTGAAGATCGTCGAGGGCCGCATGGTGGTGGTGCTCGCGACCGACATTCTCTTCGGCTCGGGTTCGGCCAGCCTTTCGAAAGAAGGCAAAAGCGCCATCGCCGAGGTCGGCCAGGTGCTGGCGTCGATTCCCAAGCGCGGGTTTCAGGTCGAGGGTCACACCGACAACGTGCCGATCGCCTCGGCGCAGTACCCGAGCAACTGGGAGCTCGCCTCGTCGCGCGCGATCACCGTGCTCAAGTCGATGGTGGAAGCGGGGCTTCCCGGCGAGCGCATCTCGGCGGCGTCTTTCGCGGAGACCCGGCCGGTGGCCGCCAACGACACCAAGGAAGGCAAGGCGCAGAACCGCCGCATCGAGATCATCATCGTGCCCGATCTCTCGCAGCTGCCCGGCTTCGAGGAACTCAAGGCGCTCGACGCCAGGCAGTAATCCAGGAACCCGAGCGACGCCGGTCTGGCGGTACGACAGACCAGCCAGGACCGGAGCGCAGCGAAGGCCTGGGCCAGGGCCAGGGCCAGGGCGGCGCGACCAGACAGCCAGCCAGCCAGTCAGTTCTTGGGCTGCGGGCGGCCCAGCCGCTCGAGAATTCCGAAGAGGTCGGGCAACGAGATCTCGTGCTTGCTGCCGCAGAATTGGCAGGTGACCGCGGTGCTGCCCAGGGTGTCCACGATCTCCTGAACCTCGTCGATTCCGAGGTTCTGCAGGGTGGTGAGCGCGCGCTCCTTGCTGCAGGTGCAGGCGAAGCGCACCGGGGTCTCGAGCATCACCGGCACCCCGGGGAACAGGGCGTTGAGCAGCGCCTTGGCCTCCAGCGTTTCCAGGTGCGCCACCGCGTCGTCGAGCTTCGTCTCGAGATCGCGGCCGATGCGTGAGAGCGCCTCGAGATCGGCGTCGGGCATGGCCTGAACCAGCACGCCCGCCACCCGGCCCAGCGCCTCTGAACCCTCGCGGCGGGTGGTGAGCGCCACCTGGGTGGCCACCTGGTCGGAGGTCTTGAAGTAGTAGTTGAGATCGTCGGCCATTCGCATCGAGACCAGCTCGACCGACGAGCGGTAGTACTCGC
>JAYVNA010000049.1:0-2396 GCA_043758715.1 Archangium sp.
TTCGACCTGCAGCTTGCCTTCGCCCGAGCGGGCCCGTTGCGCGAAGATGTCCAGGATGAGCTGGGTGCGATCGAGCACCTTGAGGTTGGTCGCCTCGCCGATGTGGCGCGCCTGCGAAGGCGAGAGGTCCTTGTCGAACACCAGCACCTCGGCGAGCTTCTGCATGCCGCGAAGGTTCAGCTCGTCGAGCTTGCCGTGACCAATGAGGTACTTGGGGTCAGCCTGGCGCCGCACCTGCAGCAGCTCGTCGACCACCTCGACGCCGGCGGTGCGGGCGAGTTCCTTGAGTTCGTTGAGCGAGGACTCCGCCCCGGCGCGATCGCCGTCGAGACAGACAGCCACCAGCACCGCGCGCTCCCGATCACCGACCTTGCGGGCCCTGGTGGTGCTGGCCAGCTCGTCTTCCAGGGCCTCGACGGTGGCCTTGAAGTCGGGGGCGTCGTCGTAGAGGTTCGGCAGGGTCTCGGTGCGCCACAGCTCGCCGTCGGCGTTCTCCGGCAGCAGGTGCGCGTAGTGCAGCACGCCGGGCAGCCCGTCTTCCTTCACGCCGATCGCGGCCACCATGTCGAGCCGGAGCAGCGCGAGGTCGGTCAAGTCGTCGCGGGTGAGCGGCTCGCTCTTCAGGTGCGTGTGCACCAGGCGCAGGCCACGAAGACGCACCTGGCCCGCGCGGGCACGGCCGATGTCAGGCAGCTCGAGCTGGTGCGCGTTGCCCACCACCACCGCCTCGACGTTGCCCTTGCGGTTGAGCAACACGCCCACTTGCCGATTGGTTTCCAGCGAGAACTCGGTGAGGTGCCTCGCCAGCTCGGGGCTGACGATCTCGTGGACGCCGACGTGGCGGCGCCAGGTGTTCTTGAGGTGCTTGAGCTCGCTGGGCTTGAGACCCAGCACGTTGCCTGACGGTTCGTTCAAGAGATGAATCCCTTCCTGCAAGTTTCAGTAATTCAGTTACCCTCTGTGCGCCTTGGAAGCACTGATCACCATTTGGATAGCCGCCATGGGGCTGAGCATCGGCAGCTTCCTCAACGTGGTGATCGCCCGGGTTCCGAATGGCGAGAGCGTGGTGCGGCCGCGTTCGAAGTGCCCGAAGTGCGGCCACCAGCTGCCCTGGTACGAGAACATTCCGGTCATTTCGTGGCTGGCGCTTCGGGGCAAATGCAGCAGCTGCAAGACCCCGATTTCCCCCCGGTACATTCTGGTGGAGCTGCTCACGGGCACCCTCTTCGTCGCGGCCAGCGCGCGGTACGGCTTCGACTGGCCGCTGGTCTCGGCGCTCACGTTCTTCACCTTCCTCATTCCGCTCATCTTCATCGACGCGGAGCATTGGATTTTGCCGTTCGAGCTGACGCTGCCGGCGATCGCCGGGGGCGTGATTCTGGCCATTCCCCAGGGGAAGGCCGCCTTCTTCGCCGCGCTCGCGGGCGCCATCGCCGCGTTCCTGATCTTCCGGGTGATGGAGGTGATGGGCTGGCTGGTCACCGGGCGTGAGGCGCTCGGCGCGGGCGACAAGTACCTGATGGCGATGATCGGAGCGCAGGTGGGGTGGCGCGCGCTGCTGGGCGTCATCCTGCTCTCTTCGCTCCAGGGCGCGGTGGTGGGCCTCGTGCGAATCAGGCTCACCGGCAGGGCGGGCCCTCCGACACCGGCTCCGGAACCAGATCAGAAGAAGGAAGAGGCGCCCAGCGAAGAAGAAGCAGAAGCAGAGGCGCCGAAACGCGAGCCGTTCACGCCCTCATTCCTCGCCGCGGGGCTGCCCATTTGGAAGCGGTTGCTGCTGATTCCGTACACGATCTTCCTCCAGGACATTCCCGACTCGCCGCCGCCTGACGAGACGACCGGGGAGATTCCTGACTGGGTTCCTCAAGCGAACAACATTCCCTTCGGCCCGTGGATTGGGCTCGCGGGCATCGAGGTGATGTTGCTGGGCCCGTCGATCGTCGACGCACTGGCCACCACGCAGTGGCGGCTGATGTCGGAGCTCGTCTTCGGACGCTGAAGACCCATGTCAGAACGCAAGCTCGCAGGCAGGCCGGGGTTGGAACGCGCGAAACGCGTGGTGGTGAAGATCGGCACCAACGCGCTCACCAACACCACCGGGCGGTTTCATCGCCCCCACTTCGAGCGCCTCGCGAACGAGCTGCTCCTGCTGGCGAAGACGCGCGAACTCATCATCGTGTCGTCGGGGGCGATCGCGTTGGGGGTCGAGCGGCTCGGCCTGGCCTCGAAGCCCAAAGACATTCCCGGCAAGCAGGCGTGCGCCGCGGTGGGCCAGAGCCGGCTGATGCGCGCGTGGGAAGAAGCGCTCGCGCCGCGCATCGTCGCGCAGGTGTTGCTCACGCACTCCGACGTGCAGGACCGGAGGCGCTACTTGAACGCCCGGCACGCGCTCGATC
>JAYVNA010000050.1:0-21939 GCA_043758715.1 Archangium sp.
ACCAGGCGCACGCGGCCGGGCCGCTCCGTGACGAGAAAGTCGTTCCCGCCCGGCAGGAACGCGATGCCCCACGGCACCTCGAGGCCGCTCGTCACCAACTGAGCGTGGACCGCAGTGGTGCCTTTCAGGCCGGAGCCGTCGTTCACCAGGATGCAGTCAGGCGTCGTAGCGCCAGCGCCTTGAGCGCACGAACAGCCACACACCAAAATCGTCACCGTCGCGAGGAAGGAACGCATTTGCAGTGATGGCCACGGCGCTTCCGGCGCACCACGCGCCATTCGGAGAGGTCACGATTGAAATCACGCCGGGCCTGATTCGATTCGGTGCGCGCGCGATGGTGCCCCTGTGCGTCCGCCCGGTTGGCGAGGGCGCAGGGGATGCACTGTGCGGCCCCATGCGATTCCCCATGACCCTCGGTGGCCTGACCAAAGTGATGACCTTCGCCGCGCTCGCCGGGATGAGCGTGGTGCTGCCCCTTCAGTACTTCGTGGTGTTCCGGCACATTCCCCTGCCGGGCATGAAGCTGATGATGCTCGGGGTGCTCTTGCTCAGCACCTCGAGCATGCTCTTCATGGTGGCCATCGCCCCCCGCGCGGTGCGCATCACCGCCAACAAGCTCATGGTGGAACGGCTGTTCTGGCCCGACTTCGAGCTGCCGCTGCGCGAGGTGGTGGGCGTCGAAGAGGGTCCTCCGATTTCCCTCATGGGCAAGGTGCACCGGGTGGCCGGCAACGGCGGCATGATGGGTTTCTCGGGGCTGTTTCGGGTGAGCGACCTGGGGCTGGTGCGAGTGTGGGCGACGCGCATGGGCGTGCCCACGGTGCTGGTGCGCCGCGCTCACGATCGACCGCTGCTGCTCGGCGTCGATGATCCTTCGGCGCTCCTGATGGCGTTGCGCCGCGCGGCCCGCTGCTGATCCTCTCTCCCGCTAAGCGTTCTTTACCAATACGGGCACCGCAGGTCGTCTCAGCATCGCGATGACGCCGATCACCGCGGTGACGAACCCCGATGCGGCAGCGACCCCCAGCGCCCAGCGCGCACCAAACCTGTCGGCCACCCAGCCGACCAGCGGCGCGCCCAGCGGGGTCCCTCCCAGCGCGATGGCGAGGAAGATCGCCAGCACGCGCCCGCGCATCGCAGGCTCGGTCGAGAGCTGCACGGTGGCATTCGCGGTGGTGGTGAAGGTCTGCGCCGCGGCGCCGATGATGATCAACGGCACCGCGAACGTCGCCGCGGTGGGCATGAACGCCGCGATGACCCAGCCCACGCCGAACAACGTCGCGCCCGTGAGCAGCACCTTCATGCCGGGCCGGGCACGCGAGGCGGCCAGCAGCGCCCCGGTGACCGAGCCGATGGCCATCGTCGACGAGAGCACGCCGTACTGCGCCGCCCCTCCGTGGAAGACGGTGACGGACATCGTCGAGAGAAAGATGGGGAAGTTGAACCCCAGCGTGCAGATGACCAGGAGCATCGCGAGCACGGCGATCAAATCGGGGCGGCCCCACACGTACCGAAACCCCTCGAGCAGGCTTCCGGGCTTTCGCGCAGGCCGATCGGCATGGCGAAGCGCACCGACCTCGAGCATCCCCAGCGACCAGAGCACCGCCCCGAACGAAGCCGCGTTGAGCAGGAACACCCAGCCCAGGCCGACGGCCGTGATCAGCACGCCCGCCACCGCAGGGCCGATCAACCGCGCGGCGTTGAAGGACGTCGAGCTGAGCGCCACTGCGTTCGAGAGATCGACGTCGCCCACCATGTCGGAAACGAAGGCCTGCCGCACCGGCGCATCGAAGGCCGTCACGCACCCGAGCAGGAAGGCGAACACGTAGACGTGCCACAACTGCACCAGGCCGGTGAGCGTGAGCAGCCCCAGCCCCAACGCGAGCCCGCCCAGCACCGCCTGGGTGACGAAGATGAGCCGGCGCCGATCGAAGTGATCGGCCACGTAACCGGTGAGGGGCAACATCAGCAGCTGCGGGCCGAACTGGAGGGCCATCACGATGCCCACCGCGGTGGCGCTCCCCTTCGTGAGCACGGTGAGCACCAGCCAGTCCTGCGCGGTGCGCTGCATCCAGGTGCCGATGTTCGAGACCAGTGACCCGGCCGACCAGGTTCGGAAGTTCGGTGAACGCAGCGAGCGGAAGGTGCTCTGCAGCTGTCGGGTGAGCCAGTTCATCTGAAGTTCACTGATACGCCGTGCCCGGATCGCAGGCTGCCCAATCGTCCTTCGCACCCATGAGCCCGGGTGGCTTCAGTCGAGCTCGCGCAGCCCCAGGTGCTTCGCGGCCTTCAGAAACTCATCGCTCAGCGGCGTGCCAGCCACCGCGCGAGACAACGTCAACGCGCCCACCATCAACGCGAGCGTCGCCACGGCGCGCTCCCGGTTGGCAGCATTCGAGTCACCCAGCACACCCTGAAGCCCGGTGATGAAGCCCTGCAGTTTCTTCTCGAGGGCGGCGCGGTACGGCTCTCCTTCGCGGGCGACTTCGGCGGCGGCGCTCGGAAGAATGCAGCCCTCGTCGGGGTGGTCGCGATGGGTGCGGGAGAGGTATCGCCCCAGCACACTCTTCATGCGCTCGCTGGCCGTCGCGCCGGTCGCCAGCGCGAACAACTTCGTCCACAACGAACCGTGTTGGCTCTGCAACGCCTCGGTGAAGAGGTGCGCCTTCGACTCGAAGTGCCCGTAGAAGCCGCCGACGGTGAGGCCGGCGCCCTTCATCACGTCCATCACCGAGCTGGCGCGAATGCCCTGCTTGCGGAGCAGCGCCAGCGCGGACTGGAGGATCGCTTCGTGCGTCTGGTCCTTCCGCTCGCTCTTGGTGATCGGCGCGTTCACACCCGCTCCAACACCGTCGCGATCCCCTGGCCTCCACCGATGCAGAGGGTGACGAGGGCGGTCTGCTTGCCGGTGCGCTCGAGCTCGTCGAGCACGGTGCCGAGCAGAATGGCGCCGGTCGCGCCGAGCGGATGACCGAGGGCGATGGAGCCGCCGTTGACGTTGACCTTCTCGGGGTCGATGCCCAGCGCGCGGATGGTCTGCAGCACCACGCCGGCGAAGGCCTCGTTGATTTCCCACAGGTCGATGTCGCTCGGCTTCATGCCCGCCAGCGCGAGCGCCTTGAGGCTCGCGGGCGCCGGCGCCGTGAGCATGATCAACGGCTCGGCGCCGATGGTGGCGATGGAGCGGATGCGCGCGCGCGGCTTGAGGCCGTGCTTCTCGACGTAGTGCGCCGAGGCGAGCGCGACCGCGGCAGCCCCGTCGACGATGCCGCTCGCGTTGCCCGCGGTGTGCAGGTGCGAGATGGCCTTGAGCTGCGGGTAGGCCGTGAGGGCCAGCTGATCGAGCGTCTCACCGTTGAGACCGGCGACCGCTTCACCGAGCGCGACGAAGGCCGGCTTCAACGACGCGAGGCCTTCGAGGGTGGTGTCGGGGCGCGGGTATTCGTCGTGATCGAGCGCGAGATTGCCGGTGAGGGGATCTCGCACCGAGAAGAGTGACTTCGCGAAGCGCTTCTCTTCGATGGCGCGCGCGGCGAGGCGTTGCGAGCGCAGCGCCAGGGCGTCGAGCTCGGCGCGGGTGAAGCCCTCGAGCGAAGCGATGAGGTCGGCGCTGATGCCTTGCGGCACCTGGAACACGCGCTTGCGCAGCAGCTCGTTGTTGCCGTCAGTGCCGCCGCCATCGGAGCCCATCGGCACCCGCGACATGCTCTCCACGCCACCGGCGATCACCAGGTCCATCGCGCCGGAAGCCACGCCCATCGCGGCGAAGTTCACCGCCTGCAGGCCCGAGCCACAGAAGCGGTTGAGCGAGACGCCGGAGACTTCCTGGGGCCAGCCGGCCGCGAGCACCGCGTTCCGCGCGATGTTCGAGCCCTGTTCGCCGACCTGCGAGACCGCGCCCACCATCACGTCGTCGACGCGAGCGGGGTCGAACCCGGCCTTCTTGCGCAGCGCCTCGAGGGTCTGGGCGAGCAGCTCCTGCGGGTGGATGCCGGAGAGGGCGCCCTTCCCTGCTTTACCCCTGCCGCGGGGGGTACGGATGGCGTCGAGTACGTAGGCTTTGCCGAACATGGATGACTCCTGTTGTGATTACGAACGTCATATGACGTCCGTAATTTGAGGAGTCAAGCGAGGCTGCTGCAGAAGGTGCTCGGCTAAATCGCCCGCTCGTACACGCGGAACGTCTTCACGTGCTTCGCGCCCGTCGCCTGCAACATGCGGTTGACCAGGGTGTCGTCTTCCATCGCCCAGCCGAGCTCGCCCGCCTGGTACCCGAGCGCCAGCGCCTGGGTGAACGTCTCCGCCGCCAGCAGCGCGTCGATGCCGCGGCGCCTCCACCCGTCCTTGATGCCGAACAGCAGCCCCCGCAGGCGCACGATGCTGCGCGCCTTCCACAACATCTTCGCGAGCCCGAAGGGGAACAGGTATCCGCCCGCTTCCTTCTGCGCGAGATGCACGTCGGGCACGGTGATCGCGAAGCCCACCACTTCCCCGTCGACCTCGGCCATCAGGGACAGTTCGGGCCGCAGCACCACCAGCGGCCGCAGCCGGTTCACGATCGACATGAACTCTTCGCGGCTCATCGGCGCGAACCCAAAGCCCGGCTTGAGCATGGTGTGAAAGATGGCCTGCATCCGGCTCAGGTCCGTCTCGGGGTGGTTGAAGTCGAGCCTGCGCACCTTCACCACGCCTGACTGCTTCACCCGTTCCGCGAGGCGCCGCACCTTCTCGGGCATGCCCTGAATCGCGAGCACCTCGTAGCTGTAGAGGTCCTTGAGCTTGGTGAAGCCGTTCGCCTCGAACAGCACGCCGTAGAAAGGCGGGTTGTACGGCATCATCATCGCGGGGAACCGCTCGTGGCCGTGCACCTGTACGCCGGCCTCGTGTTGAAAGCCGAAGTTCACCGGCCCCACGCACCGCTTGGCGCCTTCTCGCCGCAGCCAGCCGATCGCCGCCTCGAAGAGCGCCGCCGCCAGGCCCGGATCGTTCTGCGACTCGAAGAACCCCACGAAGCCGTCATGGGTTCCGTGAAAGCGGTTGTAGCGATCGTCCATCACCGCAGAGACCCGCCCGACCACCTTGCCGTGGCGCCGCGCCAGGAAGAACGCCGCCCGCGCTTCCAGGAAGAACGGGTTCTGTTTGGGGTCGAGGAACTCGCGCCGCTCCGCCACGATCGGCGGCACGAAGTTCTCGTCGCCCACGTAATGATCGAGCTGAAAGCGGATGAACTCGTCTTTCGCCCGCCCGCCGGCCACCTCTTCTACCGTGACATCGGGAGCCCGGACCGCGAACCGGGGGATGGGCGGAGCTGATCGGGTTCGAACCTGCGTCATGAGCCCAATCCTTGTAGAGAGCACACGTTTTCCCGTCAAACTGAGCCACTCTGTGCTCACTTTGACTGACTGAAGTTTCCAACGGTTGGAAACGTGCCGAACTGCCCCCGAACCCTCGCCAGGACGATTCCGAGCCCCCTTTTCCTCATTTTCGAGCAATTAATTGCTCACTATTGACGGTTTGAGCGGCGAATTCGTCTCCCGACGAACGTACTTAACCTCATGAAACTCCCGCGTCATTCAGGTGTGCCCCGGGTGTGTATCCGCGGTGCCACAGGGGGTGCTGAGAGGGTCATTCGCTTGACCACCCGAGGAGGCAGCACGTATTCAGCCTGTACTTTCGCCGGAGGCACCGATGCCGCAGATCTTCGATTTCCCGAACCTCATCGCAGCTCTCGACGCCGGGAAGGGCCTCACCACAAAGGGGTACACCTTCCTCGACCGCGATCAGAAGGAGCAGTTCTATTCCTTCGAGCGGCTTCGCGAAGAGGCGATGCGCCGGGCTGCCCACTTCCGCCACTACGGCCTGAAGAAGGGCGACCGCCTCGCGATGGTGGTGCCGGACGGTGAAGACTTCGTGCCCACGTTCCTCGCCGCGGTCTGGGCAGGCATCGTGCCGGTGCCGCTCTACCCGCCCCTGTCGATGGGCAAGCTCGACGCGTACATCGACACCCTCGTCGCCATCATGGGCAAGGCCAAGCCGACCTACCTCGTGACGAACGAGAAGGTGCAGGCGGTGCTCTGGGGCGGCATCTCGAAGGTGCCTTCGGTCAAGGGCGTCATCACCACCGAAGAGCTGCTCCTGCCCGCGCCCGAAGGCGCCAGCCAGGACAAGGCCGACGTCACCGAAGACGACTTGTGCTTCCTGCAGTTCACCTCGGGTTCGACCTCGACTCCGAAGGGCGTCTCGGTCACCCACGGCAGCCTGCGCGCCAACGCCTGGGCCATCATGCGTAACGGCCTGCAGACGGACACCGACGTGGATCACGGCGTCTCGTGGCTGCCGCTCTACCACGACATGGGGCTCATCGGCTTCGTCATCAGCCCCCTGTTCCACCGCGTCTCGGTCACCTTCATTCCCACCATGACCTTCGTGCGCAACGCCACCATCTGGCTGCGCACCATTCACAAGGTGAAGGGCACCATCAGCTTCGCCCCCAACTTCGCGTACGCGTTGGCGGTCAAGCGCGCCAAGCCCGAGCAGCTCGCGTCGTTGGACCTCTCGTCGATGCGCCACTTCGGCTGCGGCGCCGAGCCCATCAACCCCACCACCATGCGCTCGTTCGTCGAGACGTTCTCGAAGGCGGGCCTCAAGCCGCACGCGCTGCTGCCCTGCTACGGCATGGCCGAGGCGACCCTGGCGATCAGCTTCATCGGGGTCGACGAAGAGCTCTCGACCGACGTCATCGACGTCGACGCCTACCAGCAGGACCGCAAGGCCGAGCCGGTCTCGGTCGAGCTGCTCACCGGCGGCCGCGCGCAGGAATTCGTGTCGTGTGGCAAGGCCTTCCCCAAGCACGAAGTCGGAATCTTCGACGACGCGGGTAAGCGCATGAGCGATCGCCGCATCGGAGAAATCTGGGTGCGCGGCCCGTCGATCGCGAAGGGCTACTTCGAAGACGCCGAGGCCACCGAGAAGACGTTCGGCAACGGCTGGCTCAAGACGGGTGACTACGGCTACCTCGTCAACGGCAACGTCTACATAACGGGTCGCAAGAAGGACATCATCATCATCAACGGTCGCAACTACGACCCGCAGCGCATGGAGTGGATCGTCGACGACCTTCCCGAAGTTCGGAAGGGTTCCACCGTCGCGTTTTCCCGCCCGGGCACGCAGAGCGAAGAGCTGGTGATCGTGCTCGAGTCGCGCACCCAGAAGCGCGAAGAGCTGATCGAGCTGGTGAAGCAGAAGATCAACGAGAACCTGCAGCTGATGCCGGTCGACGTGGTGATCGCGCCCGTCGGTTCCTTGCCCAAGACCTCCAGCGGCAAGCTGCAGCGCGCGAAGACCCGCCAGCAGTACCTCTCCGGCACCGTCGGTCAGGAAGGCAATCGCACCCTGGGCGGCAACGGCGAGAAGCTGGTGGTGGCCAAGCACGTGGCAGCCTCGCTGCTGGGACGCGCACAGCACCGCGCCCGCCGGGTGGTCGAGCACACCCTCGAGATCCGCTCGGTCTCCGACGCCATGTCCAAGTTCAAGCTCGCCGGCGAATACGCGCAGAAGCGCGTCACGCGCCTGCTCGGCTGATCGATTCGCAGCACCTCCGTCAACCAACCCCCACGCAACCGCAGAAGGACGCAAACAACACCATGGCCAACGTCAACATCATCCAGCTCTTCACCCAGGCCGCCCTCGAAGTGAACGGCAAGAAGCTCGACGGGCTCACCAGGGACACCGTCATCAGCAAGCTCGGCCTCGACTCGGTCGCGGTGATGGAGCTGGTCAGCTTCTTCGAAGAGAAGCTCAACATCCGCATGCCCGACGAGGACCTCGCCAAGGTGCAGACGCTGGGCGACCTCGGCGAAGTGGTGAAGCGCCTGGTGCCCGCGGGCACCGACGTCACCATCTGAAGTTTCACCATCGCGGGAGGTTTCTCTGAGTCCGATCAAGAATCACGAGCCCCGGGAAGCCATCGCCGTCGTCGGCATGGCGTGCCGTTTTCCTCACGCGAAGGATCTCCCCGACCTCTGGCGCGTCGTCTCGACCGGCGAGGTGACGTTCTCGGACATCGACGACAGCCGTTGGAAGCACTCGGCCTTCTTCGATCCCAACGACGTGCGCGCTGTCGACAAGACCTACGTGCGCAAGGGCGCCTTCATCGACGGCGTCGACGAGTTCGCGGCGCTCCACTACGGCCTCGCGCCCCGCCGCGTGCAGGTGATGGACCCGCAGCACCGGCTCGTGATCGAAGCCACCCGCCAGGCGCTGCAGGACGCCGGTTACGAGAGCAAGGCGTTCGATCGCACCCGCACCGGCGTCTTCATCGGCGCCTCGGTCTCTGAATACAAAGACCTGATGACCGCGCGTCACCGCGCGCAGCAGTCGATCAACGGCGAGTTCGGTGACTCGCTCTCGGGCGCGGAAGCCGAAGCACTCAAGGCCTCGGTGGCTGACGTGGCGCCCGCGCGCGCGTTCACCATCGCGGGCTCGCTGCTCAACATGATCGCCTGCTCGGTGGCGCAGACGTTCGATCTGAACGGCCCTGCGATGTCGATCGACGCGGCCTGCAGCTCGGCGCTGGTGGCGATTCACGAAGCGACCATCAACCTCCGCGCCCGCCAGGTGAACATGGCGATCGCCGGCGGCGTGTACCTGAACCTGAACCCCGACAACCTCATCGGCTTCGCGCGCATCGGCGCCATCTCGCCCTCGGGCGTGTGCCGGCCGTTCGACGCGCGCGCCGACGGCTTCGTGATGGGCGAAGGCGTGGGCCTGGTGGTGCTCAAGCGCCTCGACGACGCCATTCGCGATGGCGATCGCGTGTACGCGGTGATCAAGGGCTCGGGCTGCAACAACGACGGCCGCGGTGAAGGGCCAATGACGCCCCGCCCTGAAGGCCAGCGCGACGCGATGTGGAAGGCGCACGCCGACACCGACTTCCCGGTCGAGAGCATCTCGTACGTCGAGACGCACGGCACCGCGACCACGGTCGGTGACGCCACCGAGGTCGGGGCGCTCAAGCACTTCTTCAACGAGCGCGCGGGCAAGACCCTCGAAGAGCCCTTCTGCAACCTCGGGAGCATCAAGGGGAACATCGGTCACACGATGTCGGCGGCCGGCGCGGCGGGCTTCATCAAGACCTGCCTGATGATGCACCACGGCGTCATTCCTCCGCAGCCGGGCTGCGAGCAGCTCAACCCCAAGCTCGACCTGCCGCACTCGCCGTTCCGGGTGGCGGCTGAAGCGACCCCGTGGGACGCGCCGGTGCGCCGCGCCGCGGTCTCGTCCTTCGGCTTCGGCGGCACCAACGCACACGTGTTGCTCGAGCAGGCGCCTGCGCGCCCTGCGCAGCCCGCCACCATCGGGCCTTCGCTGTTCCTGCTGTCCGCGCCGAACCACGCGCTGCTGCAGAGCCACGCGGCCGAGCTCGCCAACGAAGTGCAGAAGCACTCGCTGCTGCCGGCTGACGTCGCGCGCACGCTCGCTTCGCGTCACGCCTTCGACACCCGGGTCGCCTTTCTCGCCACCTCGCGCGAAGATCTGGTCGACGCGCTCATGCAGGTCTCCACCGGCACCCTCGCGCCGGCGACCCCGGTGCCCGCGGAGCAGCGGAAGATCGCCTTCCTCTTCGCCGGCCAGGGCGCCCAGCGCGTCGGCCTGCTGCAGGACCTGGTGGCCCGCTTCCCCACGCTGCGCGCGAAGCTCTCGCAGTACGACTCCGCGGTGAAGGCCGAGGCCGGCTTCTCCATCATCGACGCGCTCTACCCTCCTCCGGGCACCGACCCGGTGAAGGCGCAGGCGCACCTTACCCAGACCCACGTGTGCCAGCCCGCGATGGCGGCGCTCGGCATCGCCATGGGTGAGCTGCTGCGCGAATGCAACGTGGTGCCTGAGCTCACGCTTGGTCACTCGCTGGGTGAATTCGCCGCCGCGGCCATCTCGGGAATGTTGCCCGGCGCCGACGCAGTGAAGCTCGTCGCCAGGCGTGGCCAGCTGATGAACGAGCTGCGGCTCACCGACACCGGCGCGATGCTGGCGGTGATGGCTGAGCGCTCACGCGTCGAGCAGTTACTCTGGAGCGGCGCCGGTAGCGCCGGAACAGCGCGCGAGACAGGTCGAAGCGCAGCGGAGACCTCGCCGAGGCAGAGCGACCCAGGAAACGACGTGGTGGTCGCCAATCATAACCACCCGACGCAGGTGGTGCTCTCGGGCACCACCAAGGGCATCGAAGCGGCGCAGGTCGCGCTCGACGCGGCGGGGTTCAAGAGCACGCGCCTCGACGTGAGCCACGCGTTCCACTCGCCGTTGATGGCGGGCATGGACGTGAAGATGAGCAGCGTGGTGAGCGGGCTGCCGCTGCAGGAGCCGCGGTCCGGCATCGTCTCGTGCATCACCGGCCGCATGTACGGCTCGGTCGCCGAGGCCCGGGAAATCTGGGTTCGCCACGCGACCTCGCCGGTCAACTTCGTCGACGCGCTGCAGACCTGCGTCGACGAGGGCGTCACCCACTTCATTCAGGTTGGCGCTGGCGGGGCGCTGCTGTCATTCGCGCGCGGCGTCGATACCAACGCAGTCGTGTGCGCGCTCGGCCCCAACGAGGGCAACGACGGCGGCTCGATGTTGCTCGGCTCGCTGGGCCAGCTGTGGATGAAGGGCGTGCCGGTGAACGCGCAGCCGCTGCTCGCGGGCGCACAGCTCACCATTCTTCCGCCCACGCCGCTCGAGACGCAGAAGTACTGGGCGATGGAGCGCACGCCTCGCGCGCCCCGTCCTCCGCTGGTGAAGGCCGCTGATCCGCGGGCCAACACCGCCACACTTTTCAATCCGCAATCGTCGTCGAAGGGACCCGTCGCCATGGACAACTTGATCGCGCTGTTCCAGCAGCAGATGGTTTTGCTCCAGAGCCAGGCTGACATCGTCAAGGCCCAGGCCGCGGCGATTCAGGCGATGGCCGGCGGCGACCTGTCGGCGTTCACCCAGGTGACGCAGCAGGTGCAGGTGCCGATGGCCGGTGGTGGCAACGGCGTGAGCGTGCAGTCGGCCGTGGTGCCGACCATCGCCAAGCCGCCCGACTTCTCGAACATGGTCGCCCGCAAGGGCACGGACCAGGTGACGGGCGCGCAGACCGCGGCCCCGGCTCCGGTCGCGAAGAAGGAAGAGCCGAAGCAGGACCTTCGCCCCGCGGTGCAGGCCACCGTGCTCGAGACTGTCGCGCGCATCAGCGCGTTCCCGGTGAAGACGCTGCGACTCGAGCAGACCCTGGTGAACGAGCTCGGCTTCGACTCGCTCATGATGGTCGAACTCGATCAGTCGGTGGGCAAGGCGTTCCCTTCGCTCGGCGGGTTGCCGCGCGAGCTGTTCAGCAAGACCACCACCAGCGCGACCATCATCGAGCACATCGTCACCACGCTGGAATCGGGCGCGACGGCGAAGGCCGAGGCGCCTTCGGTGACCACGCCGGTCGAGCGCTACGCGCCTGCGGTGGTGGCGGCTCCGCTCGCCGCGCTTTCCGAAACGGTGACTTCCTTCGAGCGTCCCGTGCTGGTGACGAAAGACTCGCGCGGCGTGGCCGAAGCGATCGTCGCGCAGCTCAAGACGCACGGGCTCACGGCCGTCATCGGTGACGTCTCGACCGAAGGTCACTTCGCCGGCGTCATCAACCTCGCGACGCTCGGTGCCACCGGTGATTACCGCGCGGCCCCCCGCTCGCTGCTGGCGCTCTCGCAGAAGGTGGGCGCTGAGAAGGCCGAGCTGTTCGTCACGGTCACCGGCCTCGGTGGGCAGTTCGGTCTCGACACCACGCCCCGTGACGCGCTCGGCCAGGTCGGCGCGCTCGGCTTCACCAAGGCGCTCGCGCTCGAGTGGCCTGACGCGCTGGTCAAGGCCATCGACGTCGACGCCTCGCTGCCTGCAGAAGCGCTGGCGCAGAGCATCGTGGAAGAGATCGTCTCGGGCGATCGCTGCGCGGAAGTCGGCTTCACCAGGAATGGCCGCACCGCGGTCGCGCTGAAGCCTCTGCCTGCCGCGGCCTCGAAGAAGGCGCTCAACGCGAACTCGGTGGTGATCATCACCGGCGGCGCGAAGGGCCTCGGCTTCAAGTTCGCCAGGGGTCTGGCCAGGGCGCACGGCTGCACCATCGCGCTCACCGGCCGCTCGGCGATGACCGAGGAGCTCTCGAAGGCCGTGGCGCAGGTGAAGGCCGCTGGCGCGAAGGCCGTGAGCTACCACCCGATGAACGTGCGTGACGCCGCGAGCGTGAAGGCCGCGGTCGATGCCATCCGTACCCAGTATGGAAAGGTCGACGCGGTCATCCACAACGCGGGCGTGCTCGCTGACGCGCTGGTCGAGAAGAAAGACGTCGCGCAGCTCGACTCGGTGCTCGAGACCAAGGTCGGCGGCGCGCTCGCGCTGATCGACGCGGTCAAGCCCGAGCTGCTGGTGCTGATCAGCTCGTGGGCGGGCCGATTCGGCAACGCCGCGCAGACTGACTACTCGGCGGCGAACGAAATGATGTCCCGGGTTTCCGGCGCCAAGCGCACCGTGGCGATCGACTTCCCGCCCTGGGAAGAGTCGGAGATGGCCAAGCGCATTCCGAGCTTCAAGAAGGCGGAGCTCAAGGCCGACGGCGTCACCTTCCTCTCTGATGACGAGGGCGTGGCGGCGTTCCTGCGCGAGGTCGACTCCGGCACCGGCGAGGTGTTGATCGGCCGCGCGGTTCCCGAGCGCACCGTGCTGCACACCGCGAGCTTCCCGGTATCGCGCCTCAACCACGTCTACCTCAACGACCACACCATGGCGGGTCAGCGCGTGCTGCCCTTCGCCTCGGCCCTCGATCACGTGGCCGCCGCGGCGCTCGAAGCGTCAGGCGGCAAGACGCCGGGCCAATTCGTGCCGTTCGCGGTCACCGACTTCAAGCTGCAGCGCGCGGTGCTGGTGCCCGACACCATCTGGCTGGAGGCGGCCGTCAAGCAGCGTGGCAACAAGTCGCTCGGAGTGACCCTGAGCCAGGGCCGGGCTACCTCGTACTCCGGCACCGTCGCCCTCGGGGCAGATGCCTCGGTCGTTCCTTCGGTGAAGCAGATGGCCGCGACGCCCTCGCTGCCGCTCTCGCTCAAGGACTTCTACGCGGGCTTCACCTTCCACGGGCCGCGTCTCCAGGGCATCACCGGCATCGAGGCCCTCAGTGATGACGGCGTCGTCGGCACGGTGAAGGGCTGCCGTCCGGCCGATTGGATCAAGGAGCCGCTCCGCAACGAGTGGACCATCGACCCGCTCATCCTCGACGCGTCGTTCCAGCTCGCGGGCTACTGGGCCTGGGTGAAGCACCAGCGCGCCGGCTTCCCCCTCGCGCTCGGCCGCTTCGTGCAGCTGGCGCCGTTCGGGCTGGGTCCGCTCAAGGTCACCGTCACCTTCGAGTCGGGCAACGAAGACACCTTCACCGGTACCCTGGTCTGGCAGAACGAGACGGGCGCGGTGATCGCGTACCTCACCGGCATGACCGCGGAGTTCAAGAAGCGCGACCCGCAGTTCAGCGTGAAGGCCAACCCCGTGGCGACCCCGGTCGCGGCCGAAGTCGAAGCCGCTGTGCCCGCTGCGGTGGAGATCGACGAGTCGAGCTGGAACCCCGCGCGCTTCCCCGAATACGAAGAGCTCAAGGAACGCATCGCGATGGCCGAGGCCTTCGGGCTGCAGAACCCGTACTTCTCTGTGCACGAGGCGATCTGCGGCGACACCACCGTGGTCAACGGCAAGGAGATGCTCAACTTCTCCTCGTACAACTACGTGGGGAACTCCGGTGACCCGGTGGTGAGCAAGGCCGCGCAAGACGCGATCACCAAGTACGGGACCTCGGTGTCGGCCAGCCGCGTCGCTTCAGGCGAGAAGCCGCTGACCCGCGAGCTCGAGGTCGCCATCGCCGACTTCTTCGGCACCGAAGACAGCATCGTGCTCGTCTCGGGCCACGCCACCAACGTCACCGTCATCGGTCACGTGGTGGGCGCCGGCGACCTCATCGTTCACGACGCGCTCGCGCACGACAGCATCATCGGCGGCGCGAAGCTCTCGGGCGCCAAGCGCCGGCCCTTCCCCCACAACGACTGGGAAGCGCTCGATCGCATGCTGACGAACCTGCGGCCGCATTACCGCCGCGTGCTCATCTGCATCGAAGGCACCTACTCGATGGACGGTGACATTCCCGACCTGCCCCGGTTCATCGAGATCAAGAAGAAGCACAAGGCGCTGCTGCTGGTCGACGAGGCGCATTCCGCCGGCGTGGTCGGTGAACGCGGCCGGGGCGTGGGCGAGTATTACAATGTGGTTCGCGCCGACGTGGACATGTGGATGGGCACGCTCAGCAAGTCGTTCGCTTCATGCGGCGGCTACATCGCTGGCAGCAAGGCCCTGGTCGAGTACCTCAAGTACACCACGCCGGGCTTCGTCTACTCGGTGGGCATCGCGCCTCCGAACGCGGCCGCGGCGCTCGCTGCCACGCAGCAGATGATCAAGCACCCGGAGCGCGCCAAGAAGGCCCGCGACAACGCGACGTACTTCGTGAAGCTGCTCAAGGAACGCGGCGTAAACACCGGCATGACGAAGGACACCGCGGTGGTGCCGGCGATCGTCGGCAACTCCGTGCTCGCGCTGCAGCTCTCTGACTCGCTCAAGAAGCGGGGCATCAACGTGCAGCCGATTCTCTACCCCGCAGTCGAAGAAGATCAGGCGCGCCTGCGCTTCTTCCTCTCGTCGCTTCACCAGGAAGCTCAGCTTCTCCACACCGCGAACGTGCTCAAGGAAGAGCTCGAGCGCCTCACCCGCGAAATGAACGGCGACGCCGTCGCCTGAAGCCCCGCAACAGGAACCAGCACTCATGACCTCGACACGCGAAGAAGTTGAAATCGGTTACGACATCTCCAACGAGTTCTTCCGCCTCTGGCTCGACGAGCGGATGCACTACACCTCGGCCGTCTACGACGAGGAGCACACCACCCTCGAGCAGGCGCAGCGAAACAAGAGCAAGTGGCTGGCTGACTTCGCCGAGGTGAAGACCAACTCGCTGGTGCTCGACATCGGCTGCGGCTGGGGCGCCAACCTCGAGTACCTGGTGCTCGAGCGAAAGGTGCAGCGCGCTCACGGCATCACGCTCTCGCGTGCGCAGGCCGACGAGATCACCGCGCGCAAGCTGCCGGGCGTCACCATGTGGTGCACCGACTACAAGGACTTCGTGCCGGCCGAGAAGTACGACGCGCTCACCAGCATCGAGATGATCGATCACCTGGTCTCGCCCGCACAGCAGCAGCAGGGCCTCGCGGTGCCGATCTACCGGGAGTACTTCAACAAGGTCGCCAGCTGGGTCAAGCCCGGCTCGTGCTTCGGTTTCCAGGCGATTCTGCGCGACCGCGTGCCGCGCAAGCGTGAAGATCTCGCGCACTTGAAGTTCACCGCCGACGTCATCTTCCCCGGTGGGCTCAACCCGCGGCTCGAGGAACTGGTCGCGGCCTGCGGTCAGTCGTGGGAAATCGTGCAGCTCAATACCCGCCGCGTCGACTACGGCAAGACCACGGCCGAATGGCTGCGCCGCTTCCACCTGAACAAGGAGAAGATCATGGCGAGCGGCTGGGGCGGGCGGTTGATGAGCAATGGCGAGACGGTGTGGAACAACTACGACCGCTACCTCTCGACCTGCGTGAAGGCGTTCGCCAATCACTGGTCGAGCGACGTGCAGATGAAGCTGCGCCTGAAGGACTGAATCAAACTCGACAACTGTCTCCTTCTCCCCCGCGGGGGAGAAGGTCGGGGAGAGGGCTTGCCCATGCGTTTCCTTCTCCTGCTCTTGCTCAGCGGTTGTGCGACGGGTCTCTCCGCCGCGCGCCGCGCCGAGCTCGAAGCCGACGCCCAGCCTGCGTTGACCGCGCTGCAGGCCGCGAAGTTCGACGAGGCCACCAAACTCTCCGCCGCAGCGCTCAAGCGTGAGCCCGAGAATTCCCGGGCCGCCGGCATCTCGGCGATCGCCCTCTTCCGCCAGGCCGCGCACCACCTCGTCGGCGACGCCCTCAGCATCGCCTCCAGCGCGGTGGCCTCGCAGCTGATGCGCGGCGACCTCGTCAACAAAGACTTCCTCGCCTTCGTGCTCGACCGCACGGACCAGCGGCTGCAGGAAGTCGACGGCGCCCTGGCGATCGCCGCCAAGGACCCCGGCTTCAATCTCGAGCTGTGCCTCGCCTGCTGGGAAGTCGACTGGAACCGCAGCGGAGATTTCGACGACCGCGACGCCCACCTGCTGGAAATCGAGCTCGACGCCGAGGGCCAGCCGCTGCCCCCGAACGATCCGCGCCGGCGGCCAACTTTCCGCTTCGACGCAGCCGACGTCGAATGGCTGCGGGCGATGGTTCACTTCCAACGAGCGATCCTCGCGGTCGCGGGCGCCTACGACCCCAACGTCACCTTCGCGTCCCGCCGAAAAGAGAAGCTGATGCTCAAGCTGAAGGACCCCGCGAAGCTGCTCGCCGCGCGGCAGTTCGCGCTCGGGGGTCTCGACCACGCCGAGGCCTGCCGGCAGCTGGTGCTCGCGGAAGTCGACGATGATCGCGAGTGGTTGCCGAACCCGAAGCAACGCAGCCACGCGATGCCGCTGACCGTCGATGACGCGCTGTTCGAGACCTGGGGCGGCGTGCTGAGCGACGTGCGCAAGCTGCTGCTGGGGCAGGAAGGCCTGAGTGTCACCGAGCTGCTCCAGTTGGGAAAACGCCAATGGAGAGATCCCCCCGGTGGCTACCTCGATCTCGCCGCGTTCCTCACCGAGCCGCGCGATCTCGCCCTGGGCGAAGAAGAATTGCGGCCCATCAATCGCGACGATCCCGGCGCGCTGTCCGAGGTGCTCGGCCGCGTGCTCGGCTCCGCGTACAAATCGAAGATGCCGCCCTCCGCCCTGCTTCAGCGACTCACGCGCATGCGAAAAGAAGTCGAGCGCGGCGAAGACACCTTCGAACGAAAGCTGCGGTACCTGCTGTGGCTCAACTGACGCACGAATGAAGCGAGCCACGGCCGACGATGCGCTGCGCAGGGCTGCCCGTGGCGGCGAGAACGAGATCTTCTATTCCGGGTGGCTCTACGTCGTCGACGTGACCACACCCACGATGCCGACCGCGCTCACGTATCTGCGACCGAAGGTCAGCGAGGTCTCGTGCGCACACCCGCGCGAGTCGGTGTTGGACGCAGACTCGGTGCTGTGGGTCGCCTGCAACGGCGGGGCATCGAACTACGTCATCGACTACTGACGCGATCCCCGTGCGCGGGGGCGCGCCGCCAGTTACTTCGGAGCGCCATGATTCGCGCAGCCATTCTCGGGGCCCAGTTCGCAGGTCAACTCAGTACGCGGTCGCTGGAAGAAGTCGAGGTGGTCTGGCTGGGCACCTCCCCCGAGCAGTTCGCCGCCGACGTCCCCGCGCTCAAGCCGCAGGTGTTGATCATGGACCTGGCCGATTTCGCCGCCGACGCCGACGAGCGAATCAAGACCATCATCGAGCGGTGCGGGGCCGAGCTGAGCATCGTCACCTACTCCTTCGCGCGCCGGGCGCTCATTCGCAGTCTGCAGGCGCAACAGGTTCGCGTGCTGCAGTCGCCCATCACGCTCGAGGTGCTGCAGGCGCACCTCGCCCCTTTCGTCATTCGCAACGTCCTTCAGTCAGCCCGTAAGGAGCTTCATATGGAGCAGCCCGCCCGCCCCCGCTTCACCCGTGAACAGCTCGGCAAGCTGATGGAGGTGACGAGCCAGGTGCAGTGCGAGTGCCCCAATCACCTCGCCCAGGTGGTCGACCGCCTGCAGTCGTTCGAGGCGTACTCCAAGGACTGTGAGAACAAGAACGAAGCCGATCGCGCGATTCACGCTTCGCTCTACAAGGCCAGCGCCACCGCGCGGCTCGAGATGGAGAAGGCGCTCGAGGTCTTGATGAAGCACGAGAACCTCACGGTCTGAGGGCGCTCGGCGCCGCCGTGCGGAAAGACTCAGCGCCTCACATCATCCGTGCACAAATGCACGGCATGAACTGGGACGATCTCCACGTGGTGCTCGCGCTGGCCCGCACCGGCGCCCTGGCGCGTGCTGCGAAAGAGCTCGACGTCGACCACACCACCGTGGGCCGGCGGGTGGCAGCCATCGAGGCATCGCTGGGCGTGCGGCTGTTCGTTCGCAGTCCTCGCGGCTACTTGCTCACCGCGGAGGCCGAGCGATTGCTCCCCGGCATCGAGCAGGTGGAGCAGGCCGTGCACGGCGTCGAGCGCAGCGCCCAGGGTCATCAATCGGAGCTCAGCGGGGTGGTGCGCATCACCTCGGGGGAATCGTTCGGGGTGGGCTACCTCGCGCCCCGGCTGGCGGACTTCGGCCAGCTGCACCCGGGCCTGACCCTCGAGCTCGTCACTGGCGGCACCGTGCTCGATCTCGCGCGGCGGGAAGCCGACATCGCCGTGCGGCTGTTTCGTTCGACCCACGAGCACCTGGCCGTTCGCAAAGTGGGTGAGCTGGGCCATGCGCTCTACGCCTCCACCGCGTACCTGGCCCGCAAGCCGCTGCGCCGCGCGAGCGAGCTGAAGAACCACCGGTTGCTCGTGCCGACGCCGGGCCCGAAGGTGGTCGAGTCTGAATGGGTCAAGAAGCTCAGCCACGGGGCCACACCCGCCTTCGTGAGCACCATGACGCTGGCGTTGGTCGCCGCGGCGAAGCAGGGCGCGGGCATCGCGGTGCTGCCCAGATATCTCGGCGATCCCGAGCCGTCGCTGACCCGAATTCCGATGCCCGACGAGCCGCAGGAGCCGGTCTGGGTGACGGTGCACCGGGATTTGCGCCGCGCTCCGCGAGTGCGCGTGGTGCTCGACTTCCTCATCGCAGGTTTCGCGCGTGACGCCGCGCTGCTGGTGGGTGCGCGTCGCTGAGGTCGCCTCCCCGCGCGCCGGGAGAAGCGAAACGGAATCTGGCGAGCAGCCAACGACGCACCCGCGCGCTCATTAGTGAAACCTCGTGTTGACCGCGCAACTCCTCGCCGACGTGAGCCCCTTCTCGCTGGGGTTGGCCGTTGCGTTCATGTTGCTGGTGGAATCACTCTCGCCGCTGGTGCCGTTGCTGCCGCCCCGCGAGCGCGCGCGGCACACCCTGCGAAACCTGAGCATCGCCATCTTCCTCGCCTCGGTGGCGGTGATCGGCAACCTGCTCATCATGGGCCTGGCCGCCTGGGTCTCGCTGAGAGGGTACGGGTTGCTCAACCTGGCCGACACCCCGTGGCCGGTGCGCTTCGGCGTGGCGCTGGTCGGTCTCGATTTTCTCGAGTGGGTTCGGCATCGCGTGCACCACCGGGTGCCGCTGTTGTGGCGGCTGCATCGGGTGCACCACACCGACCCTCACGTCGATTCCAGCACGGCGCTGCGGGGTCACCCGGGGGAGAGCCTGCTCGCGTATTCGTGGTTCTCCCTGATGGTGTTCGTCATCGGCATCGATCCCCTGTCTCTGGCCGCGCGCTCCGTTCTCGCGACGTTCGCGGTCGCCTGGCATCACGCCGACTTCAAGATTCCCGCGCGTCTCGACGCGATCATCAGCCTGGTGACGCCCACGCCGCGCACCCACCGGCTGCATCATTCGCGAAACGTGCGCTTCACCGACTCGAACTACGGAGCGCTCTTCACCTGGTGGGATCGCCTGCTCGGCACCTTCACCCCCGGCAACGCGCAGCCGCCGGGCAAGACCGGACTGGAAGGCTTTGATTCGCCCGAGGCCCAGTCCTTGTGGGGGGTGCTCAAGTCACCCCTGAGAAACGTGAAGCACGACGTTTTGCCCTGAGCAGGACCCGGGCTATTCAGGGCGAATGTCACTCACGCGCAAAGATTTCGTTCGTCTCACGGTAGTCACCCTCGGCGGTACGGCCCTCGGCCTGGGCTGCGGCCCGATGTCCAACCCTGACGCTGGCACCGGCGGTGGTGGAGGCGCGACGGGTGGCGGCACCGCGACGGGTGGCGGCAGCGCGACGGGTGGCGGCAGCGCGACGGGCGGCGGCAGCGCGACGGGCGGCGGCAGCGCGACGGGTGGCGGCAGCGCGACGGGTGGCGGCAGCGCGACGGGTGGCGGCAGCGCGACGGGTGGCGGCAGCGCGGCCTCGTGCGCGAACAACGGTGCGCTCGCGAGCAACATCAGCGTGAACCACGGTCACCTGCTCATGGTGCCCGCGTCCGACTTCAGCGCTTCGGGCGACAAGACGTACGACATCACCGGCACCGCGGGTCACGACCACACCATCACCCTGAGCCAGACCCAGCGGGCGACCGTGCTCGCGGGCACTTCGGTCACCGTGATGTCGACGGTGAACTTCCACTCGCACCAGGTGACCGTCACCTGCGCGTGAGAGGAGAACAGAGGGTCACCGGCAACCCGGGCGTGAGAGGTCACATTGCGAGCGACGTCGCGGCGAGCGCCTTAGCCTGCGCCCCATGATTCGCGTTCTCGTGGTGGCAGTGAGTGCAGTGGTCCTCAGTGGCTGCGGGATTTTTTCCGCCTCCTCAGCCTGTGACTTCCGTGAAGCGGCAGGGAGCAGCGCCGAGCCACGCTGTCAGGAGCGGGTGAACACCGTCTCCGCGGAAGCCTTCAAGGCTGCCTGCGGCGTCTCGGGCGGAAAAGCCTCAGATGGCCTCTGTCCGCGCGCAGGCGTGGTCGCGGGCTGCATGATCGGCGTGCAGGGTGACGGCAGCAAAGTGAACGACTGGTTCTACGCACCCAAGACGCGCGCTGACGTGATGTCCGAGTGCGGCTCTGCGCCGTTCCTCGAGCCCTGAGCGTCAGGCAAAGTCGTGGTTCATCTGCTCGGTGAGGTTGTCCTCACCGCGCTTGAGGGCGAGGCGCACGAGCACCTGTCGCACTGCCGGATAGTCGTCGATGATGCCCTTCACCGAAGGCATCTCGAAGCGCAGCAACTCGACCGCCGTGACGGCCTTGACCGTCGCCGATCGTGGCTCACCGAGCAGCGCGGCGATCTCACCGAAGAACGCGCCACGCTCGAGCGACGCGATGGTGCGCGGCTGGCCATCGTCTTCCACGCTCACGTCCAACTTGCCCGCGGTGACGATGAAGAACGCGTCGCCGGGGTCGCCCTGCTTGACGGCCACTCCGCCCGGGGCGTGTTGCTCAGGCTTCGCGGCCTGCATCAGCCGCAGCTGTCCCTTCTCGTCGAGCAGCCCAAACAACTTCGACTGTGCGCGGAACTTCTCGAGCTCGGGGTTGGTCGCCATCTCGCGAGGCTACACGAGCGCAGGCGCCGCGCGGCATGTTGCAGAAAAGCTGCCATCAAACGAACAACCATGCGCCAACGAGTCACTGAAAGTCATCGCGGGCAGCGAACGCCTTCGCGCTCAGGCCGCGGCTCGCGAACGCCCGTTCCCACTGCTGTGGGGTGTAAGCCTCGGAGACGCCGCGGAACTCGGTGAGCAGCGCGCGCACGTCAGTTGCCTGGATGTTCCCCGCAGGAAGCCTGGCCATCGCCGCCTCGAACCCTGCGCGCATCGCCCCGGGCACGCCACGCTCGAGCACGGTGTCGACGAAGAAGCGGTACTCCTTCGCGTGCGCGTCGGCGTCGAGGGCGCGAAGGGGTTCACCCGAGAAGGCGGCCTTCACCGAGTCGAGGGTGGGCTTCCACACGTACTCCGGCAGCTCGTGACTCGCTCGCGTGGGCAACCCGCGCGCACCCTCGAGCCGCGCGTCGTCGGCCATGTACGCCGCGACGACTTCGCCTTGCGCGTTCGTCACCGCGTACACATTCCAGCTGCGGCTCGCTTCACCCCAGTCGCCTTCCCAGTCATTGCTGCGTTCATTTCCGTAGCGGCCCACGACGTGAACGTGTTTCGCGCGCACGCCCGGAGTGCCATCAACGGCAGCGAGCGCGAGCACCGCCGCGGCGCCCGCACCTTCGAGGGTGT
>JAYVNA010000051.1:0-7556 GCA_043758715.1 Archangium sp.
ACCAAGTACCGCAAGATGCAGAAGGGCCGCACCCACGGCTCGGCCACCCGCGGCAACACGCTCGCCTTCGGTGAGTTCGGCCTGATGACCACCCAGCCCGGGTGGATCACCTCGCGCCAGATCGAGGCGGCTCGTATCGCCATGAGCCGCGAGATCAAGCGCGGCGGCAAGATTTGGATCCGGATTTTCCCGGACAAGCCCATCACCAAGAAGCCGGCTGAAACCCGCCAGGGTACTGGCAAGGGCGGCGTCGAGTACTACGTCGCCGTCGTCAAGCCGGGCCGCATCCTGTACGAGATGGACGGCATGGACCTCAAGCTCGCGACCTCGGCCTTCAAGCTGGCGGCCGCGAAGTTGCCGGTGATGACCCGCATCGTCGGGCGCGCCGAGCAGACGCTCTAAGGAAAGAACGACATGGCCACCGCGAAAGAGCTGCAAGAACTGTCAGTGGAAGACCTGGGCCGACGCTCCGTCGAGCTCAAGGCGACCCTGATGCAGGACAACCTGAAGCTGCGCACGGGCGCGCTGGACAACCCGTCGGAGCGAACCGGTCACAAGCGTGACCTCGCCCGTGTGTTGACGGTGCTGACTGCCAAGCAGGCCGCGGCTGCTGCTGCTGCCAAGAAGAAGTAAGGGAAAACGACCATGGCTGAGACCCAGACCCAGACCCAGACCCAGACTGCACCTGCGAGCGAGCGCGGCCGTCCCAAGACCCGCATTGGCATCGTCACGTCGAACAAGATGACCAAGACCGTGGTTGTCACCGTCCGTCGCCGCGCGGCTCACGCGCAGTACGGCAAGGTGATGTCGATGCGCGAGAAGTACAAGGCGCACGTCGAAGACCACGACCCGAAGAAGCCGACCATCAACGAGGGGGACAAAGTCCTCATCGCCGAAACGAAGCGCGCGTCGAAGGACAAGCGTTGGCGTGTCGTGAAGGTCCTGGAGAAGGCGTCAAACGCCTGATTCTCAGTTTTTCAAGCGATCAAGGAAAGACCAGTCATGATTCAGCTGACCAGCGTTCTCGGAGTGGCGGACAATTCCGGCGCCAAGCGGGTGTTTTGCATCAGAGTGATGGGTGGCGAGTACGCATCGCTCGGCGACGAAATCGTCGTGTCGATTCGTGAAGCGCTCCCCAACGCCAAGGTGAAGAAGGGCGACATCGCGAAGGCGGTCGTCGTTCGCACTAAGCGGGCGGTTCGTCGTGCCGATGGCAGCTACATCAGCTTCGACGAAAACTCCGCGGTGCTCATCAACAAGGAAAAAGAGCCCGTGGGGACTCGCATCTTCGGCCCGGTCGCTCGCGAGCTCCGCGCCATGAAGTACATGAAGATCATCTCGCTCGCGCCTGAGGTGCTCTGAGTCATGCAGAAGCTCAAGGTTGGTGACACCGTTCAAGTGATGTCCGGCGAAGAGCGCTCGCAGAAGAGCAATCGCGGGAAGATCATCGAGATCGACAAGGACAAGGGCCGTGCGCGCATTGAAGGCCTGCGCCTGGTCAAGCGGCACATCGCCAAGGGGAAGGATCGCACCAACCCCGAGGGCGGCATCATCGAGAAGGTCGGCAGCATCGAACTCTCGAACGTGAGCCTGGTGTGCCCGAAGTGCGACAAGGCGACCCGGGTGGGCGTCCGCACCGAAGGCGAGAAGAAGAAGCGCTTCTGCAAGCAGTGTGAAGCGACCATTGACTGACGTTCACACGCTGCGCTAAGGCGCCGCTCCCTCAAATTTCGAAGAAACGGTAACGAGCCATGGCTGACGAAAAAGACGACAAGGCTGAAAAAGCTGCTGCGAAGGCTCCGAAAGATCCGGATGCGATCGCGGCTGCGAAGGCCAAGAAGGCCGAGAAGGCCAAGCGCGGGAAGAAGGAAGCCGAGCGGAAGGCTGGCTTCGCCGCGAACATCGAGGCAGGCCTCGAGGCCAAGCCGGCGCGCCTCAAGCTGCGCTACCGCAAAGAGATTGTCCCGGCCCTGATGAAGGACCTCGGTCTCAAGAACCCGATGGAAGTGCCCAAGCTCGAGAAGATCGTGGTGAACATGGGCCTGGGCGAGGCGCTGGCGAACAACAAGCTCCTCGAGTCGGCCGTTGACCAGATGAACGCGATCACCGCCCAGAAGCCGGTGATCACCCGTTCGCGCAAGGCGATCGCAAACTTCAAGCTCCGTGAGGGCCAAGCGATCGGTGCCATGGTCACCCTCCGTGGCGACCGCATGTACGAATTCCTTGACCGCCTCATCACCGTCGCGCTTCCGCGCGTTCGTGACTTCAAGGGCGTCTCGCCCAAGGCGTTCGACGGCCGCGGTAACTACACCATGGGCATCCGCGAGCAGATCATCTTCCCGGAAATCAACTACGACCAGATCGAGAAGGTGAAGGGTCTGAACGTCAGCATCGTGACCACCGCGAAGAACGACGAGCACGGCCTGGCCCTGCTGAAGGCTTTCGGCGTTCCTTTCCGGACGGCCGCCTGAATTTGATGTAAGGGCAGGGAAGGGCAGCACTGCCGCAAGCTGCCCTGCTTCAAAAAGAATACGCAGAACGAAACAGTTCGCGGCGAACCACCGGGATTGGCCCGGTAGGCGTCACGAACTCCAGCGAAGGCGCGGATAGCGCTTTCACTCGGAAGTTGCACAGATGGTCATCAATGATCCCGTGGGTGACATGCTCACCCGCATCCGCAATGCGCAGATGGTGCGTCACGACAAGTTGACGCTGCCCTCCTCGAAGTTGAAGGTCGAAGTCGCGAAAGCCCTCAAGGGCGAAGGTTTCATCGCTGACTTCATCGTCCACGAGAAGGCCCCGCAGAACGAGTTGACGGTGGTGCTGAAGTACGGCCCCAACCGCGAGCCCGTGATCACTGGCATCAAGCGCGAGAGCAAGCCTGGCCTGCGCCGCTACGTGAACGTCCGTGACATTCCCCGCGTTCGCGGCGGCATGGGCATCGCGATTCTCTCCACCTCCCGCGGCGTGATGGTCGACACCGAGGCCCGCAAGGCCAACGTCGGTGGCGAGCTCATCTGCACGGTTTACTGAGGAACCAACCATGAGCCGCATTGGAAAAATGCCGATCACCCTCGACGACAAGGTGAAGTGCGTCGTCCAGGGCAACAAGGTCAACTTCGAGGGGCCCAAGGGCAAGCTCTCGGTGACCCTGCCTGTCGAAGAGATCAAGGTCGAGGTCAAGGGCAACGAAGTCATCTGCACCCGCCCCTCCGATCACCGCCTCCACCGCTCGGCCCACGGCCTGACGCGCGCCATCCTCGCCAACGCGGCGAAGGGCGTGTCGACCGGCTGGGAGCGCCAGCTCGCCATTCGTGGCGTCGGCTTCCGCTGCGAAGTGAAGGGCAAGCAGATTCACATGTCGCTCGGCTACAGCCACCCGGTGGTGTTCAACCTCCCTGACGGCGTCACCGCCGAAGTGGGCAAGGCGCCGCGCACCGAAGACACCCTGCCGACCCTCGACCTCACGCTGCGCTCGGTCGACCGTCACCTGCTGGGTCAGACCACCGTTCAGATTCGTGCGCTTCGCCCCCCTGAGCCGTACAAGGGCAAGGGCATCAAGCTGTCCACCGAAGTCGTCCGCCGCAAGGAGGGCAAGACGGGTACTGCGTAATTCGCAGACCGTCCTCATCCGCGCGGGGAAGTCCCCATCTCGCGCGGAAGGAAAAAACACACCATGGCCAATACATTCGCCCGAAATAATCGCAAAGAGCGCATCCGTAAGAAGGTTACGGGTTCGACTGAGCGTCCCCGCCTCACGGTCTACAAGTCGCTCAAGCACCTGCACGCGCAGGTCATCGACGACGGCACCAGCCGCACGCTCGTCGCTGCCTCCACGCTCTCCAAGGAGCTCAAGGGCAAGCTGGACGAGGGTGACAAGAAGGCCGCCGCCAAGCAGGTCGGCCTCCTGATCGCCGAGAAGTGCAAGGCAGCGAAGATCGAGAAGGTCGTCTTCGATCGCAACGGCAACCCCTACCACGGGCGGATCGCGGCAGTTGCCGACGGCGCACGCGAGGGTGGTCTGCAGTTCTGACCGCAAAGGACAAAACATGAGCACGACTCCCATCAACGCGAACGACCTCGATCTCCAAGATCGCGTCATCAACATCTACCGCCCCACGAAGGTCGTGAAGGGTGGCCGGCGCTTCAGCTTCGGCGCCATCGTCGTCGTCGGTGACGGCAACGGTCACGTCGGCATCGGCCTCGGTAAGGCCAACGAAGTTCCCGAAGCCATCCGCAAGGGCGGCGAGAACGCCAAGAAGCACCTGTTCAAGGTGCCCCTCATGGGCCACACGATTCCGCACGAAGTGCTGGGTCGTTTCGGCGCCGGCCAGGTGCTCCTCAAGCCCGCTTCCGAAGGTACTGGCGTGATCGCCGGCGGCCCGGTTCGCGCGGTGCTCGAGGCGGCAGGCATTCGCAACATCCTCACCAAGAGCCAGCGCTCCCGTAACCCGCATAACGTCGTGAAGGCCGTGGTCGATGGGCTCAAGCAGCTCAAGAGCCCCGAGCAGGTCTCACGTCTGCGTGGTAAGGAAGTGAAGTTCGGCCGGAAGTCGGAGACCTAAGATCATGGGTATCAAGATCAAGCTCATCAAAAGCCCCTCGAGCGCGTCGGCCAAGCAGGTCGCCACGGTCAAGGGCCTGGGCGTGTGGAAGTTCGGCTCGGAGCGTCTGCTCAAGGACACCCCGGCCATTCGCGGCATGCTCGATCGCGTGCAGCACCTCATCTCGTTCGAGACCGTCAAGGAAGAGCCGACGGTTCGGGCCCGCATGAAGCCCAAGAAGATTCGCAACCGTGACGCCGCGCGAGTCAAGCGCGCCGCCGCACAGGATAAGTGAGGAACACCATGGTCACTCTGCACACGCTCAAGGCTCCGTACCGTTCGACGCACCGCAAGAAGCGCGTCGGCCGCGGCCAGGGTTCTGGTCTCGGTAAGACGGCAGGCCGCGGTGGTAAGGGCCAGAAGGCCCGCTCCGGCAACATGCGCTTCGAAGGTTTCGAAGGCGGCCAGAGCCCGCTCCAGCGCCGCATGCCCAAGTTCGGCTTCAACTCGCCGAACCGGCTCGACACTGCCATCGTCAACCTCAGCGAGCTCGAGACGCACTTCAAGAGCGGCTCGACGGTCGATGAGACCACCCTCCGTGCGGTTCGCCTGATCAAGGGCTCGTACGACGTGGTCAAGGTGCTCGGCACCGGCGAACTCACCCTGAAGCTGAACGTCAAGGTGCACAAGATCTCGGAAGGCGCGAAGGCGGCGATCATCAAGGCCGGCGGTTCGGTCGAAGAGGTCTCCCGCATCGCCCACAAGCCGGAAGGCGCCGCGAAGGCGCACTCTGGTAAGGGTCTGAAGGTCGCGAAGCCGGCGAAGGTCGCGAAGGCCTGATTCTTGGTGCGACCCTGCCGACCAGGCTAGGTTGCCACGCCCCTCGAACCGGGTACGGGTCGAGGGGCGTTCGTCATTTCTGATTCTTCAACCCGAAGGAAGCTGCCCGTGGCCCTCAACGCCATCACCAACATCTTCCGCGTCGCCGAGCTCCGCGCGCGCATCGTGTACACCCTGGTGCTGCTGGCCGTGTATCGGCTCGGCATCTTCATCAGCACGCCCGGGGTCGACCGCGTGGCGCTCAACGCCGTGATGGAGGCACGCCTGAAAGATGGCGGGCTCCTCGGCCTGTTCAACATGTTCTCCGGCGGCGCGCTCAACCAGGCGTCGATCTTCGCGCTCGGCATCATGCCGTACGTCTCGGCAAGCATCATCATGCAGCTGCTGGCGGTGGTCGTGCCCAGCCTCGAGCGCCTCCAGAAGGAAGGCGCGGCGGGGCGGCAGAAGATCAACCAGTACACCCGCTACGGCTCGATCGTGCTGTCGGTCGTTCAGGGCATCGGCATCTCGCGCTACCTGTACTCGTTCGGGCGCTCGTCGCTTCAAGACGGCGTCGCCCTCGACAAGGTGGTGGTGCCCGACACGGTCAACACCATCTGGTTCTCGTTTCTCACCGTGATCACGTTGACCGCCGGAACCGCATTCATCATGTGGCTGGGCGAGCGCATCACCGAGAACGGCATCGGCAACGGCATCTCGCTCATCATCTTCTCCGGCATCGTGGTGGGCATTCCCCCGGCGGCGCAGGGCCTCTGGCGCGCCGTCGACGCCGATTCGATCACCGGCGGCATGGGCGGGGTGGTCGCGCTCCTGTTCCTGATGGTGATCGTGATTGGCGCGGTGGTGTTCGTCGAACGCGGCATGCGGCGAATTCCAGTGCAGTACGCCAAGCGGGTGTCCGGCCGGCAGATGTTCGCGGGCCAAGCCACGTACTTCCCCCTCAAGGTGAACGCGTCGGGCGTCATTCCCCCGATCTTCGCTGGCGCCCTCCTCTCGTTCCCCGCCACCATCGCGACCTGGGTGCCCGGCATGGCCGGAGTTCAGCGCGCGCTGCAGAGCAACCAATGGGTCTACAGCGGCCTCTTCGTCGCCCTGATCATCTTCTTCGCCTACTTCTACACGTCGCTCACCTTCCGGGCCGATGACGTGGCCGACAACATCAAGAAGCAGGGTGGCTACATTCCCGGTATTCGCCCGGGCCGCCAGACCGCCGATTTCATCGAGCGCGTGCTCAACCGCCTCACCTTCGGCGGCGCCCTCTACCTCGCGGCCGTCTGCGTGTTGCCCACGGTGCTGGCCGGCGTGCTTCAGGTTCATTTCTACTTCGGAGGCACTGCGCTTCTGATCGTGGTCGGCGTGGCGCTGGACACGGTGCAGCAGATCGAGCAACACCTCATCAGCCGCAACTATGAGGGTTTTGCCGGTCCTCGCGGCCCGCGCATTCGCGGTCGTATCCGCAACGCTGCAACGGTTTGAGGGAACCGCCATGCATCTCGTCTTCTTCGGACCACCTGGAGCGGGGAAGGGCACTCAGGCTCAGAAGATCGTCTCGGACTTTGGGATCCCACAGATCTCGACCGGGGAGATCCTCAGGGCCGCGGTGACTGCCGGTACGCCTCTGGGCAAACTGGCAGGTCCGCTGATGGCGGCCGGCAAGCTGGTGCCTGACGACCTGGTGATCGGCATCGTTCAGGAGCGGCTCAAGGAAGCAGACTGCGCCAAGGGCTTTCTGCTCGACGGCTTCCCCCGCACCATTCCCCAGGCTGATGCGCTGGCCCAGGCGTTGGAAAAGTTGAGCAAGCGCATCGAGCACGTGGTCTCGCTCGAGGTGCCTGACGCGGTGATTCACGAGCGGATGAAGGGTCGCGGCCGGGCTGATGACAGCCCCGAGACGGTGCAGAAGCGGCTCGACGTCTTCCGCCAGCAGACCGCCCCCCTGAAGGCGCATTACGAGAAGCTGGGTTTGCTCCGTACGGTCAACGGGGTTGGCACTTTGGATGAGATCGCCGACGGAATCCGCAAGAGTATCGGCCGTTAAGCGGTCGCTTGCATACATCTGATGAAGGTGCTAGTGGCCGACCTTCCCTGAGCCCATGCGGGCTTATGACGTTGTGATTTTCGCGCAGTAACGAGGTTTTGATTTGGCGAAGGAAGACGCGATTGAGGTTGAAG
>JAYVNA010000052.1:0-2386 GCA_043758715.1 Archangium sp.
ATCGCATGTCGCCCACCATTCTCGTCGTCGATGACAACAAGGAACTGGTGGCGTTGCTCACCTCTCTCTTCGAAGAGGCGGGCTACGTCGTCGTCGGCGCCAGCAAGGGAAAGCCGGCGGTCGAGCTGATCAAGACCGAGCCCATCGCGCTCGCCCTCATCGACGTGCTGCTTCCCGACATGATGGGCTACCACGTGGGCGAAGGCCTGCGCGCCGGCAAGCCCTCGCTGCCGCTGCTCTTCATGAGCGGCGTGTTCAAGGGCAGCAAACATTCCACCGAGGCGCTCACCCGCTTTCCCGGCTCGAAGTATTTCGAGAAGCCCTTCGACGCCAAGTCCCTGCTCGAGACGGTCAAGGTGCTCGTCCCGGTCTCCCGCTCGGCGCTCTCTGCCAACGCGCCCGACGATTCCTTCGACGTCGAGCTCGACATCGACGTCGATGACGAAGGCGAAGCGATGGAGCTCACCGGAAAGATTCGCGTCACCGGGGGCGGCAACATCACCGCCGAACTCCAGGGTGAAGCGCTCACCGCCCAGCGCCACATCGCGGGCCCCGTCTCGGGCACCCGCCCGCCGCCCACCAGCCCCCCGCCGTCCATCGAGACCGATGCCCGCCGCCTCGCGCGGCAGGGCGAGCTGCGCGACAACCTGCCCGGGCTCATCAGCGCCTTCTACCTCTCACGCGAGACCGGCGAGCTGTACGTGCAGAAGGGCAAGGTGAAGAAGGTCGTCTATTTCGAAGGCGGCCAGCCGGTGTTCGCCTTGAGCAACCTCGCCGCCGATCGCTTCGGCCAGTTCCTCGTGCGCGTCGGGAAGATCAAACCCGATCAGCTGCAGGACGCCGCGGTGGTCGCCGCTCAAACGAAGCGGCGCACCGGTGACATCCTGGTGGAGCGCGGCCTGCTCAAGGACACCGAGCGGCTCTATTACGTAGGCCAGCAGGTCAAGGCGATCATCTACAGCCTCTTTGGTTGGGAAGAGGGTCACTTCACCGTCGCCTTCCGCGAGAAGGCGCGCACTGAAAGCATCAAGCTCGATCTCTTCCCCGGGAACCTCACGATCCGCGGCGTGAAGAAGCTCTACAAGCCCGATCGGCTCACCCGCATCGTGCGCCCCGAAGACCGGCTCATTCCCAGCCAGCAGCCCGCCTACCAACTGCACGAGCTCGAGCTGGAAAAGTGGGAAGCGCAGCTGCTCCCGCGCGTCGACGGCACCCGCACCAACGCCGAGCTCCTCGCGATGGCGGGCAAGCCCGAGCATCAGGTCAAAGCGTTTCTCGCGGCGATGCTGGGTGTTCAGATTCTCGAAGCGCGCGAAGCCTGATTCGGTTTCAGGCCGCGTCTTTGTCTTTGTTTTCCAGGAAGCCCTTGAGCGCTTCGCGATCACGCAGTTGGGTGTCGAGCTCTTCGAAGCTGACGCCCAGCCCCTTCGAGTGACCCTTCCCGTCGCGATCGATGCGCGCCACGCTGCCGACCAGCGTGCAGTACCGCGGCCCATCGGGGAACGGCAGCGCCAGGGCCACCCGCACCGGAGTGCCCGCGCGCGCCGGCTCCTTGGTCTTCAAGTACAGCCCGCCCTCTGACAAGTCCGCGATCGCATCACGCACGAAGCGATTGCCAATGCGGCAATGCGCGGTGAGCGCCACTTGAATGCGTGGAAACGTGCGTTTGTCCTGCCCCTGCTTCGACCCACTCGGCATGCGACCTCCGGCCCACCTTCAACGCTGGCGGAGGGAAAGGTGCGCGAGATGCCCACCTCTTGTCAATCCACCGGCCTGGGGTTTGTCACCCCCGCCGATGGCTCAGTGCGTCAACCGTCGATCGAAACGCTCTGCACGGCGTGGCGGAAGATGAAGATTCGCTCGGTGTTCGTGCGGTTGTCGGCGGGCACCACGAAGAAGCCCGAGGTCGCGCCCTTGTGATCCTTCGAGAAGCCGGCCACCTGGCGGCCGTCCTTGAAGGTGACGCGCACCTTGTTGCCGTCGGTCGAAGGGGCCCGCGCTCCGGGAGCCAACATGAAGAACAGGGCCTTGACCCGCTCCCGGGGGAGCGTCTCGACGCCGCCGTTGGCGAGGTGCAGCTGCAGCTGCGGGTCACCGAGCCTGGCGTCTTTGATCGCGCCGCGCTTCACCTGGCCCTCGACGGTGTGAACGATCACCCGGTGCTCACCGGGCACGTTCACCGGCTGCGCGTTGGCGGCGACCTGGCCCGCGCTGGAGCCCGAGGTCGAGGCGCCGGGACCCGCGACGGGAACTGCCGACTGCAGCACCGAGGTGTTGGGCGCGGCGACCATGCGCGGCAGCGCCGACTGCATCACCGAGGTGTTGGGGGCGGCGACCGCGCGGGCCGGCGCGGCAGCCACGCTGACAGGCATGGCTGACTGGCGCA
>JAYVNA010000053.1:0-7533 GCA_043758715.1 Archangium sp.
CCTCACACAACTTGTCGCCGAGGCCGTCGATGTCCATCGCGGTGCGGGTGGCGAAGTGGCGCAGCCGGCCGGCGAGCTTGGCGGGGCAGTGTTTGCCGGTGCAGCGCGCGATCGCTCCGTCTTCCTCTTTCTTCACGGGGGAATGACAAATCGGACACTCGACGGGGAAGACGAACTCGACTTCCTGGCCGGTGCGCTTGCTGGTGATCACCTTGACGATCTCGGGGATCACGTCGCCGGCGCGGCGCACGAACACCCAGTCGCCCTGGCGCACGTCCTTGCGGCGCAGTTCCTGTTCGTTGTGCAGGGTGGCGCGGCTGACCGTCACGCCGCCCACGAAGACGGGGCGCAGGTTCGCCACCGGGGTGATCGCGCCGGTGCGGCCCACCTGCACCACGATCTCATCGACGTGGGCTTCCATCTCTTCCGGAGGGAACTTGAAGGCGATCGACCAGCGCGGCGTCTTCGAGACCTGGCCGAGGCGATTGCGCGCGTCCTGCAGGTCGACCTTCACCACCAGGCCGTCGATCTCGTAGGGTAGGGCGTGGCGATCGGCGAGCAGTGACTTGTATTCCTTCATCACGCCCTCGAGGCCCTTCACCACCGAGCGCCGCGGGTTGACCGGCAGGCCGATCTTCTCGAGGTAGTCGAGCTTCTCGCCGTGCGTCTCGAAGGTCTTCCCTTCGACCACGCCGACTTCGTAGAGGTAGACCGAGAGCGGGCGCGAGGCGGTGATCTTCGAGTCGAGCTGACGCAGCGAGCCCGCCGCCGAATTGCGTGGGTTGACGAACGCCTCTTCGCCGCGCTTGAGCAGTTCCTCGTTCATGCGCTTGAAGTCTTTGCTCTTGATGAACACCTCGCCGCGCACCTCGAGTAGCTTCGGCAGCCCCTTGCCTTCCAGGTTGAGCGGGAGATTCTTGATGGTCTTGAGGTTCTCGGTGACGTCTTCACCGATGGTGCCGTCGCCGCGCGTGCTGCCCTGCACGAACTTGCCGTTCTCGAACACGAGCTCGATGGCGAGCCCGTCCATCTTCGGCTCGCAGGTGTACGTCACTGCTTCGACGTTCAGCGACTTGCGCACCCGATCGTCGAACTCGACGAACTCAGCCTCGTCGAAGACATTGCCCAGGGACAACATCTGCTGCCGGTGCGCCACCTTGGAAAACTTCTCCAGCACGGCGCCGCCGACCCGTTGAGAGGGGGAATCGGGGGTCACCAGTTCGGGGTGCTCGGCCTCGAGGGCGAGCAGCTCGTTCATCAGCGCGTCGTAAGTCGCGTCTGACACCTCGGGGGCGTCGAGCGTGTAGTACTGGCGGTTGTGGTGGGCCAACTCGGTGCGCAGGGTCTTGAGGCGCTCGGCGGGTTTCACCCGGCTGATCAAGCCGAAGCCCCCGGTCGGTGCCAGCACTTCTTCTTCATGAGGGCGTTTGCCTTCCGCCCTCACTTCTTGTTCATGAGGGCGTTTGCCTCCCGCCCACACTTTTTGCGCGCCCGGGATGACCGAGCCCCGTCTGTCTTGCTTGACTTGCCGGGAAGCCGCCCGTACCTTGCCTTCGCTGTCGCGGTCAGGTCCCCAACGTCGGGCGCCAGACCAGAACCCCCACAAGACCCCCGCAGCCTCGAAGTTTCAGGCAGCCGCTGCGAACCCCCAAGCTCCCATGGCCCGCGCCCGCTCCAAGTCCGATTCCGAAGAAACCTCCAAGAAGCGCCGCCCCGCTGCCCGCGAAGAGGAGAAGCCCAAGAAGCGCCCGGTGAAGAAGGCGGCCGAAGAAGAGCCCCGCGCCGCCGAGCTCGAAGAGCTTCGCCCGGCTGCCGAAGCGGCAACCGAAGAGCGTGAAGAGCGCCGCGACGGAGAGGACGAAGATCGTCCCAAGCCCGTGCTCACGCCGATGAACCGCGCCGTGCGCGACGACGAGATCCAGGAAGCGCGCATCTCCGGCGAGGCCGCGGTCAGCGAGAACCAGGATCCTGACGCCTCGAACGAGGGCAACGGCGAGCACAAGCAGCTGCAGGTGCTCAAGCTGACCGACCTCAAGCGGATGAAGATCACCGAGCTGACCAAGATGGCCCACAACCTGGGCATCGACAGCACCCAGGGGCTCAAGAAGCAGGAGCTGCTGGTCGCGATCCTCTCGAACGTCACCGAGAAGCGCTACGAGGTGCAGGCCGAAGGCGTGATGGAGATGATGTCGGACGGCTACGGGTTCCTCCGCAGCGCAGACTCCGACTACCAGCCCAGCCCCGACGACATCTACGTCTCGCCCAGCCAGGTGCGCCGCTTCACCCTGCGCCCAGGCGACACCATCACTGGCCCCATTCGCCAGCCGCGCGAGGGGGAGCGGTACTTCGCGCTCCAGCGCGTCGAGAAGATCAACTTCAGCGACCCCTTCAGCGAAGAGGTCAAGGAGCGCATTCTCTTCGACAACCTCACCGCGCTCTACCCGACCAAGAAGCTGCACCTCGAGCACGACGCCGGTGACTTCACCACCCGCATCATCGACATGTTCAGCCCCATCGGGCTCGGGCAGCGGTGCCTGATCGTCGCGCCCCCCAAGGCCGGCAAGACCGTGATGCTGCAGAACATCGCGCACGCGATCTCGAAGAATCACCCCGAGATTCACCTCATCGTGTTGCTCGTCGACGAGCGGCCCGAAGAGGTCACCGACATGCAGCGCAGCGTGCGCGGCGAGGTCGTCAGCTCGACCTTCGACGAGCCCGCCACCCGCCACGTGCAGGTCGCCGAGATGGTGATCGACAAGGCCAAGCGCCTGGCCGAGCAGAAGAAGGACGTCTGCATTCTGCTCGACTCGATCACCCGCCTGGCGCGCGCCTACAACACCGTGGTGCCGCCTTCCGGAAAGATCCTTTCAGGTGGTGTCGACGCCAACGCGCTGCACCGCCCCAAGCGCTTCTTTGGCGCCGCCCGCAACATCGAAGAGGGCGGCTCGCTCACCATCATCGGCACCGCGCTCATCGACACCGGCAGCCGCATGGACGAGGTGATCTTCGAAGAGTTCAAGGGCACCGGTAACTCGGAAATCGTGCTCGACCGGAAGCTCTTCGAGAAGCGCATCTTCCCCTGCATGGACATCAACAAGTCCGGCACGCGTAAAGAAGAGCTGCTGCTCACGCCCGCGGACCTGGTGCGCATCACGGCGCTGCGGCAGGTGCTGCACCCCTTCACGCCCATCGACGCGATGGAGTTCGTGCTCAAGCACATGCGTCCGACCAAGGGGAACATCGAGTTCCTCGGCGGGATGAACCGGTAAGATCATGCGGGGCGCGATCGCCATGCTGCTGCTGTGCGGCTGTGGGTCATTCCTCGACGAGCCCCTTCCCGATGCGGGGGGGCGCGCCTGCGTGCAGGCGTCCGACTGCGTGCCCAATGGCTGTTGTGGTCAGGGCACCGCGGCGGTGCACGTGCTCGACGGGCCCAATTGCTCGCAGGTGCAGTGCACTGGCATGTGCCCGGCAGCGCAGGTGCGCTGTGGGTGCGGCGTTCCGGTGTGCCGCGATTCGCGCTGTACGGTGGCGGTGGCGACCGATCCCTCGTGCCAGTGAAGTGAAGGGCGTCCCCGCGGTGGATCGGCCCCCAAGGCTGCGCTACATGCCGACCCCTGATGAACAGGATTCCCGCCGTCCTCGCGCTGGCCTGCGCCCTGTGTGCTCTCCCGGGCTGTCCCAAGGTCGTACCTCCGCTGCCGACAGACGCGGGCACGGCGGACTACGTGGGCCGGGCCTGCAACGTCGACGCGGAATGTGGCTCGCTGCGCTGCGACAAGATTCGCCGCCAGTGCATCTGCCTCTCTGATCTGAGCTGCACCTCCACCGACCCCTTCGCGACGCCGCGGTTCTGCAACAACTACACGGGCCTGTGCGTGACGGAGATCACCGGCTGCAAGGCGAACAGCGAGTGCTCGGCCACCGAGTTCTGCGACGCCTCGACGCGTTCGTGCCGGCCGCTCAAGAGCTTCTGCCAGAACTGCGTGAACGACCTCGAGTGCGGCGGCACCGGTGACAACTGCATTCTCGACACCACCTTGAACCGGAAGTTCTGCGGCACTGCCTGCACGGTGAACACCGACTGCGCGCGTGGCGCCACCTGCCAGGACAAGGGCGGGGTGAAGCAGTGCTGGCCCGATCGCACCAGCACCGGGCAGATCGCCACCTGCAACAACTTCGCGGGCTGCGTGCCCGATTCGTTGCGCACCTGCAACACCACCTCCGACTGCGGCGATCTGAGCCAGCGTTGTGACGTCGCGCAGGGCAAGTGCGTCTCGGCGGTGCAGGTCTGCCCGTTCGGGACCATCTGCGACCCCCGGCTCAAGCTCTGCGTCGCCGAGTGCGTGCAAGACGTCGACTGCGGCAGCACCATGCTGCGCTGCGTGAACCGGGTGTGCGAGCCGGTCAGCGAGTGCCGCGTCGACACCGATTGCGCGATCAACAAGAGCTGCGCGGTCGCCCCCGGCGCGACGACGGGTGAGTGCCGCGTTTCGTGTGGCGCCGACACCGAGTGTCCCCTGGGCCAGATCTGCGTGAGCGCGGGTGGCCGCGCCTCGTGCCAGGTCGGGTGCAGCACCAACACCGGTTGCCCGCTCGATCAACGCTGCAACACCACCACGCACAAGTGTGAAGGCCCCACCGTGGGCAGCTTGCGCGTCTGCCAGGGCACCAGCGCCTGCAGGAGCTGCGAGCTGTGCAACGGCGTGACCAGCACCTGCGCGGTGGCCACCACCACCTTCCCCCACTGCCAGCCGTGCGGCTCGTCGACCGAGTGCGCGGGCGGGACCTGCGTGGCCTTGCCGGTGTCGTTGCCTGACGGCGGCGCGGGCATCGGCGCGAGCGTCTGCGCGAAGTTCTGCGGCCCCGGCCAGCAGGAATGCCCCCAGGGGTTCGCCTGTCTCACGCTCACCACGGGCTCGCAGGCCTGCGTTCCTGCTGATCGAAGCTGCACCGGGAAATGCCCATGATTCGCTGGCTCGCCCCTGTCGTTCCCGCAGTGCTCGTGTGTCTCTTCCTCGCCTGCCCGGGCCCCGAGAAGCGGGAGATCTGCGGCGACGGCATCGACAATGACGGCAACGGCCTGACCGACTGCGAAGATCGCGACTGCACCGGCCAGCCGGCGTGCGTGCCGCCCGACTACGGCCTGTGTGCGAAGTGCTCTCAGCCCTGCACCACGCAGACGACCTGCGTGACCAGTTTCATGGACGAGCGGCCGGTGCCCCTGTGTGTCGAGGGGCACTGCACCGCGCTGCAGAAGTTCGTTCAGCCGCGCATCGAGCTGAGCACGGGGCCGAGCGGTTGGGGTGGGCTGGCAAACCCGCCGCAGTCGGCGAGCACGCGGTTCATCAAGAAGATCGCCAACGACGGCACCCCGGTGACCTGCGCCACGGTGCTCGGCGTCGCCAGCGATCGAAGCGCGGCCGCCGCGGGCGCCATCGAAGCGAGCGGAAAGCTGATCATTCAGGGCCTCGACGTGACCCGGGTGACGAACCCGATGCTGGGGCAGGGCGTCACCTTCACGTACGTCAACACGCAGACGGGCGGCGATTACCTGATCTGGGTCGAGCTGTGGGGCGGCGCTCCCGACTCTTCTACCAAGCTGCCCAGCGGCCGACGCTACGGCTACGGCTGCTACGAGACGCTCCCCACGGTGGCGCCACTGCTGCCAGAGGACAACTGCCCTTCGGCCATGTCTGATGCCGGTACCTGCCGCCGCTTCAACCTGTTGATGCCGCCGCCCGAGCCCTGAAGGTCGTTGCCGCCGGGGGCGTTCGCGCGCGAGCTGGCGAGAATCAGGTCCAGGCGAGCTGGGATCGCTGAGACCAGTACGCCTCAGGCGTCATCGCGAGTGCGCTGACGTCGAGTGCGGGCACGCTGGTGGCGGCGAGGTTCGAGCGCAGCTGCTTCACCGTCGCAGCCCCCGAGAGCACCACGTCGAGGAAGGGCTGCGCGAGTGCGACGGACAGCGCCAGCGCATCGGGCGCCACGTTCTGCTCGCGGGCCAACGCCACCCACCCGGAAAGCTGGCCTCGAATGGTGAGCAGGCCATTGGCCACGCCTTCTTTGGCGATGGTGTGCAGGCCTTTTGCTTTTGCGCGCGCCAGGGCAGGGCCCGCGGAAGGCTCGAGCACGTTCCAGGTCGCCTGCACCCAGTCGAAGAGCCTGCGTCCTCCGCGGTCGATGGTGATGGCGGTGTCGATGATCTCCGGCTGCCGCGGCCCGGTGACCGAGAGGCCCACCGCCACCCCCTCGTCACGAAGGCGCTCGAGGCGATCGAGCACCGCCGCGTCTGAGAGCACGCCTGATTCCAGCGTGGCCGAGTGCACCTGGTAGATCCGCAGCGCGTCTCCGAGGATCGCCTTGCTCTCGGCCCACTGCTTCTCGAGGTGCGAAAGCGAGTGGTCCTTCACCTCGTGCACGTCGGCCGACGGCTGCCAGTCTGCGGTGTAGCGATAACCCCACTTCGACGAGACGACGACGTCTTCCCGGCCGCGTGAGGTGATCCAGGAGCGCACGAAAGACTCGGCCCGGCCGTAGCTGCGGGCGACGTCGAAGTGCCGAATGCCGCCAGAATACGCAGCGTCGAGCACCTGGTGGGCTTGCGCCTGCATGGCCTCGGGCTCGACGGAAGCGAAGTCGTGCTGGTGCTGCAGCGTCATGTACCCCGGGCGCCCGAGCGCCGCGAGGCCGAGTCCAAGAACGGCCATGGGTTCAGGTGTGCACCCGCGCCCGCTGTTTCGCAAGAACAGCTGAAGGGCGCCGGGGGGGGCTCAGGGCTCGCGGGTGAGGATGTCGGCGCCGGTCTCGGTGACGAGGATGGTGTGCTCGAATTGCGCGGTGCGCTTCAGATCGCGCGTCACTGCGGTCCAGTCGTCATCCCAGGTCGTCTCTTCCCAGGTGCCCAGCGCGATCATGGGCTCGATCGTGAAGGTCATGCCGACCTCCATCTTGGTGGTGGAGCGCGCGTCGAAGTAGTGCGGAATCTGCAACGGCCCGTGGAAGGTCTCGGAGATGCCGTGGCCGCAGTAGGCCCGCACCACCCCGTACCCGTACTGGTCGGCGTGCTGCTCGATGTTGCGGCCGATGTCGCTGATGGGACGCCCCGGCTTGACCGCTTCGATGCCCTTCATCAGGCACTCGTGGGTGACGCGCACCAGCTGCTTCGATTCTTCATCGACGTTGCCGACGAAGAAGGTGGCGTTGCAGTCGCCGTGTACGCCGCCGAGGAAGATGGTGACGTCCAGGTTCACGATGTCGCCGTCGAGCAGCTTTCGATCGTCGGGGATGCCGTGACAGATGACCTCGTTGACCGAGGTGCACACCGACTTGGGAAAGCCGCGGTAGTTGAGGGGGCTGGGGTAGCCGCCTTCTTTGATGGTCAGCTCGTGCACGTACGCGTCGATGTCGTCGGTGGTGATGCCCGGCTTCACGAACTCGCCCGCCATGCGCAGAATCCGGGCGGCGGCCAGCCCCGCGGCGCGCATGCGAACGATCTCTTCGGCGGTGCGGATGACGCGGCCCGAGCCGCGG
>JAYVNA010000054.1:0-2378 GCA_043758715.1 Archangium sp.
TGAAGCCCGCGTGCGCGTAGGCGAGCCCCATCGCCACCACGAAGAGCCACACCATCAAGTGCAGGCGGAGCAGCAGCGGGTCAGTTGTGACGTCACGCCCGTGAAAGAGCCTCGAGAAGACCGAAGGGGCCAGCGCGGCGCCGATGCCGGTCAGCGTCTGCGTCACGCCGGTGACCTTCATGCCCAGCTGGCTCCACGACTCGAGCTTCGTCATGGTCCGGAGAAGACCACCTTTCGTTCCGATCTCTGGGAGGATTGAAGCCATGGGCAACCTGAGGGCGGCGGTGGTCGGCGAGACGATCTTCTGCGTGAGCAACAACGCCAGCCCCGAAGCAGCGTCGTGGGATCAGTACATGGCGCTGCTGGGCGAACACATGGCGCAGCGGAGCGGCAAGCCCGGCAGCCTGGTGGTGTTCGCCGGCGGTGGCACGCCTGACGCTTCGATGCGCCTCAAGCTGCGCCAGACGGTCAACGAACGGCCGCTCATCACGTCGGTAGTCACGGACTCGGTGATGGTGCGCGGCATCATCGGGGTGTTCTCGCTGTTCGTCGGGGGCACGAAGCCCTTCGCGGGGCGGGAGTGGAAGGCGAGCCTCGAGTACGCCGGCTTTCCCGTATCGAAGCTTTCAGAGGCGCTGCCGGTATTGCGAAAGCTCGACACGGACGTGGGTGGCTGTTCGTCGCTCGCGGTGCTGCTCAAAGAAGGCCAGTAGTGCCGCTGGGAACTCTCAGTTGATGCAGCCGCAGCACACGGTCTCGCTGAACGTCTTGAGTGACGAGGCCAGCTCGGCCGCGTTGGTGGCAGTGAAGAACAACGCGTCCATGCCCCCGGCGTCCGGGTTACGCGCCCGGTAGTTGCCGCTGGCGCTGTCGAACAGAGAGGCCGCGTTGAAGTTCTTCGCGGTGCGACCGGCGCACGCCATGTCGTTCAAGAACGCGGCGCCCACGCCGTTGCTCACCGACATCTCCGCGCTGAAGCCGACCACCAGCGTCTTGATGCCCGCGTCGCTCAATCCGTCCACCACGCCCAGGGGGTTGGGGCTCGGGCAGCTGAAGTCCCAGTCGGCGCCGTCGGTCACCAGCACCACGTACTGCTCCTGGCCTCCATCACGCCGGGCTTCGAGAAACGCGCGCGCACCGAGCAACGCCTCGCCCGTCTGGGTGGAAGTGCAGATGACCGTGGTCTCCCGGTCGAGCAGCGCGCGGATCGCCGTGCCCGTGCCCAGCGCCGGTTCAATGGGGATCTCCGGGCCCTCGCACATCGGGTTGGTCGCGTTCGCGCCCGCGATGCGCTGACTCAGCGTGATGCAGCCGGGTTCGGCGCGCGGCCACAGCTCGAGCCCGAAGCGCACCGTGCTGTCGAGCGGCGGCGCCACCAGGGTCTCGATGCCGTTGATGGCCATCGTCCACTTCGCGGTCGCGTGACCTGCGTCGGTGTTGGCAGGCGTCAGCCCTTCGGCGGTGCGGTGCATGGTGAGCGTGCGATCGAGCGCGATCAACACATCAGGAGGCACGCAATCGGACCCCGCGTCGAACGACCCGCCCCCGTCCATCTGGCCGGCGTCGGAAAGACCCGCGTCACGGCCCGCGTCAATCCCGCCCCCATGAATGGTGCCCTGGGTGGGGTCGCACTGGCAGGCGGCGAGGCTGAGCAAGGGGAGGAGCAGGAGTCGATTCACGGGCGCGAACTTCTCACACCGCCCGTTCTACGTACGCATCGGGCACCCGATGTCGACGACAACCGCGACGCGGCGGACACCATGGCCGAGATCTGCCGCATGCTCGCTTTTCCGTGCGCATCGCCTGCGGAGGCGCAGAGGCGGTGAAGACTGCTTTCGAGTTCCACCCCGAGGTCGCCCTGCTCGACCTGGGCATTCCCGGGATGAGTGGGCGCGACCGGGCGACGGAAACGAAGACGACAAGCAGCGCTCGAAGACCGCCGGGTTCGATGCCCACCTGATCAAGCCCATCGACTTCGACGTGCTGCAGCGCTTCTTCGAGACGGCGCGCGCCGCGCTGCGACCCGCCTAACCTTCCCAGCTCTCCATCACCTTGCGCATCGAGGCGAGCCTGTTCTGCAGCTCTTCACGCCGGGTGCTGATCGCCACCATCACCACCACCACCAAGAGCCCGAGCAGCGAGAGGAAGACCGCGCCGAGCCGCGGCTCCGCGAGGCCGCTGCGCACCAGCGTCGCCAGCACCGTGGTCACCAGCACGCCGGTGCCGAGCACCACGTAGCTGCGAATGCGCCAGAACGCGCCCAGCGCCACGCCCGCCAGGCAGACCACCACGCACAGCACCAGCGCAGGCACGGCGGTGACCGTGAGCGGCTTCCACGCCACCGCGACGTACATCAGGCCCATGCCCCACGCGCGCAG
>JAYVNA010000055.1:0-7514 GCA_043758715.1 Archangium sp.
CTCGCGATGGCGCTGGAACAGACCGCGCTGGGTGAAGCCGAGCCCTGGCCGTTCGAGCTTCAACGGGTCGCGCCCTGGCAGCTCGATTTGCGCCCGATGTGGAGAGCGATGGTGGCCGACCTGCTCGCCGGCGCGCCCGCTCCGCTGCTGGCCGCGCGTTTTCACGCCACCCTGGGCGCTGGCACGGCCGCGATGGTGCACGCGCTGCTCGAGCGCGAAGGCCCGCACCCGGTGGTGTTGACCGGTGGGTGTTTCGCCAACGACCGGCTGGTGCGCGAGGTGCTTCGCCGGCTCGAGGGCCTCGAGGTGCATTTGCCGGGTCGGGTGCCGCCTGGTGATGGCGGGTTGGCGTTGGGGCAGGCGGTCATCGCGGCCGCGCGCATGACCGAAGGAGCCTGCTGATGTGTCTGGGCGTTCCAGGAAAGATCATCTCGGTGAACGGCCTGGTGGCCACCGTCGATTTCTTCGGCGTTCAGAAGCAGGTGAACCTGCACATCGTCGACGAGCCGGTAGTGGTGGGTGACTACATCCTCAACCACGTCGGCTACGCGATTCGAAAGATTCCCCTCGAAGACGTCGAGGGAACGGTCGCGATGTACCAGGAGCTCATCGACGGGAAGCCGGAAGACCTGATGCGGCAGGACCTCGAGGGGGAGCTTCGATGAGCGTCAACACCTCCGAGCTCAAGTTTCGCGACCCTTCACTGGGCCGCGCGCTCGCAGAGAAGCTGACGTCGGTGGTGGCGCAGATTGGCAGAGACCCGGTGGCGGTGATGCACGTCTGCGGCAGTCACGAGCAGGCGATCGCCCGCTTCGGCCTGCGCAGCGCGTTTCCCCGGGCGCTCGACGTGGTGATGGGCCCGGGTTGCCCGGTGTGCATCACCGACGTGCCCGAGGTCGATGAAGGCGTCGCGCTCGCGCTGCAGGGCGTTCGGGTCTGCACGTACGGCGACATGGTGCGCGTGCCCGGCACGGTGAAGTCGCTGGCTGACGCGCGGGCCGACGGCGCGAAGATCGACGTCGTCTACGGCATCGACCAGGCGATCGAGCTTGCGCGCAACACCACCGAGGAGATCGTCTTCTTCGCCACCGGCTTCGAGACCACCGCGGTGGCGACTGCCGCGGCGTTGCTCGCGGGCGTGCCGAAAAATTTCTCGGTCCTCTCCGCGCACAAGTACATCCCCCCGGTGATGGAGATCGTCACCGAGATGCCCGGCACCCGCATCGAGGGTTTTCTGGCGGCGGGTCACGCGGCGGTGATCACCGGCTCGGGCGTGTTCGAAGAATTCGTGAAGTCGCACGGCGTGCCGGTGGTGGTCGCGGGCTTCGAGCCGCTCGACATCCTCGCGGCGCTGGTGAAGTTGCTGGAGTTGGTGCGCGATCGCACGCCCCGGGTCGAGAACATGTTTCTCCGGGCGGTCACCCGCGAAGGCAACCAGGTGGCGCAGGAGCAGCTGTGGAAGGTGTTCGCGCCGACGGGGGGCCGCTGGCGCGGCATCGCGCACGTGCCGAATGGAAACCTTCGCCTGAAAGAGGAGTGGGCGGCCTTCGACGCGCGCAAACGCTTCAAGATCGATCTGAGCCGGCTGTGGGACTACGCGCCGCCGAAGCTTTTGGGCCAGTGCATCTGCGGCGAGATCATGTCGGGCAGCCGCGGGCCCAAAGACTGCCCGCTGTTCGGCAAGGAGTGTCTGCCGGAGAACCCGGTGGGCGCGTGCATGGTCTCCACCGAGGGCACCTGCCGCATCTGGCACCAGTACGGCGGCCATCTCGATCTGCGAGGCATCGCATGAGCCCGTTCCCCAGCCTCATTCAACGCAACTCGCAGATCGCCATGCGCCACGGTGGCGGCGGGCGTGCGATGCGCATGCTGATCGAAGAAGTCTTCATGCGGGGCGCGTCGGACATTCCGGTCGACGGCGTCGGCCTGAGCGCGATGGATGACGGCGCGGCGATTCGCATCGGTGATCAGTTCCTCATCGTCACCACCGACTCGCACGTCATTCACCCGCTGTTCTTCCCCGGGGGCGACATCGGCAGGCTGTCCATCGCGGGCACGGTGAACGATCTCTGCATGATGGGCGCAACGAAGCTGCTGGGGCTGACCTGCGCAGTGATCCTGGAAGAGGGGCTCTCTCGCGACGTGCTCGAGCGGGTGCAGGCCTCGATGCAGGCGACCTGCCGCGAAGTCGGCGTGCCCATCGTCACCGGAGATACCAAGGTGATGGGGAAGGGTGAGATCGACGCGCTGGTCATCAACACGACCGGCTTCGCGCTCACCTCCCGGGTGGTGCGCGACAACGGGCTGCGCGTGGGTGATCGCGTGATCGTCACCGGCACCGTCGGCGATCACGGCCTCGCGGTGATGGCCGTGCGCAACAAGCTCGAGCTCGCGGGCAAACTCGAGTCTGACGTCGCGCCCCTGTTCGACCTGGTGCAGTGCGTGCTGGCGGCCGGGGGCGAGTCGATCGTCGCGATGAAAGACCCCACCCGGGGCGGGGTGGCGAGCGCGCTGCACGAGATGGCGGGCAAGGCCGGGGTCGGCATGTTGATCTCCGAAGCGGCGGTGCCGGTCAGTGAAGCCGCGCGTGCTGCGAGCGAGTTGCTCGGCATCGACCCGTTGCACGTCGCCAACGAAGGCAAGGCGCTCATCGGCGTGCGGCCTGATCGCGCTGACGCGGTGCTCGCCGCCATCAGGGCCCACCCGCTCGGCCGCAACGCGGCGATCATCGGCACCGCGATCGCCGAGCCCAAAGGCAAGCTCGTGCTCGACACCGGTTTCGGCCGGAGGCTGCTCGCAGAGCCAGAGGGTGAGCCGCTGCCGAGGATCTGCTGATGGATTCCGAGTTCATCAAGCTCACGCATGACGCCGGGGTGGGCACGCTCACCATCGATCGGCCCCAGCGTTTCAACTCGCTCGACGTGCAGACCGCGCGAGACCTGCGCAAGGCGGGCCTGCAGCTGGCGAGAGATCCGGCCGTGCGCTGCGTCGTGTTGCGGGGCACCAACGGGATCTTCTGCAGCGGGGCCGACCTCAAGTACATCCGCGCGGGCGGTGACCCGAAGGACCTCGGTTATCTCACGCCCGAAGCGCGCGGCACCAAGCCTGGCCATGGCCCGATCTTCAAACAGATCCTCGAGTACCTGCACTCGACCATCTCGGAGCTGCGCCGCGCACCCAAGCCCGTCATCGCCGCGGTCGACGGGGTGGCAGCCGCCGGAGGCATGGGCCTCGCGATGTCGTGCGATCTGGTGATCGCCTCCGAACGATCGATCTTCGAGTACGCGTATTTCAAGACGGCGCTCTGCGGCGCGGAGAGCTCGACGTTCTTCCTGCCGAAGCTGGTGGGCCTGCGTCGGGCGATGGATCTCGCGTTCCTGAACCCTCGGGTGTCAGCGCACGAAGGCAAGGAGCTGGGGCTGGTGAGCCTGGTGTTCTCCGATTCTTCGTTCGATGCCGAGCTGACCGCCCTCGCGCGCAGGCTGGCCGCGGGTCCCACGGCGTCGTACGCCGCGGCCAAGCGCCTGATGAACGAAGCAGCCGGGGTGGACCGGCTCGACTTCCATCTCGACCGCGAATTGGAGGCCCTGGATCAGTCCGCCAACAGCGCCGACTTCGCCGAAGGCCTCGACGCCTTCTTCAGCAAGCGCGCACCAGTCTTCTCTGGAAAGTGACGAAGGTTGCATGAATTCAACAAGGCGCACCTGCTTCCGCTCGGTTGGAACGCCTTTTGCCGGGCGTGGAAATTGCGCAATCGGGGGCATGAACCCGACCCGCCTCGTCAGCCTCCTGGTTCCCGCGAGCGAGAACACCTCGAGAATGCCCAGCATGCACCCCGCGATGAACTCGGCGTTCGGGTGTGGATCTCGCGCCACCAACCGATAGCGATTGACGCCCAGCGCGTGCATCTCGAGATCCATGCGCCTGCGGACCGCGTGCAGGTACCGCGGCACCGAGAGCAGCGTGCGGTCGACGCCGAACAACGGCGCCACCGCGCGAAAGACGCGACCCACCACGGTCTTCCCGAACCCTTCGGCAAAGCGCCGCCCCAACGCGCGGAAGCCTTCGACGTCCGAGAGCTCCGGGTAGACGTGCCGGCGGGCACAGCTCAGGGCGTCTCGCCAGGTCTTCGCCGAATACGACTCACGCGGCTGCCCGGGCATGTAGCCCAGCGTCGCCAGCTCGGTCGCGAGCGCGTCGTGCGGCAGCAAGCCGGCGCCGAGGAACATTCCCTCGAACACCCGCGCCGGCACGTCGTCTTCATGGACCACGGCCGGCAGACTACTCACGCAGCAACTTCAGCAGCTCGTTGAAGACCTCTTCGCGCTGCGAGCGACCGAGCGCGCCGCTGGCCTCCCACGTCACCCGACCCCGGGCATCGAGCACCACCACGCTGGCGTTCTTCGCCGGCAACCGCCACGGCGCGCGCGCGAGCACCCCTGACCAATCGACGTACACGGGAATGCCGGCTTCCTTCTCGGCGTCGCGCACCGCGCCCAGCGCGAAGCCCCGGGCGGGAAACCAGTCGAGCCCTTCGAGGTTGGCGACCGCCACCACCGACACCCGGCCGATCAACCCGAGCTCGACGCCTCGCTTGAACAACCCGTCTTTCAGCGTCTGGTTCAACTTGGTGGAAAAGCGGTCTTCGTAGAACAAGACCGTGGGCTTGCCCCACTGCAAGGCCAGCATCGCCTTCTCCCCGGACGAGGTGACGACGGGGGCGTCGAGCACCACCCCCCGATCCGCCATCGCAAACAGCGCCACCACCCAAAGACCATTCATAGGGACTCCGATTTCGTTGCGCGCTGAGCCTCTACAAACTATCTACAAACCATGAACAACATACGCAAGCTGGTCGACCCCCTCGAAGGGGCGTTGGCGGCAACCCTGGACATCGAAGACGAATCGAACCTGGGCGCGGAGTGGGCGGAGGCTTCACAGCACGTGCGCGAATACGTGCTGCGCGGGGGCAAGCGGTTCCGCCCGGCGCTGCTGGAGATGGGCTTTCGGGCGGCGAGCCCCGGGCCCGAGGTGCCGCGAGGGGTGACCGAGTTCGGGGCTGCGCTCGAATTGCTGCACGCGTTCCTGCTGGTGCACGACGACGTGGCTGATCGCGCCTCCACCCGCCGGGGCGGCCCCGCGCTGCACCACCTGATCGCCCCGGGATCCGATGCCGAAGGCTCGCGCATGGGTGAGCAGCTGGCGGTGGTCGCCGGCGATCACCTCTATTCCCGGGCGCTCGAGGTGATGTTGTCGAGCGGGCTGCCCGCGTCGGTCGAAGCGACGCGCTACCTGCTGGGCGTCTGCCGCCACACCGCCGCCGGCCAGTACCTCGACCTGACCCTGTCGCGCGCGCCGCTCACCAAGGTGACGTTGTTCGAGACCCTGCGCGTCGCGCACTTGAAGACGGCCCGCTACGGCTTCGTGGCGCCGCTGGTGTGTGGCGCGATGTTGGGTGGAGCCGATCCCGCGCTCCTCGACGCACTCGCGCGGGCGGGCCGGCACGCCGGCATCGCCTTCCAGCTGCGCGACGATCTGATCGGCCTCTTCGGCGACGATCGCGTGGCCGGCAAGGCGGGCGCGGGCGACTACTTCGAAGGCAAGCGCACCTTCCCGTTGATCGCCGCGTGGACCCGGGCCGATGGCGCCGGCCGCGCCGAGCTCGAGACGCTGTGGGACGCGCCGCACAAGGACGACGCCACCCTGGCGAAAGCCCGCGCCGCCCTCACCGCGGCGGGGGGCCGGGCGGCGACCGAGCGGGTGATCGACCGCTGCGCCCGCGCCGCTTCCCGCGCGCTGTTGGCCATTCCCGGCCCCGCCCGTCTTCGCCTCTATCTCGCGTTCGAGCACCTCTTCCACCGCGCAGCCTGAAGCGAGAACACTCATGAGCAACGCACGCCATCGCGTCATCATCATCGGAGCTGGAATCGGAGGCCTGGCGGCCGCCGCACGGCTCGCCCACGCAGGTCACGAGGTCGAGATCTTCGAAAAGGGCTCTGGCCCCGGTGGCCGCTGTGGCCGCCTCTCGGTCGACGGTTTTCACTTCGACACCGGCCCCACGATTCTGCTGATGCCGGAGGTGCTCGAAGAGACCTTTGCCTCAGTCGGCCGCAAGGTGAGCGACTACCTCAAGCTCCACCGCTGCGACCCGAACTACCGCATTCACTTTCACGACGGCAGCGACGTCACCTTCAGCACCGACCTCGTCGGCATGCAGCGCGAGCTCGAGCGGCTCGAGCCCGGCAGCTTCTCGCCGTACCTGAAGTTTCTGGCCAAGGGGAAGAAGCAGTACCAGGTGAGCGTCGACCGATTCGTCAGCCGCAACTTCGACTCGGCGGCCGACTTCTTCACCCCCGCCAATCTCTGGAACGCCTGGAAGATCGACGCGCACCGCCGCATGTACGCGTACGTCTCTGACTCGTTCAGCGACGAGCGGCTGCGCGCAGCGCTCACCTTCCAGACGATGTACCTGGGCATTTCCCCCTACGACAGCCCGGCGGTCTACGGCCTGCTGCCCTTCACCGAGCTCGCGGTCGGGGTGTGGTTCCCTCAAGGCGGCCTCTACGCGGTGCCCAAGGCGCTCGAGAAGGTGTGCCTCGAAGAAGGGGTGCGCATTCACTACCGCAGCCCCGTCGCCAAGGTGCTCGAGGAAGAAGGCCGCGCCAGCGCCGTGCTGCTCGCAGACGGCACCCGGGTCGAGGCTGATCTGGTGCTGATCAACGCCGACCTGCCCTGGGCCTACAAGAACCTGCTCAAGGACACGAGCGCCCAGCTGCCGAAGGTGGAGAAGCTCAAGTACACCTCGAGCGCGTTCATGATGTACCTCGGGGTGCGCCGCAAATACCCGGAGCTCGAGCACCACAACGTCATCTTCGGCTCGGACTACAAGGGCTCGTTCGACGACATCTTCAAGAACGGCAAGGTGCCTGACGAGCCGAGCTTCTACGTCAACGCGCACGCGCACACCGACCCCTCGCTGGCGCCCGAAGGCAAAGACGCGATCTACGTGCTGGTGCCGGTGCCCAACCGCGAGGCGAAGATCGACTGGCGCGTCGAAGCCCCGAAGCTGCGCGCGAAGGTCTTCGCCCGCCTCGCGAAGCTCGGCTTTCCCGACCTCGAGAAGGACATCGAGATCGAGCGCACCTTCACTCCCGACGACTACGAGACCCAGCTCAACCTCGAGCGGGGCGCCGCGTTCGGCCTCTCGCACAACATCACCCAGGTCGGCCCTTTTCGGCCGCAGAACGTCGACAAGTCGATCAAGAACCTCTTCTTCGTGGGCGCCTCCACCCAGCCGGGCACCGGCATTCCGATGGTGATGCTGTCAGCGAAGCTGGTGGCCGAGCGCATCGCCACCTTCACCGCCAAGCACGCCCCGCGCGAACACGCCCCCACCAAAGGCGCGGCCGCCGCATGAGCACCGAGGCCTTGATCGCCCGCGGGTATCACGAGGCCCGCGCGCTCACCCAGCACCACGCGCGCAGCTTCAGCTTCGCGTCGATGTTGCTGTTCGG
>JAYVNA010000056.1:0-7512 GCA_043758715.1 Archangium sp.
TGGGGTACCAGATCTTCCTCGTCTCGGTGTCCGTCAGCCTCGCCACCCTCGCCGAGTCGCGGCTGGTGCGCTCGCTGCTGCACTTCGTGTTGCTCGGAATTCTGCTGCAGGGCCTGGGCATGGGCATCACCGGCGCCGCGCTCATCGGTGAGTTCGCCCAGAAGGTCACCTCGACGTCGGCGTTCTGGCTCACCTCGCTCTCGGTGTTGTTCGGCATGGTGACCACCGGGCTGCTGCTCTTCGAGTCAGCCGCGGCGCGCCTGTCACTGGCCACCGAGGACTACGCGCGGGGCGCCCGCATCGCCTACGCGGTGCAATTTCTCGGTGCCGCCGCGCTCTTCGTGTGGGGCTGGCAGATCAGCGGCGAGACTGAAGTGCTCACCGCCGGCAGCGTCACCCTCTCGCTCTACTCGACGCTGGTCGGGCTCTTCGTGTGCAGCGATCGCGACGGCATGGCGAAGGTGCACTGGGCGCACGGGGGCCGCTACTCGCTGCTGCGGCCCGGTGGGCTGCGCGGGTACGTGTTGGTGATCGCGCTGCTGCTCCTGAGCGCTGGCCTGTTCTTCGGCCTCGCCCTCTTCGAGGGCAAGCTCGCCATGGGGGCGATGCTGGTGCTGGTCTCGGCGCCCGGGTTCGCGCTGCTGATGCTCTCGCTGCCGATCGTGGTCGCGCGGTGGATCCCCCATCCCCCCTGGCAGACCCCCGCCATGATTCGCCTGGTCTTCCTCGGGCTGGTGGTGCTGATGACGGGCGTGCCCCCGCTCATCGGAGAGATCGTCTCTGACGCTGATGATCTCTTCCTCAACGCCCTCAACCCCATCGTCGGGCTGATCAACATCGAACGGCAGTCGCACGACGCCGTGCCGTTGGTGTTGCTGGTGTGGGGCATCGCCGCCGGCCTCGGAGCCTCGGCGTTCTTCTCGTTGCGTTCCCGCGACACCGAGTGGCTTGCGTGACCGCTGCCGCCTCCGCCAGCGAACGTTTCGTCGAATCGGTGGGACCGATCGTCGTGAAGGAGGTCCGCCAGGGCCTCCGCGCGAAGGTCTTCGCCATCTTCTTCGGCACGTTGCTGGTGGTGTGCCTCGCGATGGCCCTGGTCGCCGTGGCCGAGGCAAATGACGGCGTGGGCATCGCGCACGGGAAAGACTTCTTCGGCGCGTACCTCACGGCCCTGGGCGCGGTGAGCTTCTTCGTGCTGCCCTTCGTGGCGTTCCGCTCGATGGTGCGCGAGCTCGAAGACGAGACCTGGGTGCTGCTGACGCTCACGGGCCTGGGCTCGGTGAGCATCGTACGCGGCAAGTGGGTCAGCGCGATGTCTCAGGCGCTGCTGTTCGGCTCGGCCTGCGCGCCCTTCGTGCTGTTCTGCTACTTCCTCAACGGCATCGACCTCGTGCAGATCATCGCGGGGCTGGCGCTGGCCGCGGGCTGGAGCGCGTTTCTCACCTCGGTCGGCATCGCCATCGCCACCCAGGCTCACAGCAAGCTGGGCCGCACCATCGCGCACTTCGTGGTGCTGGGGCTGCTCGGGCTGGGCACGTTGGGGGGCATCAGCTTCACCTGGGTGCTCGCCGAAGAGGGCGGCCGGCTCGCGAGCACCGACAGCTTTCGGAACTTCGCCCTCACCGTGGCGATCTTCTCGTGGCTCCTCACCTGGCTGATGCTCGAGGGCGCCGCTGCCGGGCTGGCGCTGCCCTCGGAAGCCGCGTCGCACCGTCCACGCATCGCGCTCGCCATCGTCGGCCTGCTCGCGCTCGGGCAGGGGCTGGTGCTCTTCGTCATCTCGCGCGGGAGCGCCAGCGACGCCGTGGGCGGGCAGGTCGTCACCAGCTTCTTCCTCACCATCGCCGGCGCGTTCTGCATCTCGGAGAACGACGGCTGGCCCCGGCAGGCGGCGCCGGTGGGCTGGCTCAAGCCGGGAGCGCTGCGCAGCTTCGCGCTGGGCGTGGGCCTGTTGCTCGCCTCCGGCGCGTTGTGGATGTTTCTCTACTCCCGCCAGGCGGCGATCCACTCGGGCTCGGCCAAGGCCGTTCGCGGCATCATCGCCGGCTTCGCGTACCCCGTGCTCTACCTCTCGGTCGGCGTGCTGGTGGGAAGGCTCACGCCTCTGCAGAAGTTCGGTGAGCCGGTGGCGACGCGCATCGGGTTCCTCGCGTCGGTGGTGGTCGCGGTGGCGGGCTCCGTCGGAGCTTCGCTCGCGGTCGAAGGCCGGCCCGACGGTAAGTTGATGAACGCCTTCAACCCGATCGTGGGGCTGGTAAACTTCATCGACTGGTCCAACAGCGAGCTCGATGCGGCCCTGGTGCTGCTCTGCTCGGCCACGGTGCTCTTTCTCTTCCTCGCCACCGTGCTGCTCGTTCGCCGTGATCGCGAGCGTTCTGCATGAGCGTCAGGCTCGAGGACGGCGTGATGGAGCGCTCCGCTGTCGCCTCGCCAGGGGAAGGCGCGTCACCGGGCGAGCAGCTCGATCACGCGGGCGTAGTCGGCAGGCGTCCGAAGCCTGACAGTCACCCAGTTCATCGCCTCGAAGCGTGAGCTGAGCAGCGACACCGTGCTGGCATCACCCGCCTTCTTCGCTGCGACGCCCCACCAGTCGGCGTACTCACCGTCGAGGTCATTGGCGATGACCGCGGGCACGTTGAAGTACTGCGCGCGCACCGTCGCGTAGAGCGTCGAGCGGCGAGGCGAGAGCGGCGCGCTGGCGATGATCATCAATTGACCCATCGTGTCCGGGTACCACTGCCCCGGGTTCGACTCGAGCACCGTACCGTTGAGCGCCCACGAGTACCGCGCCGGACCACTGAGGAAGAGCACGTCGTCGAGCGCCTCGAGCGTGCGATGGGCCCGCGTCGACCAATCAGTCACCTGCGCGCTCGTCCCAAACGCGCTCGCCAGCACCGCGGCATCGGTGAGACCTCCGTAGACCTCGGAGTTGTCCTGCAAGTACTTCAAGGGGTAGCTCGGCGTGGCGAAGGTGAGCCCGTCGGCCTGGTAGGTCGACAGAAGCGCGTTCATGGCGAGCTCGATGGCCGGCATGCGCGCGCGTGCGTCGACGTCATCCCCGGAGGCATCGCGGCAGACGCGCACCGCAGAGATGAACGTGGCCGCGTACGAGTCGGTCGAGTCGAACATGCCGTCTGAGGTCAGCGCGCCTCCACGAAGCGTAAAGTCGTAGACCGTGCCGTCGGCGTTCATGTGCCCGGCGTACCAATCGAGCCAGCGCTTGGCGGCGTTCAGATAGCGCGCATCACGGCTCTCCCGAAAAGCCAGACACAGACCGATCGCCCCCTGGTTGCCGAAGTAGGGCACCAGCCTGTTGTCGGGCAAGGTGACTTCGCCCACGAAAAGTGCGCCGTCCACGGCCTGGCGGGTGAGGATCGCGTCAGCTGCGAGGACCATCGTGGCGAGGTACGGGTTGGGACCGGAGTCGAAGCCCGCGTCACTCCCGGCGTCGGTGTCAGCCCCGGCACGAGGTGGGGCGCCCGCGTCAGAAGGAGCACCCGCGTCAGGCGGCAGTGGAGACGACGAACACGCTGCACACTGCAGCAACGCGACGAGCAGCGAAGGGGTCAGAAAGGCGCGAGAGACGCTGCCATTCGCTTTCAGGTCTTCGAACACGGTGCCTTGTACGCCAGCCGGGCTGGGACCCCAAAGGGCCGGTACGGGTTGACCCACTCCTCAGGAAAGACCCTCTCCTGTCGAGCAGATACGCACGCTTCCACTGGCCGGTGCTGTGCATGAAGCCCTCAGATGCAGGCCCCAGACCGAATCCTCGTCATTGACGACAGCCCCCTGATTCGAAACCTGATCGAAGAATCGCTCGTCGAGGCCGGCTTCAGCGTCACCCAGGCGGGCGGGGGCGAGGAGGGCGTGGCGTTGGCGGCTTCGGAAATGCCTGCGCTCGTGCTGTGCGACCTCTCGATGCCAGGCCTGTCGGGGCTCGAGGTCATCAGCCAACTCAAGAAGCTCATGCCCAAAATGCCGGTCATCATGTTCACGGAGTCCATTCAGCTTCGGGACGCGGTCGCCGCCATGCGCCTGGGCGCCTTCGGGTACGTGAACAAGGGCGTCGTCGACCACTTGCTCATCAAGGAGATCCACCACGCGCTCGTGCATCGGCGAATGCTCGAGCGAAACGAAGAACTCGAACGGGATGCAGCGCGCAACCTCCACGAGCTGGAGAAGATGCGCGCAACCGAGGAGCGAAAGAACGCCCTCGAGAAGTTGCTCGCCGAGAAGACTGCCCAGATCTACCAGCTCGAACAAGCGCGCGCGCAGGACGAGCGCCTCTACGCGGTCGGAAGCATGGCCGCCGGCATCGCGCACGAGGTGAACAACCCTCTGGCGGTGCTCAAGGCGGGCGCGCGTTTTCTCGCTTGTGAGTTACCCGAGGTCTGCGCACGAGCAGGCGCTGTGCTGCCTGAAGAGGTCGCGGAGACCGTCGCAGACATGGAGAGCGGCGCGCTGCGCATTCAGCAGATCATCGAGAGCGTGAAGACTCTGGCCATGAAGTCGGCGTTGCAGGCCAGCTGCAAGCCGGGCGAGACGATCACCGAGCCCCTGAACGAAGCGCGCAAGAAGCTTGACCCTGAGAACCAGCTCCATGTCGACCTTGACCCTGCCGTGACCCAGGTCGCACTGTCCGGCGAAGACCTCGGGTTGATCATCACGAACCTGGTGAGCAATTCGGCCTACGCGCTGAAGGACCGACACGGACACGTCTTCATTCGGGTGAAGTCGACCGCCGGCGCGGTGATCATCGAGGTGGAAGATGACGGCTGCGGGATCGCCGCGAAAGACCTCCCCCAGGTCTGCAACCCATTCTTCACCACCAAGCCGCCCGGGGTGGGGATTGGCCTCGGGTTGTCCCTGGTGCACCAGGTCGTCAAGAACGCGTCTGGCACGATGAAGATCGAAAGCGAGGCGGGTTCCGGGACGCTGGTACGAATTCAGCTCCCTGCTGAATCGAAAGGCCAGGCGCTCAGGTCACCCGCAGCTCGCAGCTAAACGGCACGCGCGCTTCCCCACACCTCGGCTGCCTTCGCCTGCACGGGTTTCGCGCTACCCTCGCCGCCGTGGGCAAGCTCCCTTCACCATCCTGCCAACCTCCGCATCAGGCCGGGCTCCGGAATCCCGAGCGTTCCGCATGAGCGTCCGGCTCGACTACGGCATGGTGGAGCGCGCGGCCTCGGGTTGTTCGTTGCGGCTGCCCCGTGGCCCTCACCGCGGAAAGCTGGGTGAAGTGTGCGCCACCTCGGTGGGCAGCAGCCTCGAGCTGCACGACTTCCGGCAGTACCAGCCCGGCGACGATCTGCGGCAGATCGACTGGAACGCGGTCGCCCGCACCGGGGAGCTGTACCTGCGGGTGCGGCAAGACGAGGTGAGCCCGCGCGTCGAGGTGCTCGTCGATGGCTCGGCTTCCATCGGCATCTCGCCCGAAAAAGCCGCCCGGGTCAGGGAAGTGGCCGCGTGGGTCTGTGCGCTGGCGCGCCGCGGCGGGCTCGACCCGGTGGTGATCGCCACTGGCAGCACCGTGCGCAAGGCAGGTGGCCCCTCGATTCGCGCGATGCTCGAGACGCTCGAGTTCGATGGCCGGGAGCCGTTCGACGTGGCGTTGCGGCGCGCTCCCCCGCTGTTGCCCTGCGGGTTGCGCATCGCCGTCAGCGACTTCTTGTTCGAGACCCCGCCTGAACCTTTCTCCGTGCGGCTGGCCCGGGGTTCCTCGGGCCTCGCGTTGGTGCAGGTGCTCGACCCGGAAGATCTCGACCCGTCCGGCGGGGCCGGGGCGCGCCTCACCGACTCGGAGACCGGTGAAGTGCTCGAGCGCATTCTCACCCCGCACGTGGTCGACCAGTATCTCGAGCGGCTGCGCGCGCACGTGTCGCTCTGGCAGGGCGCAGCGCAGCGGGTGCACGCGAGCTGGTCGCAGGTGTCGGCCGAGTTCCAGCTCGACGTGCTCGCGCGCAAAGACCTGCACCAGCTCGTGGAGGTCGCATGACGCTCGGCTTCCCCCTGGGGCTGCTCGCGCTCGCCGCCCTTCCTGCGCTGGTGGCCGCGTACTTCCTGCGCCGCCGCCAACCGCCCCGCACCGTCTCGGCCCTCTTCTTGTGGCGCACGCCGGATCAACGCGCCGAGGCGGGGCCCCGGCTCAATCGCTTCTCGCGCGAGAGCTCGCTGGCCCTCGAGATTCTCGCCGTGCTCTTTGCCACGCTCTTCCTCACCGATCTGCGCTGCGGCCAGGCCGCCAGCCGGCAGCACGTGGTGATCGTCGTCGACGGCAGCCTCTCGATGAACGCGCGCATCGACGGCACCACCGCGGCCGATCGCGCGAAGACCGAGATCGCCCGCATCGCCCGCGAAGAGAACGCTGGGGTGCTCACGCTGATCGAGACCGGCGTCAAGCCCACCCTCCTCGCCGGCCCCCAGCAAGAGGTCGATCGCGCCCTCTCGGCTTTGGAAAAGTGGACCCCCGCGCAGCCCGCGCACGATTTTTCGCCCGCGCTCACGCTCGCTCGCGAGCTGTCCGGCTCCATCGAGCACCGCATCTACTTCCTGACCGACGGCCCGATTCCCGATTCGGTGGCCGTACCCCCGCAGCTCGAAGGCCGCTCGGTGGGCAAGCAGGCCAGCAACCTCGCCTTCCTTTCAGCCCAGCGCCGCGATGAAGACGGCCGGGCGCAGGTGACGGTGCGGGTGGGCAACTTCAGCGACGTGGCGATGACCGCCGAGGTGCGCTTCTCCGCCCCCGACGACGCGCCCCAGATACAGGAAGTGAAGTTGCAGCCCTCCGCGACCGCGGTGCTGCGGGTGGGCTTCAAGACGAACCAGCCCATCACCGTCACCCTGCCTGACGACGCGCTGGTGGAAGACGGGCACCTCACGCTGTTGCCCTCGCCGCTCGCCGACGTCACCGTGAGCCTGCTCGAGGGCGTCGACCCGGCGGCGCAGCAGGCCCTGCGCCGGTTCCTCTCGGTCGCGCCCGGGGTCAAGCTCGCACCCGAAGCGTTGCTCACCTTCGGCCCCCCGGTGAGCACGGCCACGGTGCGTTTAGGGGCCCTCGCGCCGCTCAAGTCTTTCGTGGGCCCCTTCTTCGCCCAGAAGGGCAACAGCCTGCTCGATGACGTTCAGCTCGGCGGCGTGGTGTGGACCGCGGGCGTCAACCCCGCCGGCCGCGTGCTGATGAGCGCGGGTGAAGTGGTGCTGATCAGCGAGGAGGACGACGGCACCCTGCATCTCAACCTCGACACCAGCCGCAGCAACGTGCAGCGCACCGTGGCCTGGCCGGTGTTGCTCAGCAACGTGGTGCGCCAGAGCCGGCTCTCGACCCCGGGTTTCCCCCGCAAACACCTGATGCTCGGTGAAGAGACCCCGTTGGTCACCAGCGCCGGCTCGACGTGGGAATTGATCGCGCCCGATGGCCAGACCCGTCCGGTGATCGGCAGCGGCGTGCTCACCCTGCCGCCCCTTCCCGCCGCCGGGCAGTGGAAGCTCGAGAAAGACGGCAAGCCGTTCGAC
>JAYVNA010000057.1:0-2372 GCA_043758715.1 Archangium sp.
AGCACGCCCACCACGCGGGCGGTGCTGCTGCAGATGGGCCTCAGAGATCAGACGATCCCCAACGCGGCGACCGAAGACCTCGCGAACGCCATCGGTGCGACCTCGGGCGAGCTGGCTGTCAGCGGCACCGAGCCCCTGCGGGTGATCAGTCGCATCGACCCGGCGAAGTACCTCTCGGCTGAGCAGGCAGCGACCTACAATGGCCACAACGTGATGTACGATCTCGAGGCCGCGCGCGCGCAGGTGCTGCAGTTTCTCGTCAGCGATGGGCGCGAACTGACCGCACCTTGATGCGCTGCGCCCATCGAGAATCGTCCCTCTTTTGACGAGCGCCGCCGCCGGGTGGGTCGCTAACAAGGACTCGTCTTCTTTTCGCAAGCGTCACTGAACTTCAATCTGCCCCGCCGCGCCCTCCCCCGCCGTCGAAACCCCTCTCGCTCGTGCTCGTTCATGCCGCGTTCGCGGATGGCTCGGGCTGGAACAAAGTCATCGCCAAGTTGCAGGCCAAGGGCCTGCGCGCCTTCGCGGCGCAGTTGCCTGAGATTTCGCCGCAGGAAGACGTCGCCGCCACCAAGAGGATGATCGGTGCGATGAAGGGCCCGGTCGTGTTGGTCGGCCACTCGTATGGTGGCTCGGTCATCACCGCGGCCGCTGATGGTGAGCCCACGGTCAAGTCTCTGGTCTATGTGTCGGCGCTGGTCCCTGATCAGGGCGAGTTGGGCAGCGAGCTCTTCGGCAAGTATCCGATGCCGGGCGGCGCGACATTCTTCCGCAGTCAGGTGACTTTCTCTGGCTCGACCCGGTGAAGTTTCACGAGTCATTCTGCCAGGACATCACCGCGGCCGAGGGCAAGGCGATGGCCTCCACCCAGAAGCCCATCAACAAGAACGCCTTCGGCGAGAAGCTCACCGTGCCTGCGGCCTGGCACAAGCTCCCCGCGTGGTTCGTGCTCACTACTCAGGACCGCATGGTCTCGCCCGAGCTCCAGCGCTTCGAGGTCAAGCGCATGAACTCGACCGCCGTGGAAGTCGCCGCGAGTCACGTGCCGTTCCTTTCCGCGCCTGACTCCGTGGTCAAGGCCATCGTGGCGGCCGCAGCGGTCGAGGCGCCCTGAGGTCAGGTCGCTGACTGCGGGCTCTTGCCGTCATCGCTGCGCAGCTCTCTTACGGGCCCAGACCCACTTGGCACACCGGGCAGTCGAGCAGCAGCCGCGGTGCCCCGGTGGGGACGTCGGTCGGTCGCAAGGCACGTTCCATCGAGTGAATCGATGCGGGCCGAAAGTCCGCGCTCTCTCTGCAGGTAGAGCTCTCCCAGCAACACCTCGCCGGTGGTGCTGGTGAGGTAGGGCGGCAGCCCGCAGCCACCGTCGAGGCTCTTCCCCTCCCGAACGCGATCGCCGAGGCGCCGAGGCAGGCGAGCTGGGTGACGGTGTACGTCAACTCGAGGCCGCCTCCGCAGCTCGGAGGAATGCACGAGCCCGTGGGCGGGCACCGCAGGCACTCGACGCCGCGGTCCTGCGTTCAGGTCTGGCCGGCGACCTCGGCGCACTGCACGACGCATTTCCCCTCGACGCAGCTGAAGCCGCCGTCGGCGCTGCCGCCGAGGAAGGTACCGCACCAGCCGACGACGTCCAGAGAGCCCGTGCAGTCGGCTGGGCGCGTGCACTCCCGGCCCGAGTCGCGGCTTCCCGCGTCTGAGAGCCCCGCGTCGGAGTGCTCCTCCACGGGGACGAGGCACTGACAACCACTGAGAGCCGTGAGGAGAGCGAGGAGCGTTCGCGCCATGAATGCACCGCAACAGAGCCCCTCTCCCCGCTGCGCAGAGAGAGGAAGAATGTATTTCATCGACTTTGACATTTGCATCGAGCACGGAAATATTGGCTTGGTGACGAGTCCTTCCGCCATGCGCATCGCGCTCGCCCTCCTGGGCGCTTCCCGCGGGCACCCACTCACCACGCCGATGTTCATCGCGGCCGCCGAGGTGCTCTCGCTCTCGCCCAACGCGATGCGCATCGCGCTCTCGCGACTGACGGCCCGGGGCGACATCGTCACCCGCAAGCGCGGCACCTACGCGCTCTCGAACGAACGGGGGCAGGCCTTCGCGCATGTGCGCCGCTACCGGAGCGGCTTCGCCACCCGCGTCCCCTGGCGAGGGCAGTACTTCGGGGTCCTGACCGCCGACCTCCCGCGCCGCGACGCCACCCTGCTGCGCCGCCGCCTCAACGCCCTCGACCTCGCGGGCTTCCGGGCGCTGCCCCACGGGCTCTTCGCCCGCCCGGACAACCTCGCAGGGGGCCGCGACGCGCTGCACGAGCACCTCTCGCAGCTGGGCCTCGACCCCCGCGCGGAGCTGATCGGCGTCACGCTCACGCC
>JAYVNA010000058.1:0-7486 GCA_043758715.1 Archangium sp.
CATTCAGCTCAAGCCCTCATCGCGATGATCTTCCTCTGCTGCGGCGGCATCACGCTCTCGCCGCCGCTCCCGTCACCCACAGGAAGTCCATGAGAACCATCGTTATCACCACCCGGGGTGACGACGCGTCGCGCGAAGAAGCCCTGCAGGTGGGGGCCTCGCGCTTCATGACCAAACCCTTCACACCCGAAGCGCTGCTCTTCGAGGTCCGTGCCCTGCTGGGCGGGACCGCGGCCTGACCGGCGATGAGCGGAGAGTCGCTCGACGTCGAGGAGTTCATCGTCGGCTACCTCGCCGAGGTCGAGGATCATCTTTCCATCGCGCGCAGCTGCCTGGTGGCGCTCGATGCCTCGCTGCAGAAGCACGAGGTGAACCCGAAGGCGGTGCGTGAGCTCTTCCGCTCGCTCCACACCATCAAGGGCCTCTCGGCCATGGTCGGCGCAGATCCGATCGTCGACCTTTCCCACGAGATGGAGACCGTGCTTCGCAGCGCGGATCGCTCGGCGGGGCAGCTGAACAACAACGCCGTGGACCACATCGTCCAGGGGCTGCGCGCCATCGAGGAACGAATCGGGAGCCTCTCGCGTCATGAGCCCGTCGCTCCCGCGCCCCAGGAGTTGCTGGCCTCTCTGGCCGCGCTGGAGCTCGGTGAGCAACCCGGCGCGAGCCAAGGCCCACGGGGGGTCGATTGGCGTCATCTCCAACGCCGCCCAGGGCACCACGTTCTCGGTGCGGCTGCCCCGGAGGGCGTAAGTCAGCTGTAGTAGGTGCCCAGGCACAGCTCGCACAGACCGTGCGAGGTCAGCTGGGCAGGCGCGGTCAACAGCGAGACACACATCGCCCAGCGGCCCGTCTTCGGCTGACGCACGCGGCGGCAGCAACTGCATTGGCGAAGTATTCCTTCGGCGTCGCGCAACGAGTCGGCCGAGGCCTCGACCAGTCGGTGCCGCTCGGCCATCGGGCCCAGGGCCCTCAGCTCGTTGTGGACGATGTACCCCACCCCCCTTTTCCCCTGACCTTCCATTCGCAGCAGCGAGATGCGGGTGGTGAGCTTGCGAAACGTCTCGGGGGTGCTGCACTCGCTCTCGAGCCAGACCGACGCGAGGCCAGGACCCAGGCGCCCTGCGCGTTCGAAGGCGGCCGCGAAGTAGGGCTTGAGGTCGCCCGTGACGAAGTCGAGATAGCGGCGCCCGAGCACCTCTTCAGGAAGGCAACCCTGAGCGCAATCACGGCGCGCACTCTCGGTCCACGCGCGGTTGAGGAAGCGAACGATTCCTTGCGCGTCGAGGACCACCACGACGTTGGTCTCGAAGTCGAGCGCGCTGGCGAAGCCGGCAGAGAGGTGCAGGTCCGCGGATTCAAGTTGCTTCATCCTTCGACTTCACTTGCTCGGTGCAGCGCTGAGAAGGGACCCCTTCGGGTCATTTGGGCAGGCGGCTACTTCAAGGTGTCGACGTACTCCGAGAGCAGCTCGAGCGACTTCTTCACGTCGCGGCCGCTCTCCCGCACCGTCCATTCCTGGCGCAGCTTGTTCTGCTTCACCACCAGCCACAGCCCCCCGACCCGGGCGTCCTTCGCGCCGATGTCGAACTTGATCGCGCTGGCGTCGGCGCCGCTGAGCTCGAGCCGCGAGGTGCCGCCGGTACCGTAGTGGGTGGCGACCAGCTTGCTGCCTTCGAACGAGTAGACGGTGGCCGAGGTGACGGTGGTGCGATCGGCGGCGGTGTTGGTCTCGAGCACCGCGGTGCCCGCGGCGATCAGGCGCAAGGCCACGTACTGCACCGGGCCGTCCTTGGCGTCGCTCTTCCACGAACCCTCGAGCTTCTTGAGGCGCTCGAAGGCAGCGTTGGCATCGACCGAAGGGGCAGGCGCCGCGGCAGGGGGCGCAGCGAGGGACAGGGCGACGAGAAACGCGAGTGAGTGCATGAGGCCTCCGGAAGGTGGACTTTAAGGGCCTCGGCCGCTGGTCCCGCACCAAAATCGAGAAGGGTCGGCCCAAGCGCACTACGCTGCGCCGCCATGCGCCACGCCCTCCTGCTTTGCGCGGTTCTTTCGGCCCCCACTGCCTTCGCGCAAGAGCCTTCGCGGCCCCCTGTCCTTCCCGCGGAGGAAGCAGAGCCGCCCCTGCCCGCCGCCTTCCTGGACCAGGCCCTCAAGGTCAACGGCAAGAACCAGGTCAGCCGCGGCCGCGCGCAGGAAAAGGTCAGCCACCGTGAGCTGTTCGAGCTCCTGGGCCGGACCGATTTGATCGCGAAGAGCGATGCGATGATCGCCCGGCGCACGTGGTTGATCATCGGCGCGGTCACCCTGGCCACCGCGGGCCTCGCCACCGGCATCGCGCTGATCGCGACCGCTCCGAACCTCGCCACGCCCGCGTGTGAAAACTCGGTGATGATCTACAACGAGGTGTGCGTGCCCAACGCGCGCGCCCACAACATCAGCGGCACCGCGGTGATCGCGGCCGGCGTGCTCGGGGCGCTGCTGATGGCGGGCTTCGCGTACAACTCCGACCCTAACGTGCTCGATCGCGACGAGACGGCCGCGTTGATCGGCAGCTTCAACTCGAAGCTCGCTCGCATGCTGCGACGGCCGCCCGCGGGCTTGCGCCTTCTTCCGATGGTGACGCCCGACGGCGCCACCCTCACCGCTTCACTCCGTTTCTAAACAAGGTGTTCGCCATGCAGACTCTTTCGATTTCGCTCACGGCGCTGTTGCTGCTCGCCTCCTGCAAAGATGAACCGTTCGACCTCGCCCGGGTGAAGGGCAGCGAGCTGCTCAAGAAGAATGACTTCGCGGGCGCGGCGCTCGAGTACGAGAAGTCGCTCGAGCTCAAGCCGGATCAAGACGTCAAGGTGTGGGACCGGGCCGCCTTCGCCAACATGAAGGCCGGCAACCTCGATCGCGCCGCCGAGACGCTGATGAAGAGCATGGACCGGCGCACCGACCCGGCCGCCAAGCTCGAGACGCTGCGGAACATCGCCGGCATGTACAAAGAGGGCGGCGATTTCGACAACGCTGAGAAGTATTTTCAGAAGTCGGTCGAGCTCGACCCGAAAGACGAGCAGTCACTCAAGTGGTTGGCGGAGATCTCGTCGGTGCGCGGCGGGGCAAGGTCACAGGCGGCCGAGGCGCACCCGGAGCATCTGAAGATCGCGCTCACCCGCTACGACGCGGTGATGGCGCTCAACCCCGGTGCCGCTGATGCGTACGTGAACAAGCGCATCGTGCTGATCAAGTACATCGAGGCGATGACCAAGCAGAAGCTGTCGATTCTCGCCGACGCCGAGGGTCAGAAGGCCGACAAGGAGGCCTACGACAGCATGCAGGAGCAGGCGACTGACGCGCAGACGCGCATCGACGAGCTCAAGACCATGCTCGACGAGACGACCAAGAAGCTCGGTGAAGTGAACAAGGCGGCCAAAGAGGCAGCCAAAGAGGCCAAGAAGTGAAGCGGGAGATTCACGCTTCATGGTGAACAAGTGAAGCGGGAGATGGACGCTTCAAAAGCAGCCCCGAGGACGCCGCGGTTCGGGGTTTGCGGCGTTGCTCGCTTCGCAGAGTCCCTCGACGCGCGACGAGGACGCTCACGTGACGAAGTGAGGAATCGCTGATGCGCCGCCCGGCCGGCTGACCTTTTTCGCGCGTCATCGCGGATGATCACCTCGTACTCCGCGATGACGTCGGAAAAGGGGTGCACCCCCCCGACCTCGTCAATTGAGGATCGTCGCCCGAAGCTCGAGAGCCTCTGCGCGGTGGGCACCGCTGCAGATCCTCAAAAACGCCACGCCCCCCCAGGCCTTTCACTGAAGCTAACGGCGCAGCCAGTCCTGAATCGGCGTGTACCGCCGGGTGCCGCTGGCCTGCGCCTCGAGTGCGCCCACGCCCATGCGAGCCGCTTCCATGGTGGTGAAGTACGAGAGCCCGCGCGTCAGCGCCTCGCGCCGTATCGTGTACGAGTCGCTGATCTCTTTCTTCCCCGCAGTGGTGTTGATCACCAGGGCGATCTCCTTGGCGATCATGCGGTCGACGATGTGCGGGCTGCCCTCGCGCACCTTGTTGATCCGCTGCGCGGGAATGCCTTTGCGCGCCAGGTAATCGAGCGTGCCGCCGGTGGCGCACAGGGTGAAGCCGAGCGCCCGCAGCCGCTTGGCCAGATCGACCAGGCCTGGCTTGTCGTCGTCCTTCACCGAGACGAACACCACTCCGCCGCGCGGCAACTGTGAGCCCGAGGCGAGCGTCGACTTGGCGAAGGCCGCGTGCACCGACGCGTCGAGGCCCATCACCTCGCCGGTGCTCTTCATCTCGGGGCCGAGAATGACGTCGGTGTTGGTGAAGCGGGCGAAGGGGAAGACGCTCTCCTTGACCGCGTAGTGATGCATCTCGGGGTCCTTGAGCACGCCCTGCTCTGCCAGCGTCTTGCCAGCCATGCAGAGCGCCGCCACCTTCGCGAGCGCAAGGCCGGTGGCCTTGGCGATGAAAGGTACGGTGCGTGACGCGCGCGGGTTCACCTCGAGCACGTAGATCGCCTTGCCCTGCACCGCGAACTGCACGTTCATCAGGCCGACGACCTTCAGCTCACGCGAGAGCGAGATCGCGATGTCCTTGAGGCGCTCGATCACGTCGGGCGCCAGCGAGTGCGGAGGCAGCACGCACGCCGCGTCGCCGCTGTGCACGCCCGCTTCTTCCACGTGTTCCAGCACGCCGCCCACGATGCAGGCGCCGGTGGAATCGCACACCAGATCGAGATCGACCTCGGTGGCCGACTGCAGGAACCGGTCGATCAGCACCGGGTTTTCCTTCGAGGGCATCAGCGACTCGCGCATGTAGCGCTCGAGATCGACCCGGTCGTAGACCACTTCCATCGCGCGGCCGCCGAGCACGTACGAGGGCCGCACCATCACCGGGTAGCCGATGCTCTCGGCGGTCTTGTAGGCGTCCTCGGGCGCGCGCGCGGTGCCGTTCTCCGGCTGGCGCAGGCGCAGCCGGTCGACCAACTGGCTGAAGCGTTCGCGATCTTCCGCCTGGTCGATCGCGTCAGGGGAGGTGCCGAGAATGGGCACGCCCGCGGCTTCCAGCGGCTTGGACAGCTTCAGCGGCGTCTGCCCACCGAACTGAACGATCACCCCCATCGGCTTCTCGCGGTGAATGATCTCGAGCACGTCTTCCATCGTGAGCGGCTCGAAGTACAACCGGTCGGAGGTGTCGTAGTCGGTCGACACCGTCTCGGGGTTGCAGTTGACCATGATGGTCTCGAAGCCCGCCGCTCGCAGCGCGAAGGCCGCGTGCACGCAGCAGTAGTCGAACTCGATGCCCTGCCCGATGCGAATGGGGCCGCTGCCCAGAATGACGATCTTCTGCCGGTCGGTGGGGGGCGCCTCGTCCTCTTCTTCGTAGGTCGAATAGAGGTACGGGGTGAACGCCTCGAACTCGGCGGCGCAGGTGTCGACGCGCTTGTAGACGGGGCGAATGTTGCGCTTCCACCGCTCTTCGCGAACGGTGGGCTCGGGCACGTTGAACGCCTGGGCCAGCTGCCCATCAGAGAAGCCGTGCGACTTGTATTGCTTGAGCTCGAAGTCAGTGACCTTCGCGAGCGAGCCCTTGGCTTCGATCTCGTTGAGTTCCTTCACCAGCGACTCGAACTGGCGGAGAAACCACGGATCCATGTTGGTGAGCGCCTGCACCTGCGCCACCGTCATGCCCATCTGGAACGCCTCGAGCACCACCCAGGGCCGCTCGGGCGTGGGCACGCGCAACAGCTCCTCGCGCTCCACCGCGCTGCGCTTCATCGCTTCGGCCCTGGTGGGAATCGGGTGCCGGCCCTGCTCGAGCGAGCGGAAGGCCTTCTGGTACGACTCGCGGAAGGTGCGGCCGATGGCCATCACCTCACCCACGCTGCGCATCATGGTGCCCAAGGTGCGCGGGCTCTTGGGGAACTTCTCGAAGTTGAACTTCGGCAGCTTCACCACCACGTAGTCGATGGTCGGCTCGAACGACGCCGGGGTATCACGGGTGATGTCGTTCTTGAGCTCGTCGAGGGTGTAGCCAATGGCCAATTTGGCAGCCACTTTGGCAATGGGATAGCCGGTGGCCTTCGAGGCGAGCGCCGAGCTGCGCGATACGCGCGGGTTCATCTCGATGACGACCATGCGGCCGTCTTTCGGGTTCAAGCCGAACTGCACGTTCGAGCCGCCGGTGTCGACGCCGATCTCCCGCATGATCGCGAGCGAGGCGTCGCGCATGCGCTCGTATTCTTTATCGGTCAAAGTCTGCGCGGGGGCCACCGTGATGCTGTCACCGGTGTGCACGCCCATCGGGTCGAGGTTCTCGATCGAGCAGACGATGATGCAGTTGTCCTTCGAATCGCGAACGACCTCGAGCTCGTATTCCTTCCAGCCGAGCACCGACTCGTCGATCTGCACCGCGTGCACCGGGCTCGCCGCGAGGCCGCCGGCGCAGATCTGCTCGAACTGTTCGGCGTTGAAGGCGACGCCGCCTCCGGTGCCGCCGAGGGTGAAGCTGGGGCGAATGATGGAAGGAAAGCCGAGCTCCTTCACCAGCGCGCGCGCTTCTCCCATGGTGGTGGCGATGCCGGCCTTGGGCAGTTCGAGGCCGATGCGCTCCATCGCTTCTTTAAAGAGCTTGCGATCTTCGGCCTTGTTGATGGCCTCGAGTGAGGCGCCGATGAGCTTGACGCCGTACTTCTCGAGAATGCCCTGCTCGGCGAGCGCCTTGGCGAGGTTGAGCGCGGTCTGCCCGCCCATGGTGGGCAAGAGCGAGTCGGGCCTTTCCATCTGAATGATGCGCTCGGCGGCTTCGACGGTGATGGGCTCGATGTACGTCCGGTGCGCGAAGTCCGGGTCCGTCATGATGGTCGCCGGGTTCGAGTTGAGGAGGATGACTTCGATGCCCTCTTCCTTGAGCGCCTTGATGGCCTGGGTGCCGGAGTAATCGAACTCGCACGCCTGCCCGATGATGATGGGACCCGAGCCGATGAGGAGGACCTTCTTGATCTCTTCGCGACGAGGCATGAGGTGGCCTGCTATCCGACGACGCGGCGCGGCGGAAGATCTGTCTCCCGCCCCCGAGGGGCCCTCGCTAATCCCAATCGAACGGGGGAGAGGCTGCGATAGGGTGACGCCTTCCCCGACTTACTGGAGTCTTCCCATGATCCGCATCGCGACGTCCTCGCCCTCCACCGTTCGTCCGCCGTCCGCCATGCAGCTCAAGGCTCGCCTTGCGACGCTGGACACGAAGATCGCCGCGAAGACCAAGGAGCTGACCGCGCACAAGGAAGTGATGATGCGCTCGCGCTACACCGCCGAGGGCCTCAAGGTCGCCACCGCCAAGCTCAAGACCCTCGAGCGGGAGCTGGGCGCGCTGAACAAGGAGCACAAGCAGGTCAGCGCGCAGCTCGCGAAACTTCAGCCGAAGAAGCCCAGCGCCGCGCAGCTCACCGCGGCCATCGAGAAGAACCTGAAGAACCCCA
>JAYVNA010000059.1:0-2369 GCA_043758715.1 Archangium sp.
GTGTGAGGGCGGAAGGCAAACGCCCTCATGGTTGCAAAGCTGGCGAGGGTCGAACGAGTCATCGCTCTCGCAGTGTGACACGCCCCGGGGGAGGGATTCAGAGCGACTTGAGGTAGGCGATCAGATCAGCGCGCTCGTCGACGGAGAGCGTCGAGGTGACACCGTGGCGGTCGCCGACGTTCGAGAGCACCCGTTCCTCGAGCGTGAGCTGCGAGCCGTCATGCAGGTAGGGAGCGGTGCGGCCGATACCGAGGAGCGAGGGCACGTTGAAGCCCGCCCGCACCACGAGGCCATTGTCGGGGTTCAGCCCCGCGCTGTGCAGCGTGCCGACGTCGGCGTTGCTGTTGTTGGTGAGCAGCGCGCCGGTGTGGCAGGTGCCGCAGCCCGCCTTCTCGAAGGCCGCCTTCCCGCGCAGCTCGACCGGGGCACCGGTCATCGCCACGCGCAGGGGGTTCTCAGGCAGCGGCAGCTGATCGATGAAGGCATCGAGCTTGGCCGAGGTGGGACCGTCGAGGCCCGAGCCGCCCATGCGCTCGGTGATGGTGTGCACGTTGAAGGCGTCGAGCGAGGTGAACTCGCCGCTCCAGTGGTAGGGCGCGGTCGAGAGCAGCTTGCGGCCGGCGAGCCCCGGGGTCTGGCGCGCGCCATCGGGGAACTGCCAGACGTGACCGTCTTCGCGGCCCTCGAGGTGGCAGGTGCTGCAGGCGACGGTGGTCTTCGAGGAGCTCATGCGAATGTCCTTCGCGTCGAAGAACAGCTTGCGGCCCTCAGCGAGGTCGCGGCTGAGCACTTCGGAGGCGATGTTCGCGATGGCCGGGCGGGCGGTGATGATGGCCGAAGCGCCCGTGCCCGAGCCGTCGAAGATCTCGAGCTGGTGGTCGAACTGGCTGTAGACGTAGATGCGCTTGCCGTCGGCCGTGACCGCCAGGCCGTCAGCACCGTGGCCCTGAACGTTCTGCACCGAACGAATCGAGGTGCCGGTTTTGTCGAAGTCGATGTTCGTGCCCGAACGGGTCCACGCGGGCATGAACGCGACGTTGCGCGACTCGCGGTTGAGCACCATCAACCAGCTGCCGCTGGGGTCGAGCACGCCGACCGTGGGCCCCTGAATGGCGGGCGCGTCGGGGGCGTTCGAGGCCAGCGTGCTGGCCGGGAAGTCCTTGGCGGCGGAGTTGGTGCCCGAGCTGAAGCACGAGGTGAGGTCGTCGATCTGCGGCGTCGGCGTGCTGCCGGTGTCGACCGTCACGATGCCTGCGGTGGCGACTGCGCCGATGTTGCACGGGCCGCCCTGCGCGTAATAGCCGCCGGCGGTGGTGGGGCGGCGGCCGATGGAGTCTTCCCGCGCCCAGACGACCGGCGCGAACACGCGATCGCCCTGAGGGGTGACGATCAGATCGGCCATCGCGCGGGGACGGAAGGTCGAGCTCGCACCCAGACCTCCGGGGCCCGCACCGCTCACGCGGCTGGCGTTGGCGGCTTCGTAGATTCCGGTCTTCGCGGCGACCTTCTCGCCCTTGGCCAGATCGACTTCGACCAGCTCGCCGGTCTTGAACAGCGTCACCAGGGCGCGGTTGCCCGCGATGATGGCGACGGCGCGGGGCTCCTCACCGACGAGCACTTCCCACTTCTTCTGCAGGGTGCCGGTGTCGATGGCCGTCAGGGTGCCTTCGTCGACGCGATCGAGCGCGGTGGCGGAGACGACCAGCAGGGTCTTGCCGTCGCCGCTGAGCGCCATGCCGCTGGGCTCGACGCCCACGGGAATGCGGGCCGATTCGGCGGTGTCGCCCTTGCGCACCACGGAGACGGAGCGATCGCCGCGGTTGCTGACGAACACGGTGTCGTCGGTGCCGACGATCACGCGCACCGGCGACTTGCCGACGGTGACCTGGCGAACCTCTTTGGTGGTGGGGTTGATCACCGCCAGCACGCCGTTGTCGGTGTCGACCGCGAACACGGTCGAGTCATCGGCAGAGAGTGCGAGCGAACCAGAGGCGCGCGAAGCGGTACCGCTGCTCGGAGGCGTGCAACTGGAGAAAGAAATGGCCGCCGCAACTGCGCCCAACAGCATCGATCGATTGAAACCGTTCATCGTGTGTACCCCCACCCTGGGAAACATCGAAATTGAGCCGCGTCATCTTGCTCGGTCCACGCAGCGACATCCATGCCCTGCCATGCTTGTCAGAGCGTCACGCGCTGACTCACTGCAACCGCTCGGAATTCAAACAGACTTCCGGAGTGCGCCCCCTCTGTGCAGGCCGCATGCCTGATCGAAATCAAGCGTTCACGGACCTTTGGTGCTCCAAGCGGGCGAAACGATCAGTCAGATGCGCAGCAAAGTGACCATCGGCTGTGCGAGAAGCTGCGCATGG
>JAYVNA010000060.1:0-2357 GCA_043758715.1 Archangium sp.
GGGGTTGGGACACTGCGGGGCATGCGCCTCGTCGTCCTGGCAGTGCTGTCGTGTTCGCTGCTCGCGCGCGCTGAGTTCGATGCCGTGGCGGCGGCGCGCTTCGCTCGACTCGCGCTCGATTGTGTCCACAAGGAGTACCCCAACAAGCTCGCTCACGTTCTCAACGACGCGAAAGACGTGAAGCCGCCGCACTTACTCACGCCGGCCTTTTACGGTTGTTACGACTGGCACTCTTCGGTGCACGGGCACTGGTTGCTCGCTCGCCTGGCGCGGACCTTTCCCGAGGCGCCGTTCGCTGGGCCGGCGCGCAAGGCGTTGGCGGAAAGCCTGACGGCGAAGAACCTCGCGGCGGAGTTGAAGTACTTCGAGGGACCCGGCCGGGTGAGCTTCGAGCGGCCGTACGGGCTCGCGTGGTTGCTGCAACTCGCTTCGGAGTTGCGGGAGTGGAAGACCCCGGAGGCCCAGGCGTGGGCGAAGGCGCTCGAGCCGTTGGTGCGCGCGGCGGTCGCGCGGTTGTCGGGCTGGTTGCCGAAGTTGTCGCGGCCGATTCGGGTCGGGGAACATGATCAGACGGCGTTCGCGTTCGGGCTGGTGTTCGACTTTGCGCGCGGCGCTCGTGATGAGGCGTTGCTCGCGCTGCTGAAGGAACGCGTGGAGGTGTATTACGGGAACGATCGCGAGTGCCCGCTCGCGTACGAGCCGTCGGGGCAGGACTTTCTTTCTCCCTGCCTCGCCGAGGCAGACTTGATGCGGCGGGTGCTCGAGCCGGCGAAGTACGCGGCGTGGTTGAGCGCTTTTCTCCCCAGCATTCCGCAGTCCGCGGTCAAGCCGTGGCTGGTGCCCGAGGTGGTGACGGACCGGGCTGACCCCAAGCTCGCGCATCTCGATGGGCTCAATCTGTCGCGCGCGTGGATGCTCGAGGGCATCGTCTCGGCGCTCCCTGCAGACGATCCACGTGTCGGGGTGTTGAGCGCCGCGGCCCTCGCGCATCGTACGGCTGGACTCGAGGCGGTGACCGGGGAGCATTACGAAGGGGGTCACTGGCTCGGCAGCTTCGCGGTGTATCTCGTCACGGCCCGCGGCCACTGAGCAGGCCCAGCGTCGCTCGCAGTTGGTCCAGGTAGACCGCGTACATCTGGTAGCGGAGGTCGACCGGGTCGGCGGTGAAGAACCTGCGCAGGAAGGGTGCGTCGAGGCGTGACTGCGCTGCGAGGATCGCCGAGGTCCGTGCCGCTGGTGGCAGCGAGCTCACGGCTTCCACTTCTCGCATGCCCGCGTCGAACCGACGCCAATAGAGGCGCAAGGCGAGCGTGGCTCGGACGCCGCGATCGAACCTCGTGTCCCGCTGCGTCTTCGTGATCAACCGCGCTGAGTCGGGCAGCTGCACGTCGAGCTCAGGCGGCAACCACGCTCCGAACAAGCGCAGGCCCAGTTGCGTGCGCTCGAGCGCCATCACTTCGGGATACTCGGGGGAGAGCTCGAGCAGCTCAGCGGCCCGGGCGCGAAATCGAAGGCGCTCTTCTTCACTCACCTGGGTGAGCGCGTCGTGACAGGCCGGCAGCACCAAGCGCGAGGCACCAAGCGTCGGCAACATCGCCTCGAGCCCTTCGAGCCGAAGCCAGGAAGTCGTGAGCGTCAGGACTTCGCTGCAGGTCTCGAGTGCTTCGGCTGGCGCGCTTCGTTCCATCGCTTCGCGCATCGAGATCGGCGCGAGGGACGTCAGCGATTCCATCAGGCGCGGCATCGTCTGTCTTCGCCCGTGCCTCACGTCGGCGAACGGCCCGAGGCCCGGTGCGACTGCGACCGTCTTCAGGTGCGCGCAGGCCAGCGTCGTGCCGAGCCAGGTGCGATTGTTCTCGAGCTCCGTGCGCGTCAACGGCGTGAGCGCGGTGCGGCCCGCGGTCACCGCCATCACCTCGAACAAAGTCCACGGCACGCTGCGGCTGATGTCGGGCGAGACGTCAGCTGCGTGCCCCAGGCAGTCCATCACCGTGCCGTCCGTGCCTGCGAGCTGGAAGGTTCGGGCCTCGAGCGCGACGGCATCGCGCACCAGGCCTTCACCGTACGTCTGCGCTTGATGCCGCAGCACCAGCCAGCCTCCGAGCACGAGGGCGATGATGAGGGCCAGGACGGCAAGCAGGACACGACGCATCGGGGTGCTGAGTTTGCCTCGGCGTGCGGGTGTTGGTTGAACGCAGAAGGCTCAGGGAAGGCGTGGTGATGCCAGGGCCTGGTCAGTGCCCGTTGCCGACAGGCTCTCGGCCCGGAGAAAGATCCGCACGGGACGCAGTGGGAATGGCCGGCCCGCGAGAGGGTCGTGCTCATGGATAATGTTTACAATCGGGAGGTTGCCCGCC
>JAYVNA010000061.1:0-2357 GCA_043758715.1 Archangium sp.
TGCACGCAGAAAAGAAATGGGTCGAGGGTCAGCCAGGGAAAGCCGAGCTTCACCTGCTCCAGCACTGCTTCGTCGCTCATAGGGGTTGTTCTTTGCTGCGGTGGAGTTCGATACGCAACTGCCCCTTCGTTGGTATGGGGCCGCATGCTTCGCAACTTCGCCACCGCCTTGTTGATTTTCACCACCGGTTGCACCCTCACGCAGCGCCGCGACACGGAAAAAGCGATCGCCCAGACGCTCATCTCCGACCAGCAGGAGTTCGAGCTCGGCTTCCAGGTTCAGGAGCAGCTGAAGAAGGACAACACCAAATTCTACGAGAACGCCACCGTCGGCGTTTACGTCGAGGGCCTGGTGGGCAAGCTCACCGCCGAAGCGAACAAGGAGCGCAAGGTCGAGTGGCACATCTACATCATCGACGACCCCACCACGGTCAACGCGTTCGCCACGCCCGGAGGCCGCATCTACGTCTACACGGGGCTGCTCCTGGCCGCCGAGAACGAGGCGGAGATCGTCGGCGTGCTCGGCCATGAAATCGGTCACGTGGTGGGTCGGCACTCCGCGCGTCAGCTGGTGGCCGCCAATGGAATGCAGGCCGTCGCCGACATGGCGCTGGGCAAGAACGCCGGCGACATCGCGAAGCTCACCGCCGGGCTCGCGGGCAAGGGCGTGCAGCTGGCGTACGGCCGCGACATGGAACTGGAGGCTGACCAGTACGGCGCCCGGTTCGCCTCGGCCATCGGGTACGACCCGCGCGGCCTCGCCACCTTCTTCGAGAAGCTCAAGGCGAAGTACGGCGACACCGGGCCGGTGCTCACCTTCCTCTCGACCCACCCCGCGAACAGCGAGCGCATCAACGACGTCACCCAGCTGATCGCCGCTGAGCACCTCACCGGCACCGAGCTGGGCGTCGCGGCGCTGCAGCCGATCAAGGCCGAGCTGAAGAAGAAGTAACAAGTCAGCGAAACCCCGGCGGGTCGGGATTATGGGGCGGGTATGAACCCGCTCGTCTCCGATCCGTTCATCGACTTCCTGTTGCGCGACGTGCTCGACGTCGAGGGGCTGTGCAAGCTGCCCGCGTTCGCGAGCCACAGCCGCGAGACCATCGACCCCTGGTTCGCCGCGTGCCGGCGGGTCGCGCGCGAGGTGATGTTTCCCTCGTACCGGGCCATCGATCTCGAGCCGCCCCGTTTCGAAGGGGGCCGGGTGTTCGTGCACGCGCGCATGCACGACGCGTGGCGCGAGCTGGTGGGCCTCGGGGCCATCTCCGCGGTCAGTGAACTACCTCTCACGGTCACCACGCTCTCGAGCGCGTACCTGATGGCGGCCAACTGCGCGGCCTACGGGTTCGCCGGCCTCACCGCGGGCGCCGCGCACCTGATCGAAGCGTTCGCGAGCGAGCCGCTCAAGGCGACCTACCTCGAGAAGCTGAAGTCAGGCGAGTGGACGGGGACCATGGCGCTCACCGAGCCTCACGCCGGCTCGTCGCTGGGTGACGTCACCACGCGCGCCCGCCCGACCGACGCCGGGCACTTCCTCATCAGCGGCGCGAAGATCTTCATCTCGGGTGGAGATCAGGATCTCACCCAGAACGTGGTGCACCTGGTGCTCGCGCGCATCGACGGCTCTCCTGCCGGTTCGAAGGGCATCTCGTTGTTCGCCGTGCCGAAGAAGCGGCCGACCGCGGCGGGGCTGGTCGACAACGATGTGCAGGTCAGCGGCGTCATTCACAAGATCGGCTGGCGCGGGTTGCCGTCGCTCGCGCTCTCCTTCGGCGACGAGGGAAATTGCCAGGGCTGGTTGGTGGGCGCTCCGAACCAGGGCCTGCGCTGCATGTTCCAGATGATGAACGAGGCGCGCATCATGGTCGGCGTGAACGGCGCGGCCACCGCCTCGGTCGCCTTCCACGAGTCGCTCGCGTACGCGCGAGAGCGCAAGCAGGGCCGCGCGGCTGGAACCACCGACATCACCTCTGCGCAGATTCCGCTCACCGAGCATGCCGACGTGCGGCGCATGTTGCTGCGGCAAAAGGCGATCGTCGAAGGCTCGCTGGGGCTGCTGGGGCTCACCGCGCGGTACGCCGACGTGGCGGCCCACGGCACCGATGAAGCCGAGCGGGCGCGCGCGAAGTTGCTGCTCGATCTGCTCACCCCCATCGCCAAGACCTTCCCCGCGGAGAAGGGCTTCGAGAGCAACGCGCTCGCGCTGCAGATTCACGGCGGGTACGGGTATTCGAGCGAGTACCTGCCCGAGGCGTGGCTGCGAGATCAGAAGCTCAACACCATTCACGAGGGGACCTCCGGCATCCAGGCGCTCGACCTGCTCGGGCGCAAGGTGGTCGCCGGTGGCGGCGCCGCGTT
>JAYVNA010000062.1:0-7425 GCA_043758715.1 Archangium sp.
GCGCACCATGCACGCGTCCGTCGAGATGCGCGTGCCGCCGCTGCCCAGGTAGTCGGCGAAGAGCGTGATCACGTAGGTACCGAGGTCGAACGGCTTGCCGGGGTCGGGAACCGGGAGGCTGTGCTGGCCCTTCGGGTTCATCATCGGGAACAACGCGCCCACCTGGCCCACGCCATCGGCGGCCGGCTTGATCAGGCGCATCGGCGGAGACAGGCGCGGCGTGTTGTAGCCATCGTCGGCGTTGGCCACGCTCTGCAATACGTCGACGTCCATCAGCACGTTGCCCTGCGCGTTCGTGTAACGGCCCGTGCGCTCGACGCCTTCGACGAAGCCCACGTCGATCAACTCCTGCATCTGGGTCTTGCCGTAGCGGGGGTCGGGGTTGGTGAAGTCGATGAAGCTCGCGGCGCGCATCAGCGCGGTCGCGGTCGCCACCGGCACGCCCGGATCTCCGGTCATGGGCAGCAGCAGCGCGCGCGTCGCCACGGTCTTCCCATCGCCGTACGTGAAGGTGCGGTGGCCTTCCCAGAACGGCGCGAAGTTCGCGGGGTCTGCCGGCTCGAGCGCAATCTGCGCGAGCGAGAAGAGGCGGCGCAGCTCGGGGCTGCCGCGGCGCAGGCCAAAGCCGTCGGCCAACGCGACGAGCTCAGCCCCCGCGGGGTACGTGATGCCCTGAAAAAGCACTTCCTTCGCGAACTGCTTCACCACCGAGGTCGGAGTGAAGCCGGAAGGGTCGCAGCCCTCACGAGGACGGCTGGGCAGCTCCTCTGCATAGAACTCGACCTGGAGCGGATCGCCGCTGTCCGAGGAGACTGCGAGGCGCAGGTGGCCGTTGGGCTGCACGCGGCCGCAACGCCATTCCTTCGTCTTCAGGTTGCGCACCAGCGCGATGCTCCCGGGCAACAGCGGAGCGGGCAGCTCGATCAGCTCGCGCTGAGCGCTCTTCACCACGTCGGGGACCATCTGGAAGAGCGCCGGCTTTCCCACGGCGTTCGGGTGCACCAGCATCAGCGGGCCCATCATTCGCAACACGAGCGGGTTCTGCACCTGGCCGAGATCAGAGCGGGTGCCGATCTCCGAGAGGTAGCCGCCGGGCAGAATGGGCGCGATGGCGTCGATGTCGGGCTCAATGCCGCCCATCAGGCTCGAGAGAATGCCGCCCAGCGATGCGCCGGCCACGTAGATGGGTACGTCAGGCCCGCCGAGATCGACGACTCCGTCGCCGTTGAAGTCGCCCGCGAGATCGTTGACGCCGTCGCGGTTCACGTCGAACGCCCAGCGGCGCTGGCCATCGAAGGAACGCAGCGTGCGCACCATCTGCATCAGGTCGACGGCGGTCTGCCGCACCGTGTCGCGCGTGTGCGTGACGTAGCCGGTGAAGTAGTCGGCGCCCGAGTCGATCAGTCCGTCGCCGTTCTGATCGATGCCGCGGCCATCGCCGATCATCACGTTCGCGAGCGGAGCGATGCCGGCGGAACCGACCAGCTCAGTCACCAGCATGCGGTCATCGGCGTTGAGCGAGAGCCCGTGGCTCACCGCGTCCATGCCGATGGTGGCGAGGCCCGCGCGCGCGAACGGCCCCATGCCCAGCAGCGCGTCGAGCTTCGAGCCGCTGTGGCCGTGCATGAAGATCACCACGGGCGCGGGGCCGGTGCGGGCCTTGGGCACCGAGAGGAAGAAGGGAATGGTCTCGGGGCGGTGGAAGGTCTCCTTGCGACCGACGTCGATGTCCATCACCTGGTCGTAGAGCGGCAGCCACTTTCCGTTCGCGTCGTAGCGGGGGAAGAACTGCGGAGAGACGATGGTGGCGCTCGCGTAGAAATCGACCTCGCCGAACCACTTCGTCAGCAGCTCCTTGGTGCCGGCCGACGAGCCCGTGCCCAGGAAACGATCGAGCAGCGGCGCGGCGAAGGTGAGGAACTGCGCGCCCGGCACCGCCTTGACGTTGTGGTTGTCAGCGCTGTTGCGGCGCCCGTCGGGGATCGAGGTGAGATCGACCGGGTATTCCTTCTCGAGGAACGCCAGCGGACCGATGCCGTAGAGGCCGTCACGAATCGCCCGGTAGTCGGACGTGATCGACTGCGTGGTGAAGGCCCAGGTGAACGAGACGTCGGAAAGCCCGAGGTTCTGCTGCGAGAGGCATTCGGAGAGCGGCGCGAGCGCGGGCGTCTGCGCGAGGTGATTGATGTTGGTGAAGGGCGAGCGCACCGGGTTGCCGTCTTTGCCGGTGAGGCGCGAGGTGAGCACCACGGCGTAGGTGGTCGCTTCGCGCATCGGGTAGAGCGGGCGCGCGATGAGGGTGTTGGTTTCCTTCTCGTAGAAGCCGATGACGTCGAACTTGCCGGTGTGGCCGTCGAGCGTGTTCGGGTGATCGAGCACGCCGTCCATGTCGGTGTCTTCACCGGGGTCCATCACGCCATCGCCGTCGAGATCTTCTTCTTCCTGCTCGAAGGTCAGGGTCTGCAGGTCGTGCGGTTCGTCGGGGTAATACTGGGGGTCGTCGAGGATTACCGGGAAGTGGCCCTGGCCGATATCGAGCGGCACCGGCTTGCAGAAGTCGGGTGAGCCCCGGGTGACGTCGATTACGTACATCACGTCGTCGGCGAAGTCGGTCGGGCGCTGGTGGCGCTGCAGGATGTTCTCGAGATCGAGCTGCTGATCGAACGACACCGTGATCGGCGCGAGCGTGCCCCACCCCGACATCTGATCGAGCCCGGCGCGGGTGCGCTTTTCCCACTGCGTCGGCGCGGCTTCGATCGATGCGTTCACCCGGTGCAAGGTGGGCGAGGTGGCGTCGAAGCGGCTGGCGAAGTCGTTGGGCAGCGGAATCTCAGGCAGCGGCTTGGCCATCACGTCGAACATCACCCGCGGGCCCGTGCCTTCCGGGGCGAGGCCCAGTCCCTCGGGCACGGGCGCCGCGCAGGCGACGAGGCAGGCAGCGAGAAGCACGGGGAGCGATGAGCGCATGGGACCTCCTACAGGAGCGCGCGGGCTCGCTTCAACCGGTGAAGGCGGATCAGACGCGTGCTTCCGGTGTTGAGCGCGGTATACGGGCCGCCGCCATGAACCTCGCACTCGTTCTCCTCGCGTTCGGCGCCGTCGCCGACGAAGCGCCCGCTGCCGCTGCAGAGCCGGTCGTCCCCGTGGTCGCGGTCGAGCCCGTCGTCGCCGCGCCTGCTCCGGTGGAGAACGTCGCGCCCACCCCGGCGCCCGTGCCCGAGGAGAAAGCGGCCGCAACCGCGGAGAAGCGAGGCGTCGATCTCAACGCCGGCCCCGTCGAGGTGAAGATCAACGCTTCGCTGCGCCTCGCGCAGACCATGACCAACAGCATCGTGCTCGACGATCTCGGCACCACCGAGACGCTCTCGCCTTTCGAGATGCGCGTGCGCCTGGGCCCCGAGATCAAGTGGAAGAGCCTGAGCCTGATTACCGAGTTCGACGTCGCGACGGGCGCCGTCTTCGGCACGCCTGATTCGACGGTGGTGGCCTCGCGCGTACCGACTCCGAACTTCAAGCCGGCCGAGCTGCGTCAGCTTTATCTGCAGTACCGCTGGGCCACCGGCGCCGCGCGGCTGGGCGTGCAGACCTCGCAGTTCGGCCTCGGCATGCTCGCCAACGCCGGCGCGAAAGACGCGGAGCCCGGTGACTTCGGCATTCAGCACGGCGGCTCGGTGGTGACCCGCGCGGCGATCGCGGGCCGGCCCTTCTTCTCTCTGGGCGGGGCCTGGCGCGCGGTGGAACCGGTGGCCGCGTTCGATCTCGTGGTGCACGACGCCACCGCAGATCTGCTCGCGGGTGATCGCGCGCTGCAGGGCATTCTCGGGGTGCGCTTCAACGTCGACGACGATCACCAGATCGGCCTCACCGCGATCTACCGCAACCAGCGCCGCGACAACGGCGCGCCGGGCGAGCGCAGCACCGACGCCTTCGTGGGCGATCTCTTCGCGCGTTGGACGGTGATGAAGACGGCTGATTCCTCACTCACACTGTCGGGTGAGCTGGCGGCGATCACCGGCACCACCACGCAGTCCCGCAGCGACACCGCTGAGCTGCTCGGCGTGCGGCAGGTCGGGCTGGTGGGCAAGGTGAACTACAAGAACGGCCGCCTGGGGCTCTTGTTCGACGGCGGTTTCGCCTCGGGTGATCAGAACCCCTACGACAGCACCATCAACAGCTTCCGCTTCGACAGCAACTACAAGGTCGGGCTCGTGCTGTTCGACCAGGTGCTCGGGTATCAGACTGCTCGCAGCGGTTGGCGCGCGGCTGATCCCTCGTTGACCGGCGTCGCTCCCGAAGGTGTCGACCTGCTGCCGACCGCCGGGGCAGTGACGGGCGCCTGGTACCTGTTCCCCCGCGCGAAGTACGGCATCGCGGAATGGTTCGACATCTACGGCGGCCCGCTCTTCGCCTTCACCACCGCGCAGCTGACTGACCCGTTCAACACGCGCCTCAACGGCGGCACGCCGATCAATTACCTCGGGGCGAAGCCGGGCAACTACCTGGGCACCGAGCTCGATCTCGGAATCACGATGCGCGCCTCGCCGACCTCGTACCTGAACATCGCCGCCACCCTCGAAGGCGGCGTGCTGCTGCCCGGTGACGCGTTCAAGACCACCTCGGGCGCGAACATGGGCCCGGTCGGTGTGGGCCGCCTCCGCCTGTCTGCTTCGCTCTGAAACGCCCCCGCGTTTGACGGGGCGTCACGGGTCCTCCTACCGTCCAACGCCCCATGCCCCCCATCAAGAACGACCCCGCCGCGGCCGCAGCCGCTGAATCCGCTCGCCGTGCTGCACAAGGCCGAACTCTCTGAGCAGCTGCGCCGCCTGGGGCCGCATCTGACCGAGTCGCAGAAGAAGGAATACATCAAGACCTTCAACGCCGACCATCAAACGCCGCGTAGCGCCCGTCAACGCAGGCGCAGGTAAAATGAGCACGAGCGGCACCAGCGCCATCACGCCCAGCCCGATCACCCGCCAGGGCGTGGCACGACGTTCGGGCACCGGGGCGAGTTCCTGTTCAGTCGCAGGCATCGCAACCGGCGCAGGCTTCGGTGGGCGACTTCGGAGCACCGGCATCCGCGCGGTATCAGCGCCGCGCAGGTCGACGCGCAGCCGCGCCAGCTCAGCGAGCACCTCACGCGCCGACGCGGGCCGCGCTTCGGGCTTCTTCTCGAGCAGCCGATGCACCAGCGCCGCGAGCTGCGGTGGGCAGTCGGGCGCCGCTTCACTCAGAGTGCCGACCACCAGATCGGTGGGTTTGAGATCGCGGTGCAGCACTCCGCCTGCGTGCGCCGCAGCCAGGGCAGCCATCATCTGCTCGAGCACCGTGAGCACCTCGCCCGCGTTGAAGCGCCCCTTCTGCTCGAACCAGGCCATCACGCTCTGCCCCTGAAGCAGTTCCATCACGAAGTACTGCCCGCCGTCGGGCAGGCTGCCGAAGCTGAAGATGTCGATGATGCTCGGGTGGTGAATGGCGTTGACCGCGCGCGCCTCGGCCAGCAATCACCGCAGCTGTTCGGCGTCACCACCGAGGTGGGGCAGCAACACCTTGATGGCGACCGCCTTACCGATGGTGGGTTGTTCACCGCGGTAGATGGCGCTCATGCCGCCGAGAGAGAGGGGCGCGAGCACGCGGTACTCGCCGAGCATGGTGCCCACCAGGCGATCACGCGGGGGCTGGGCGTTGAGCGCCTGGGTGCAGTCCTCGCACCGATCGAGGTGGCGAATGGCCTGTAGTTCTTCGACGGGCTGAGCGTTCCTTCAGAGAACGCGCGCAAGGTCGCCTCATCGAGGTGCCCGTCACGAAGCTCGACCCGAATGGTCGCGGGTTCAGGCGGCCCTGCGGAGCTCTTCCGGCGAACGGCCATTTCAGCAGCTCCTCACTTCGCGGTGAGGAAACCTTCGGCCTTCAGCAGCTCGGCGGTGAGCACCGCGCCGCCCGCCGCGCCGCGCACCGTGTTGTGCGAGAGGGCCACGAAGCGCCAATCGAACACCGCGTCAGGGCGCAGCCGGCCGATGCTGATCGCCTGACCGTGGCCCGCGTCGCGATCGAGCTTCGTCTGCGGCCGGGTCTCGTCTTCGAAGTAGTTCAGGAACGGCGTGGGCGCGCTCGGCAGCTTCAGTGCCTGCGGCTTGCCGGCGTACGACTTCCACGCCGCGAGGATCTCTTCGCGCGAGGGCTTCTTCTCGAACGCGACGAACACCGCCGCCAGGTGCCCATCGGACACCGGCACCCGAATGCACTGCGCGGTGATCGCCGGGGTGGTGGCCGCGACGATGCGGCCATCGCTGACGTGGCCCCAGACCTTGAGCGGTTCCTGCTCGCTCTTCTCTTCTTCGCCCTTGATGAAGGGAATGACGTTGTCGACCATCTCGGGCCAGCTCTCGAAGGTTTTTCCCGCTCCGGAGATCGCCTGGTAGGTGCACACCGCGAGCTTGGTGGGGCCGAAGTGTTTGAGCGGGTGAATCGCCGGCACGTAGCTCTGAATGGAACAGTTGGGCTTGACGCTGATGAAGCCGCGCGTGGTGCCGAGGCGGCGTCGCTGCGCTTCGATCACCGACATGTGGCCGTCGTTGATCTCGGGGATCATCATCGGCACGTCGGGCGTCCACCGGTGCGCGGAGTTGTTCGAGATCACCGGCGTCTCGCGGCGCGCGTAATCTTCCTCGAGCTTCGCGGTCGCGTCTTTGGGCATGTCGACGGCGCAGAAGACGAAGTCCACCCCGTCGGCGACGCGCGCGATGTCGGACGCGTCTTGCACGGTGAGGGAAGCGGCGTGCGCGGGAATGCCACCGGGCAAGGTCCAGCGGGTGCCCACCGCTTCGGCGTACGACTTCCCCGCGGAGGCAGGGCTCGCGGCGAGCGAGGCGAGCTCGAACCACGGGTGGTTCGCGAGGAGAGAAATGAAACGTTGGCCGACCATTCCGGTCGCGCCGAGGACACCGACTTTGAGCTTCGAGGCCATGACGGCGGCGACCGTAGCCGATCACCACCGCCTTTCACGCTGCCCAGACGCGGGATCGTCGCGCCCGCCTTCGACGCTTCACGACGAGACCTGCGTCGGAGGCGGAAACTGGCGGGGGGACGAGGCTCGCATAAGAGACGCTAGGACGAAGCGTTCAGTGCGAGGCCTTGCGGCCCTGGTGATGGTCATTTGGACGATGGTTGCGTGTTCCAGCGTCAATACCGGCGACGCCGGTGTTGACAGGCCGATGGACGCTGGGCCCACGCCTGTTGACGGCGGCGCCATCGACGCCGCCGGCATCGACGCTGGGCCGCTCACCGACAGGACCACGGGCCTGACCTGTGTGAGCGATCGCGACTGCGACAAGACTGACGCGGGCATCAACGTCTGCAGTGAAGGCGCATTCTCCGGCGGCGCGTCCAACCCGACCTCGGTCTGCATCGGTAAGTCGTGCGACGTGG
>JAYVNA010000063.1:0-2349 GCA_043758715.1 Archangium sp.
TGTTCGAAGATCGCCAACGCGACTTCCTGCGGTTCCTTGTCGTGGAGCGCGTACTCGCGGCCCATCACGCCCTGCAGCTCGGGGAACTCGCCCACCATGCCGGTGTTGAGGTCCGCCTTGCAGAGGGTGGCAGCACGTTCGACGGTGCCCTGCACCTCCGGCTTGCCCACGGCCCTGGTCAAGAAGACGCCCAGCGCACGAATGCGATCGGTCTTCTCGGCCATGCTGCCGAGCTTCTCGATCCACGAGCGGCGGTGCAGCTTCTCCACGCGGTCGATCAGGGGCGAGGCTCGATCTTCGTCGAAGAAGAAGCGGCCATCGGTGAGTCGCGCGCGCAGCACGCGCTCGTAACCCTTGATCGAGAGCTTTTCGTCCCTCACGGGCGTGTTCGACACCGCGATGAACTTGGGCAGCAGCTTTCCGCTGCCGTCGGTGAGGCTGAAGTAGCGCTGGTGGCTCTTCATCTCCTGAATGAGGACCTCGGGAGGGAGATCGAGGTGACGCTCCTCGAAGGTGCCGACGACGGGGTTGGGCAGCTCGACCAGGTTCACCACCTGATCGACGAGCGCCTCGTCGGGCAGCACGGAACCGCCCGCCTTCTGCGCGGCGGCGGCGATGCGCTCGACCGTCATCTTGCGGCGTTTGGCGAGGTCGGCGATCACATGCGCCTTCTCGAGCGCGGCTTCGTAGTCCGCCGGCTTGTCGATGGTCAGCGGCGCGGGAGCCAGGAAGCGATGCCCGCGGGTCACGCGGCCACTCTTCACGTCGGAGTAGGTCACCGGCACCACTTCGGTGCCCAGCAGCGCCACGATCCACTGCAGCGGACGGCCGAAGCTCTGCTCCACGTCGCCCCAGCGCATCTGCTTGGCGAAGTTGATCTTCCGCATGCTCTGGTTGAGCACCTCGGTGAGCAGCTCGTAGGTGCGGCGGCCTTTCTCCTCGACGGTCGCCACCAGGTAATCACCCTTGGGCGTGCTCACCTTCTTGAGCTGATCGACGGTGAGCTTCACGCTCTCGGCGAACTTGAGCGCGGGGTTGGTGGGCTTGCCTTCGGCGTCGAAGGCCGCCTTCACCGACGGGCCCTTCACTTCCTTCATCACGTCGTCGGTCTTCTCGGCCAGATCGCTCACCAGCAAGGCGAGGCGGCGCGGGGTGCCGAAGCGGCGAATGGCGCCGTGCTTGATGTTGAGCGCCGCGCACTGCTCGGTGAAGTTCTTCTCGAGATCGTCGAGGGCGGGAACGACGAAGCGCGCGGGCAATTCTTCCGTGCCCAGCTCGAAGAGCAGCTCAGCCACGGGGAGCCTCCTTCTTGTCTTCGAAGCTGACCGTCTTCCACATGTCGCTGGCGGGCTTGCCTTCGTGCATCGGCAACTGCTGCCCCACCGTCCACGCCGTCTTGCACAGGGGCCAGTCGAGCTTTTGCCGCATCTTCAGATACCCCTTGGCGCACAGCGCGGCGTTGTCTCGCACGCGCTTGATGTAGCCGGCGCGATCGGTGACGGAGATCGCCCCGCGCGCATCGAGCAGGTTGAACGCGTGGCTGCACTTGAGCGCGTAGTCGTACGCGGGCAGTGGCAGGCCCAGATCGATGAGGCGCTTGCACTCGGTCTCGTAGCTGCGGAAGAGCATTTCCAACTGCACCGGGTCTGACTGGTGCAGCGCGTACTTCGACATCTCGACTTCGTTCTGGTGGAAGACCTCGCCGTACTTCACGCCCTTGACCCACTCGATGTCGTAGAGGCTGTCGACGCCCTGCAGGTACATCGCGATGCGCTCGAGGCCGTAGGTCAGCTCGGCCGCCACGGGCTTGCACTCGTAGCCGCCGCACTTCTGAAAATACGTGAACTGGGTGATCTCCATGCCGTCACACCAGACTTCCCAGCCCAGGCCCGAGGCGCCGAGGGTGGGCGATTCCCAGTCGTCCTCGACGAAGCGAATGTCATGCTCGAGGGGATCGATGCCGAAGGCCTTGATCGAGTCGAGGTAGAGCTCCTGCACGTTCTTGGGCGCCGGCTTCAAGATCACCTGAAACTGATGGTGCTGAAAGAGCCGGTTCGGGTTCTCGCCGAAGCGCCCGTCAGCCGGGCGGCGCGAGGGCTGAACGTAAGCGACGTTCCACGGCTCCGGACCGAGCGCGCGAAGGAAGGTCTGCGGGGCCATCGTACCGGCGCCCACCTCGAGGTCGTACCCCTGCGTGACGATGCAGCCGAGCTTCGCCCAGTGGTTCTGGAGCGTGAGCAGAAGATCCTGAAAGTACATGGCCATGGCGGCGCGCACCGTACAGGCGGCGCCGCCACCCTTCAACGAGGGATCTCAGGGAAGTACGGGGAGGGAACTGACGTCGACCGC
>JAYVNA010000064.1:0-7406 GCA_043758715.1 Archangium sp.
GGAGTGGCGCCGGCGATGCCGCGCACCGCCCGGACCTTCGCGATCACGTCTTCGTACTCGGGCATCTCAGGCGAGTACTTCATGACGACGCCGTGCGAGTTCGTGCCGAGGATCTTCTTCTGCAGGTCGGCCTCGAAACCGCTCATCACCGACAACACGATGATGAGCGCCATCACGCCGACACCGACACCGCCCACCGAGAGCGCCGTCATCATCGCCGTGGGCGTCTGCCCATCGAGCTTGAGCTGGTTGAGCGCAGCGGCCGCGTCGAGGGGATCTTTTTGACCGAGCCGCTTGACCCGGGTTCGCTCGACCACGGCCTCAGCGGCCGAGATGATCGCCCAGAGAATCAACGGCGGCACGATGCCAAAAATGAGCACGCCGAAGACGCCCAGCAACAACTGAGGGCGGAAGACCGCCACGTGGCGCGACGAGATGAAGAGCTCGTACGAGGTGCGAAGGTCGAGGCGGCCCGACGAGGTGGAGACGAAGCCCAGGTTGATGCCCAGGAAGAAGCCGAGCCCCAGCGCCGCGGTGACGAGCCAATACCCGAGCTCCGGGCGGTTCTCGCCGAGCAGCGAGGAGAGATAGATGATCTCGCGCAGCTGAATGCCGACCGAGATCATCAGCTTCGGGATCGAGTGCATCGCGGTCAGCAGCACCGGCACCGGCAAGCCGAAGTACAGCAGCGCGATGGTGGCCTCGGGGGTCGAGAGCCGCTTCGAGTTCGCCGCGCCGAGGAAGCCGCCGCCAAACGCGATCGCCAGCGCGACCGTGAACGAGACGAGGAACGCAATGACCGGCGACAGACCGCCTTGCACCACTCCTCCCTGCACGGTGCCCTTGCCGACGATCAGCAGGTACAGGCGAATGAAGGCCAGCTCCGAGAGCAGGAAGCCAAAGCCGTAAGCCGCGAGCGTTCCCCAGTGGAAGTCGACGTAGTTCGCCAACCGGGGATGCAGCGGTCTGCCAAACGCAGGGCTGGGGATCTTCTCGACCGCCTTCGGTTCGACCAGGGTGACCGCGAGAATCACCCAGCCCGCGATCCACGCCACCGCGCCGCTGATCAGATGAATCTGCGCGAAAGGCAGCGCTTCAGGCGAGCCGTACGACTTGAAGTTCGAGACCAGCTCGGAGTGACCCACCACGCTGCCAAAGCCGCCGATCACCTCGAGGAAGGTGCCCCACCCCACCACCATCAGGGACAGGTCGCCGAGCGCGAGCGTGATGAGCTCCGCCCGCACCAACCCCACCAGCAGCTCGACCAGGCCGAGCAGCAGGAGAATGGTCGCGACGGCGAGAGTTCGGTTTCGGGTCACTTCTGCGGTTTGAGCAGCGGAAAGAGGATGACGTCCTTGATCGACTGCGCGTCCGTCAACAGCATGGCCAGGCGATCAATTCCAATGCCCTCGCCAGCCGTGGGCGGCAGGCCGTGCTCCAGCGCGCGGATGTAGTCGTGGTCGTAGTCCATGGTCTCCTGCTGGCCGCGGTCTTTCGCGTCGAGCTGGGACTGGAAACGTTGAGCCTGGTCGACGGGGTCGTTGAGCTCGCTGAAGGCGTTGGCGATCTCGCGGCCGACGCAGAAGAGCTCGAAACGATCGGTGACCGCCGGGTTCGCGTCGTTGCGCCGGGCGAGCGGGCTGGTCTCGACCGGGAACTGGGTGATGAAGGTGGGCTGCACCAGGTCGCCTTCGACGTACTGCTCGAACAAGGTGCCGATGAGCTCCCCCTTGTTCATGGTGGCGATGGCTGCCTTTTCTTTGTCGTCAGCGCGGCGCATCGCGACCCCACGCAGCTTCTCGGCGTCGCCGAAGTCGCCGGCGCCGAGGTCCTTCACCCGCGAGATGATCGAGTCGACCATCGAGATGCGGGGCCACCCCTTCTTGAAGTCGATGGTGTGCTCGCCGTACTTCACGACCGAGCTCCCGGTGACCGCGACGGCCGCCTGGGAGATCATGTCTTCGGTGAGGTCCATCAGGTCTTCGTACGTGGAGTACGCCTGGTAAAACTCGAGCATCGTGAATTCCGGGTTGTGCCGGGTGCTCAGGCCCTCGTTCCGGAAGTTGCGGTTGATCTCGTAGACGCGATCGAAGCCACCGACCACCAGGCGCTTGAGGTGGAGCTCGGGCGCGATGCGCATCACCAACGGCAGATCGAGCGCGTTGTGGTGCGTCTTGAAGGGCTTGGCCGCGGCACCCGAGACGAGCGTGTGCATCATCGGCGTCTCGACCTCGAGGAAGTCGCGCGCGTTCAGGTAGTCGCGAATGAACTGCACGAGCTTCGTGCGCTTCTTGAAGGTCTCGCGCACCGAGGGGTTCGACAACAGATCGACGTAGCGACGGCGGTAGCGGTCTTCTTTGTCGCTCAAGGCCTGCGATTCAGCCCAGGCCTTGTTGACCGCGTGAGGCAGCGCCTTCACGGCCACCGGGTCGTCCTTCAACAGTTCGCTCTGCGCGGCGATCGCGGTGGCGCGCGCCGTCTCGCGTTCTTCGGCAGGGCTCGAGGTCACGATCGCCATCACCGCGGCGGCGGCCTCTTCGACCCGGGCAGTCTGCGCGGGGTTCAGTGCGATCTTCTCGCTGCCGCTGAACTTGCCGGGGAGCGGCCGCAGCGCCTTGCCGAGGAAACGCAGCTCGGTGGCCGCGAGGGTGAGCTCGCCGGTCTTCGACTTGAACAGCGTGCCCTTCACGCCGATGAAGTCGGCGAGATCGACCAGCTTCCAGATCTTGAACGTGTCCTCGCCGAGCGCGTCCTTCTTGACGTGGATCTGCACGCTTCCCGAGCGGTCCTGCAGCACCACGAAGGCGGCCTTGCCGAAGTCGCGCACCGAGACTACCCGGCCGGCCAGCGTGAACGGACCGGGCTTGTCAGTCTCGAGCGTGGCGGGCTCGACCGCACCGAACTTCGCGAGCAGGTCGGCCGCCAGAGAGTCGGGCGAAAAGCCGTTGCCGTAGGGGTTCACCCCGAGCTCGGCCAGCTGCTTCGTCTTGGCCTGACGCTCGTTGTAGAGCTTCTGTTCGACGCTCACGTCTTCGGACATGGCTCGCACTCACCACGCTACGGCGGAGTGAGGCAAGGGAAAGGTTCATCAGCCGCTTCAGGGGCAGCAGTAGCGGGACGCGGTGGTCAGCGGCTCGGTCGTGCCCGGGGCCGTGAAGTACACGTAGGGGGGGCTCATGGTGAGGTAGCTGCAGAGCGGTTCCTGCGCGGTGTCCCAGTTACTCGGGGTGCCGAGCCGCAGGTGCCGCACCACCAACTCGGTGCAGGCGGTACAGGCCACCGCGCGTTCCCGGAGCGGAAGCTGGGCGTCCTGCGCGCGGGCCCTCACCGCGTTGAGCGTTGAGGCCTTGATCGCGTCACACCAGTCGGCCGCGTGAGCCCGATGAAAGGTGCGCCACACGAACTGAGTGCGCTCGTTCGAGGGTTGCCACGGCCAGGGCGCGTCGGTGTAGCTCGCGATGCCGGTGTACGCGCTGTTCTGCTTCGCGCCCATGAAGCTGCCCCACTGCCCACTCGCGAGCGTGGTCCCCTGGGGATCGTCTTTGGCGGTCAGCCGCGCGACGGTCACCGCCCGCTGAAGCTCGAAGCGGAACTCGTTGCGCAGCTTCGGCGAGACCGCGACCTTGCCTGACGCCCGCGCCACCTTTGGCAACAGCAGGCTGACGAAACGCGCGTCGATGGGAATGGTGCTCTGCAGCCCGGCGATCTTCAGGTTCACCGCCGCTCCGAGCGCGATGGCTTCGTTGGTCGCGCGCTGACCGAAGCAGTCCGCGCCCGTGGGATCGACCGAGACGAAGCCCCCTTGCGGCACCGCGGCGCCGTGCAGCTCGCCCGACGCGGAATAGACCTCCATCAGCCCGGACACCGCGCACTGGAAGAACCGCGTCGACTGGGCATCGAACGGCGTGCCCCTGAAGGTATCGAGGTAGTCGTCGCCAACGCCCTGCACGATGGTGCCGTCCGTCGCCTTGAAACGAACGCCGTCCCACGGGGCGCACATGGCGTCATTGACGTCGAAGGTGGTCCACGTCGGGAGCGCCTGCAGCACGCTGCGCGCGCCGTGAAAGAACCCCGCCACCAACGCCGTGAGCACCGCGCGATCGCGCTTCTCCTCGATGGTGTCGCCGGGAAAATCGGTGAGCTTCGAGCTGCCCCAGCGTTCCCACATGTGACCCATGCTCCAGGAGTCCTGGAGGTAGTGCTGGGCCACCGCCTCGAGCGTCAGCGCTTCGAGCTCGCAGTCGTGTTGGAAGTTCGTGAAGCGGGTGCCGGTGCCCGCGAGCTTCAGACTCAGTGCATGGCACTCACCGGCGCGAGCGAGCGCGAGCTGGTGGTAGTGCCGGTAGTACTCGCGCGACTGCGGCACGAAGTGATTCGAGTTCACCGGGCCCATGTGCGCCGCGAAGTCGTGGCAGTCGGCCAGCGAGGTCGCGCCCTCGAGCGGGCAGGTCTCGTGACCCGACGCCCAGTCCCACAGCGCCCAGGAAAAGTCGGGCAACTGGGTGAACTCGCCCACGGAGTACGAGCGATACGACAGCTGGGTGGCGTCTTCGAACGGCACCGGCATCAGGGTCGGGCCGGTGAGGTTTTCGCCCAGGCTCACCTGCTCAGGTCCGGTGAAGACGGTGAGCGTGTTGGTGGCCGAGACGATCGCGGGCAGGCCGGCCTTCTCGCGCGTGAGTTCCCAGAGGCGCCGGTGTTCATCGAGGGGGCCAATCCACCGTTCGCGAGCAGTGACCGGGCCGGCCGAGGTGCAGGCGGTTCCGGTCTGCTCCTGCAACACCCCGGGCGAGAGGCTCTTGTTGGTGAACTTCGAGCAAGACGAGTCCCACGCATGAGCGGCGGGTGCGAGCACCAGCGCTGCGACGAGGAGCGCGCGCATCACGGGGCCTCCAGCGCAGCCCGGACTCCGGGGAAGCAGTCTTTGTCCTGGAAGAAGACCTTTTCGATCGCGGCCGAAGGAGCGAGCCCTCCCTCAACGGTCGACTCGAACGCGTCCTTGCAGGCCTGAGGGCAGCAGGGCCGCTCGTTCCACGGGGCATCGGTGGCGCAGGTGCGGGTGTGCTGAAGACACCACGACAGTTCCTGCTGGCCGGGCTTGTAACAATACGTGGTGGCGTCGACGCACTGCCCGAGCGCGACGATCGCGTCCTTCACCGTGGGGTCGAACTCGAGGCGCGCGCCGTTGACGTCGGCAAACAGGCGCGAGCCCCCGGCCACCACGGGGAAGACCGTGACGTCGACCGGGCTGTCAGGCGGTTCGACGAATTCCGACTTGGGGCAGCCCGCGAAACACACGGCCGCGAGCAGAAGAGAGACACGCATTCGCGGCATGGTCGCAAGCGTAGTGCCAGCGGCCAGCCGCGAAAACGTGGGATTCGAGCCCTGCTGTGCGCAGTTCCCCGCGCGATTTACTTCTTCGAAGTCAGAAGCTTCCCGCCGGCGTAGCCGAACTCCCGGCCGAGGGGGTTGATGTGGTTGAAGACCGAGGGCTGGGTGATCGACACGGGGTAGCTGCGGGTCAGCGAGATCTCATCGGTGGGCTGGCCTCCGACGATGAAGACGATGCCGCCTTCCATCAGCGTGGGGGGCAGCACGAAGGGGATGAACTTGCCGAGCTTGAACTTGCGCGGCGTCACCACCATCTGCACGGCGCCGGCGCCGGTCGACACGAGGTGCGCTCCGGGGATCTGGGTGCGCAGCCCTTCGAGCACGGCCGCCTCGTACTTGCCCTTCAGGTCAGCCCAGGTCTCCGGGTACTTCGCGTCTTCAGCGGTCTTGAGGTTCACCCAGTCGGCTTCGGGTTTCCCCTCGACCATCATCTGGCTGTAGTCAAACGAGAGCGCCACGTCGGAAGCACCCGCGAGCGCAGACGGCGAAGAGGCGCGAACGACCTTCCAGTTCGGGCCGCAGCCAGTGAGAAGACCAGCGAGAACGATCGTTCCAACGAGAGTCGAAAGCTTCATGAAGTACCGCCCGGGAAAAGGGATTGCCTCGGGCGAGAAGAGCTCGCCCGTTGGTGCGGGCGGGAAGCTACGTCTTTAGGGCGACGAGAGCAGCATGAACATCGCCACCAGCGCCGCAATCAGCATCGGCACCACGACTTCAGCAGGGAACGGGAAGTGGGCGTTCTGCAGATCGCGCGTGCGCAGTTGGAAACGACGCCTGCGGGTGCGCCGAAGAATCATCGAAGCGAGGGCGTCGGGCGCCTTCTCCTTCGGGGTCTCCTTCAGCAGCGAGATGGCGCGCTGGTACTTGGCGAACTTCGCCTTGAGCTCGGGGTTGGCGGCGAGCTCGGCGTCGAATTCCTTCGCCTCGGGCTCGGCCAGTGCGTGATCGACCGCGCCCACGAAGAGGCGTTCGACTTCATTCTTTGAAAGATCTCTGCGCACGGCGTCAGTCTCCTCGATCCGCGAAGCTCTCTTCAAGCCTCGTGAGGATCCCTGCCAGCTTCTCGCGCGCGCGATGCAGCCGGCTCTTCACCGTGCCCTCAGGCAGCTCGGTGATTTCCATGATCTCTTCGTAGCTGAGGCCCTCGACGTCGCGCAGCACTACGAGGCTGCGCTGATCTTCGTCGAGTTCCTGAATGGCGCGGTGCACCAGCGCGCGGTCGTTCTTGCCCTGCACGGCGTCGTCGGGCTGTTGCGGGCCCCCGCCAAGTGACTCGGTGATCGACAGCTCGTTCGACTCGCCGTACTCGTCGCTGCGACCGCGTCCGCGCCGCTTGAGGTACTTGAGGCGGTTGAGGCAGTGGTTGCGGGCGATCCGGTAGATCCAGGTCGTCAGCTTCGCGTCGGCGCGGAACTTGTCGAGGTGCTTGTGCACCGAGATGAAGATCTCCTGGGTGAGATCGAACGCCTCTTCGCGATCGGTCAGCATGCGCACGCAGAAGTCGTAGACGCGGTCCTGGTGGGTCTTGACCAGCACCTCGAACGCTTCCGCATCACCGCGTCTCAGTCGGGCGATCAGCAGGTGCTCGGGCAGACCCGCAGCCGGGGCGCGGGGCTCGGCGGCCATCACCTGGGCTGGCAGTTCCAGCACATCGCTCGTCACGTCTGCCTCCGCCCGGTGGTCGTCGTCACTCATTGAACGCTCCGACGACCTTCCAGACACCGGCTGCGACAGGAGGTTCCAAGGTTACTTGAGAATGTAAGCCCCTGTCTTCTTTGAGACCGTGAAGCTCGCCGGCCGGTGATTGGCCTCGAACGCGGTGTAGGCCGGCGCGAGTTCCTTCCAGAATTCGGCGTTCGAGCCTTCGAGTGAGGCGAGGCCCTCGGCGGTGAGCCGGGTGGGGAAGATGTCGAAACGAATCGGCCGGCGCTTCGCGTCGATCGCGATCAGGTACACCTCTTCGATGGGCTCATCCTGAATGGCGATGCAGCCGATGCTGGCGCAGTTGCCATGCA
>JAYVNA010000065.1:0-7373 GCA_043758715.1 Archangium sp.
TCGATCAGCGGCGCCAGCGCCTTCACCATCAAGAAGCGCTCGATCTCTTCGCAGTCACCACCCGCGGTGGGAAACATCAGCACCGGCTGGCCGAAGGTCCCCCAGCGCACCATGTTCACCTCGCGCTGCAGCCGCTCGGAGAACCACTTCACGTTCTTCTTATTTTCCGAAGGCCTCATGATTTCTGATCAGCCCTCCACTGCTGAATGCGCTGGAAGAAGAGTTCAGTGAACTTCTCGACCTCGTGCGCAGGGAAGAGCGCGGTCACCTTCTGCCGCACGGCGTCCTTGGCCACGTCGGTGCTGAAGAATTCCCACGCGACCTCATCGAGGTGCTTCAAGTTCTTCGCGCAGAACTCTTCGAACTTGTCGGCCTCGAGCAGCTTGCGGGACAAGGCGCCGTACTTCTCCAGCTTCTGCGCGTAGGGAATGGGCTCCTTCCCGATCGCGTAGAACTGATCCCAATCGAAGGCCTTGCGCATGGGCCGCTTGGTGGCCGCGCAGAAGATCGCCCACTTCAGGTACGCCTTCACCATCCAGGGGAAGTGGTAGTGCAGCGACGTCACCTGGCTGTCGGGGCACGGGTTGGCGAAGTCGATCGGGTACCAGGTGCCTTCCTTGCGCAGCGCCTCGCACGAGTTGAAGTCCCAGCCGAAGAACGCGTTGATGGTCAGCGTAGTGTTCTCGAGCACCTTTCGGTCCGCGGGCTCCAGAAACTCCTGCTCCTTCTTCATGGTGTAGCGATCGTGCAGCGGCGCCGCGGGGTCGTAGAGCACCGAGTGCGTCTGCGGCCCGAAGCCGATGGTGCGCACGAAGCGGTCGTACGGCTCGACCGCCTTCTGCAGGTGCATCACCAGCGTGCCTGAATCGTCGTAGGCCTTCTTCAAGCCCGCTTCGTCGGCGATGCGGGTCACGCCCTTCCACCCGCCGCCGTCGTACGGCTTCATGAAGAGCGGGTAGCCGATCTTCTTTCCCAACGAGGCGAGATCGAACAGCCGCGCGTACTGCTTGAGCGTCGGCTTGAGGTCAGGCAGCGCCTCGTACGACTTGGGCGGCACCATCCACGTCTCGGGGATCGGCATGCCCAGGGCGGTCATCGCCGCGTAGCTGGTGTGCTTCTCCATCGACTGGACGGACCAGGGGTTGTTGAAGACGTAAAGCCCGTCCATCAACACGCCCTTCTTGATCCACTCGCGCGTGGTGTCGTACCAGTGCGTGAGCCGGTCGATCACCACGTCGTATTTGACGGGCTGGGTGAGCGCGAAGGGCTCGATGGTGACCCGCTCGACCTGAAAGTCGATGGTGTCGCCGCCGTGCTGAACCCGAAGCGCGAGGCGCTTCATGATCTGCTCGAAACAGATGGGCCAGCAGATGTCCGCGCCGAGCGACAAGCCGATGCTTCTGGTGACGTTGGCCAAGGTGTTCTTCCTTCGAAGTGCGAAAGTTTACTCGTAGACCATGCGCAGCGGTCCCGGAAAGAGCCACGACAGCCCTTCCCGCAGGCGATCTCGCCAGTTCTCCCAGTTATGCCCGTCGCGCGCTTCGACGTACTTGAGCTCCAACGGCGTGGTCTGGAGCATGGGGATGAGCGAGCGATTCTCGTAGATCAACGACTCGTGCATGCCGCAGCTGATGAAGGCCTTGTCGGCCACCAGCACCGGGTTTTCCCGAAAGCGGTTCATGAACTTCACCACCGGCTCGAACGCCGGGCCGCGCTTGTTCTGGTGACCGATGTCGCTGAAGGCGAACGAGCCGGACTGAAGCAGCAGCCGCCCGTAGAACCCGGGGTAGCGCACCGCGGTCGACAACGAAGCCACCCCGCCAAAGCTGGCGCCCATCAGGCACCGCCCCCGGGGCTGACCGATCAGCGGGAGCCGGGCCTCGAGATCAGGAATCGCCTCTTCGGTGACGTAGCGCGCGTGCCGCTCGTCGTCGGCGTACTCGCCCAGTCGATTGGGGCTGCCGGTGAGCGCGACCACCAGGTCGGGGATCTCGAGGCGGTGAATGAGGTTGTCGAGCACCGTCTTCAAGTTCGCGAAGCGCACGTAGTCCGGCCCGTCGTGCACGAAGAGCAGCGGGTAGCGGCGCGTCTTGCGGAAGCGTGCGGGCAGGTAGACGAGGAAACCGCGGGTGTCGTTGAAGGCTTTGCTTTTCACCACCCAGGGCTCGAGCGTGCCCGGGCGGGCGTCAGGGTCGACCTGCGTCCACTCCGGGACGGTGTAGCCCTCGCCGTGCACCACCGAGTTCGCGCCGAACGGGTCGGTGGCGCGGTACGGGTTGAGCGGATCCTCGATCCACTGACCGTTGCCGTTGCGAACGATCTCGAACTTGTATTCGACGCGCGACTTCGGAGGGATGTCGAGCGTGAGGTGCCAGAGGTCCGTCTCCTTCAACTGATGGAGCGGCTGGCTGTTGGGCAACCCGTACACCCAGCTCTTGAGGTGCACGCCGTCGACCTGACCGCGGAACACGAACGTGACCTTGCCGCCTTCCACCAGGGGGAAGGTGTGCGCGTTCATGAACGCTTCCAACGCCGGAGCGTCGTGCGTGCCCTTCTTCAAAACGTCGATCGCGAGCTGGCTCAATTCGTCCACTCCGTCGCGACGCTGCCGTCTTCCTTGAGCAGCACGGTGCCTTCTTCGCCAAACCACTTGCGACCATCGAACTGCACGAAGTCTCCTTGATCCATCGCGACACACTTGCTCGGCGCGTAGCGGCGGCTGAGCCAGCCCACGCGCAACGGGTCTTCGAGCTTGAGGCGCAGCTTGGGGTTGGGCAGGGGCAGGACGCCGGCGTGCAGGCCGATGCCCTGCTCGAGCACCTCGCTGATGCCGAAGCCTTCGGGGGGGCTCTCGTGAAAGAGCACCACCCGCTCGCCGGTCACCATCGCGCCGCCGCTCCAGGCGACCAACGCGTGATCATCGAGCAGGTCTTTGACCCCGAACATGCGCAGGCGATTGAGCAGCACCGCCACGTGACCTCCGGCGATCGCCAGCAGGCCCACGGAGTCGAGGATCGCCTTGAGCTCCTTGCGGTGCTTGGCGATCACCGGCCGCTCTTGCGGGCGCAGCTGCACTTCGTACGCTTCCCGCAGGGCACTGACGCGGTCGAGGTGCTCTTGATCGATGCGGCGAATCTGTTCCATCGAGAGGCGCAGCTCGTCGGCTTCGAGATCGGTGCCGGCCGACTTGCGCGCGATGTCGAGGGCGGCGTCGAAGGTGCGCTCGAGGCGCAGCCGGTAGAATTCCTGAATCTGGCGCAGCTGATCCTGCCGGGCGCGGTGGGCCTTGGCGAAGGGCTTGTCGGCGGCGAGCACCTGCTCACCCCGCTCGTAGAGCTTCAAGTTGATGGTCTTGCGCCCAAGCTGCGCGGGCAACTCTTCGTCGTTGTCTTCGCGCTCCTGCCACCCGCAGGTGACCAGGGCGATGGGCCCTTCGCGGCCGATCGCGCTCACGGCGTCGCCGAGACTGACTTTCAGCTGCTGGGGGCCCAGCAATGCACCTTTCACGTCGTTTGCTCCGGTGTGGCTCGCGTCAATTCGTCGCCGGGGAACACTGCTGTGGCACACGCTTCTCGCAAGTCGGGGTCATCATGTCATGGACGGCTGCTGGGGCGAGGACTCGTACAATCGTAGCCGGACCTCGAGGTCAGGTACCCAGAAGTTCGGAGGTGGAACTCGGGCTGCCGAGCAGCCATCTCCCCCAGACCCCGTGTACAATGCGCGCGTGACTTCGAGAGAAGAGCGGGCACGTCATCGGGCCCAATGGACAGCTCGACTTGTGCCGGGCAACGACCCCGGTGAAGAGGCTCGCCACGAGCTTTCCCCCGAGGAGGCCTGGCTCGCCGTCGGCCGCCTCACGCGCTCAGTGTGGATACTCAGCGGTCGCACGCTGGACACGAGGCCGAGAGCAGAGTGGCCTGCACGACTCTTCCATCGAGGCGAGGTGCGCGACGATGGCAGCGAGTCCCGGTGACGAGTGGAACGCTGACTTTCTCGACCTCGTGGACGCCTTGCTCGCGGCACGCGTCGATTTCCTGGTCGTAGGCGCCTTCGCTCTCGCCCAACACGGGCTTTTGCGCGCGACCGCCGACATCGACTTCGCCGTCCGCGCGTCGCCCGAAAACGCGCTGCGCGTCATCGAAGCCCTGCGCGCCTTCGGTGCTCCGCTCGAGAGCGTCGGCGTGAGCGAGGCTGACTTCGCGAGCCCGGGCCAGACGTACCAAATGGGCATCAAGCCCAATCGCATCGACATCCTCACCGAGCTCAGCGGAATCACGTTCGACGATGCGTGGAAGGATCGACTTGTTCGAGACGTCTTCGGCCGGCAGGTCCCCTTCATGGGCGTCGGGGCCCTTCGCAAGAACAAGCTCGCGTCGGGTCGACCCAAAGACCTCGCGGACGCCGCCTGGCTCCAAACCACCTACCCAGTGAAGTGACCTGTCCCCTCGCGGCCGCGGACTCCCGCGCGCTCCTGAACACGGATATGAGCTTCGCCTGATGACGTCCAGACTCCTGCCGTCGCTGGCCCTGGTGATCACGGCCTGCGTCGCGCTCAAGCCCGTGCCGCCCAAACCGGAGCCGGTTCTGGTTTCGGTCGAAATTCAGCCGGCACTGGTCGCGCCCGTCGATGCCGGGGTCGTAGAAGAGATCGCGGAAATCGATGCGGGCGGTGCGCTCGTTGAAGACGACGACAGCCAGAGCGACGAGACGCCCGACGACAGCGAGCCCAGGGAGGTCCTCGTCGCGGCGACCGACGGTGGCTATCACTACACGAACGACCTCTCTGACGATGAGCTGGCGGAACGTTGGGTGAAAGACCCGAAGTCTCTCGGCAGCATCAGCATCGGCTTCGTCGAAGAAGGCCGCATGATCAACGCCATGCCCTTCCCCGAAGGCGAGGCATGGACAGTGGTGGTGCCGGAGTCCTGCTGGACGACGCAGGAAACGGCCGACGCCATCATCGGCGCCGCCCGCCAGGTGCGCGAGTGGTACCCCGAAGGTGCGCCGGTGCGCGTGGGCCAGGTGAGCGGGCCGGAAGGCGGCTACCTGCCGCCGCACATCAGCCACCAGAACGGCCGCGACATCGACGTGGGCCTCTTCTACCCGGGACCCGAGCCGTACCGGATCAAGGAGCGCGAGACCGTGATGGACGTCGCGATGAACTGGGCGTTCGCCAAGGCGATCCTCATGCACGGCGACGTGCAGTTCATCTTGCTCGACAAGCGGGTGCAGAAGGTTCTGTACGACTACGCGCTGGCGCACGGGGAGAACAAGCAGTGGCTCGAATCGCTCTTTCACGCAGGCCCGCGCTCGGCGTTCTTTCACGCGCGCAAACACCGCGATCATTTCCACGTGCGGCTCTTCAACCCGCGCGCGCAGGAACTCGCTCATCGCCTCGCGCCGTTGATGCCCAAGCGGCCCGAGGAGAACGTCGCGTTCTACCGGGTGGTGAAGGGCGACACCCTGGGCGGCATCGCTCAGAAGATGGGCAGCTCGGTGAGCAAGCTGAAGAGCGCAAATCACCTCAGCAGCTCATTCCTCAAGCTTCGTCAGGTGCTGAAGGTGCCGTTGCGTGGGCCGTGCACGAATTGTCCGGTGCCGGGGCTGGTGGTCATTCCCCCGCGCCGGGTGCCGCCACCCGCGGCGTCGAGCGCGACAGGCGGCCAGACGAAGTCACCTCCGGGTTGACGGTCACTTCAGGCGAGCGGCGTCGAGCCCCGCGGGCAGCGTGTTCGTCATGCAGTGCACCGAGCCTTCGAAGCCGATGAGACCCGCGGCCGGCACTCCGACGGTCTTCAGCCCGGCCTTCGCGTAGGTCTCGAGCGCCTTCTGGTCGAGCGACTGAACCAACTTGCCACGCCCGTCCGAGACGTCTTGCGGGGAGAAGTACTGGGGCACGAAAGCGGTGCCATTGACCACCAGCGCGTTGGCGTAGCTGCGCGTCTGATCGCCGCCGCTCGAGGCCTGCTGGCTGGTGGGCGCGTTGGCGGCCCGGAGCACGGTGTAGCCCAGCGCCTCGAAGCGCCTGGCGGCGGCGTCCATCACCGCCTTCTGCTTCGGGTTCTTCGTGTCGCTCACCAGCATCGTCTTGGGCGCGAGGAGCTTGGCGTACATGTCGATGTGGCCCGTCGCTTCACCGGGCAGCGGCGTCATCCACTCCACGTCGTCGACGTGCAGCGCCTTCTTCAGCTCAGCTTCGACCTGGGCCTTCGTCATGCCGGGGTTCTCGGCCAACACCTTGGTGGTGACATACAATCGGCCCTCGTCGGCCAGCAGGTTGCCGCCCTCGAGCTTGAGCGGGGACGAGCGCACCGGCACCCCGAGCTTCTTGGCCATGGTGGCGGCGATGCTGTCGGAGCCCGGGTATTGGTACTTGAACTCCACGGCCTCGAGCTTCCCTTCGCGGGTGCGCACGAAGGTGGGCGCGAAGTCGCGGGCCCAGGGCGAATCGGTCGAGGTCTTCAGCGTCACCGCGCCCGCAGGGGCCTTGCCCGACCAGGCGTCGGTGTGATCGATGGCCTGCAGCACCACCAGCTTCACGCCGGAAGGCAGCGCCTTCGCGAGGTCCTCGTGCAGCACCTGGGTCGCGCCGAAGCCATCGGGGTTCGCCACCACGATGGCCGACATCGGCTCGAGCTCGCCGACGGGTCCGGCCTTCACCGCCGCCGCCTTCGGAGCCTCGGTCACCGCGGCGGAGCGCGCCGTCGACGTACGCGGTCCCCAGCCCTTCGCGGGAGCGGGCTCGGCCTTCGTCGCTTCCAAAGCGGGCTTCTTCGTTTCGGGGAGCTTCGCTGAAGCGCGGGCAGAGACTCGAACGGTGGTCACGGAGCGGATAGCACCCCAGCCCACCGCAGAGTGCAAACCTTCCCGCAGGAGGGCAGTGTACGAACATGGTGATCGCTCGCGCCGTCGCGCTGTTTCTGCTGGGAGCTTCCTGCAGTTGTCCGAAAAGCGGGGCGCCGAAGCTCGACGCGCTGTTCGTCGACACGTTCGATCGCGCGCAGCTCGGCAGCGACTGGTTCAACACCGGCGCCCCGTATCGAATTGAGAACGGCGAGCTCGTTTTCTCCAAGGCGCACAATCACCCGCTCTGGCTCACGCGCCCGCTGCCCGACGACGTGCAGATCGACTTCGACGTGGTCGGCCACAGCCCCGACGGCGATCTCAAGGTCGAGGTCTTCGGTGACGGCAAGAGCTTCGAGGACGACGACGCCGTGAGGCGCGACCTTCAGTACACGGCGAGCGGCTACGTCTTCATCTACGGCGGCTGGGGCAATCGCCTCTCGACGCTCGTGCGGCAACGCGAGCACGCCTGGCAATACGAACGCGGCGTTCCCAATCGGCAAGACGCGCACGTCGTCCCCGGGCAGCGC
>JAYVNA010000066.1:0-7362 GCA_043758715.1 Archangium sp.
AGGATCTTCGCTTCCAACTCGGGGATGAGCGACGCCTTGCGCTCGTCGGCCGTGAGCTGAACGTACTTGCCGTCGACAGATTTTTGATTGGCGGCCCACAGCTCGAGCCCGCGCAACGCGGAGTCGTTGAACGATTGATCGCCACGGCCACCGACGTCGGTGACGAGCCCGACGGTGAGTCCCTTCGCGGCGGGAGGCGTCTTCGGGGTCTCGGGCGAGTCCTTCTTGCAGGCGGACAGCGCGAGCGCGGCGGCGAGCAACAGGCGGAGCGTCATAGGGGCGCACCATGCCGCAAGACTCAGTCGTCGTCCTCGGGATCGTCTCCGAGCAGCTCGTCGACCGTGAACTCGAGGGCGTCGAAGGGCTCGGGCTTGAGCCGCTGGCCGCGGTGCGCGCTCTGCACGAGCGCGTAGGCGAGGTCTGTACGCCGGAAGATCTCGAGGCTCCCCTGGAGCGGGTCGACCAGCCAGTAATGCTGAACGCCCGCAGCAAAATACGTCTGAAGTTTCTCGATGCGATCGGTTTTGGCGTTCGAAGGCGAAAGGATCTCGCAGACCCAATCAGGTCGGACGGCGACTGGCCTGCCCGCCGGCTTTTCCTTCAAGCGGTCTCGGCGATAGCCGCAGACGTCGGGCCGGAAGACCTCGCCGCTGAACTGCACGTCAAGTTCGACGAAGAACCACCAGCCTCCAGGCCAACGCCCGCCGGGCTTGCGGTTGAACTTGTCGCCAACGCGTCGATCGATTCCGCTCTGCGCGCCCGCGTGCTCGCTGCTCGGCGCGGCCTTCTCGACCACAGATCCACGAATCAGCTCGACGCGCCCGTCCAGAACGAGGAACTCCTCGACGGTCGTCACCATGGCCCGATCCTACACCTCAGAAGTGGCCCGAGTGACCTGTCGCGCGTAGCTTGGGCAGCTCATGCGTCCCTACGAACTCATCAAGGCCAAGCGAGACGGCAAGGTCCTCGACCCCACTCACATTCGCGCATTCCTCGACGCCTACACGAAGGGCGAGGTCACCGACTACCAGATGAGCGCGATGTGCATGGCCGTGTTCTTCCGCGGCCTCAACGCCGTCGAACTCGGAGCCTGGACGCGCGCGATGCTCGAGAGCGGCGAGGTGCTCGATCTCTCCGAGACCAAGGGCATCAAGGTCGACAAACACTCGACCGGCGGGGTGGGCGACAAGGTTTCGCTCTCGCTGGCTCCGCTGGCGGCCGCGTGTGGAGTGCCAGTGCCGATGATCTCCGGGCGCGGGCTCGGCCACACCGGCGGCACCCTCGACAAGCTCGAGTCGATCCCCGGCTTCCGCGTCGATCTCTCGGTGAAGGACTACCGCCGCCTGGTGCGCGACATCGGCTGCTGCCTCATCGGGCAGACCGCGACGCTCGCTCCGGCCGACAAGAAGCTCTACGCGCTGCGTGACGTCACCGCGACGGTCGACTGCATTCCGTTGATCGCGTCGTCGATCATGTCGAAGAAGCTCGCTGAGGGCATCGACGCCCTGGTGCTCGACGTGAAGGTCGGCAGCGGCGCGTTCATGAAGACCATCGAAGACGCGCGCACCCTGGCCAGGACGATGATCGGCATCGGCGGCGAGATGGGAAAGAAGGTCGTCGCGCTGCTCACCGACATGGACCAGCCGCTCGGCCGCGCCATCGGGAATTCACTCGAGGTGATCGAAGCGGTCGAGATGCTGCGCGGCAAGGCCCCCGCCGACTACACCGAGATCACCCTCGCGCTGACGTCTGAGATGTTGGTGCTCGGCGGCAAGGCGAAGGACGACGCCAGCGCGCGCAAGCTGCTGCACGAGGCGATGATCTCGGGCGCTGCGGAGCGAAAGCTGTGCGAGATCGTCACCGCGCAGGGCGGCAATCAGAACGCGATCGGCGATCTGTCGATGTTGCCGCGGGCGCGCGAGTTCATTCCGGTGAAGGCAACGCAGGATGGCGTGGTGACCGCGATTGCGTCCGAGGCGATTGGGCTCGCGGCGATGATGCTGGGGGCAGGGCGGGCGAAGTCGACCGACATCATCGACCCCGCCGTCGGCTTCATGCTCGAGAAGAAGGTGGGCGATCGGGTGAAGGCCGGCGAGACCCTGGTCACCATGCACGTCAACGACGACGTCCGGGTGAAGGAGGTCACCGAGCGGGTGATCGCCGCGTATTCGATTGGCGCGACGGCCCCGCCGCCGAGGCCCCTGGTGCTCGAGCGCATCGGCTGAACGAGGCTTGCCCCATCCTCCCCGGGTCGCTCGGGACGAACGGGGGGCGCTGAGACCTTTCGCCGTGGGCATAACTCCCGTACAGGGTTCTGTATGGAGACCGTCGACGCCCCCACCATCACCTTTGAGTCCTTCGGGCTCCGTGCCGAAACGCTGACCGCCCTCAAGGGGCTTGGTTACGAAGAGCCCACCCCGATTCAGCGCGAGTGCATTCCCGCGCTGATCTCCGGGCGTGACGTGCTCGGCCAGGCCGCGACGGGTACCGGCAAGACGGCCGCGTTCGCGCTGCCGATGCTCCAGTTGGTCGACCCGAAAGATCGGCGCCCCTTCGAAGCCCAGGCGTTGGTTCTGGTCCCCACCCGCGAGCTGGCGATGCAGGTGGCGGAAGCCGTGCAGAAGTACGGCGCCAGCATCGGCGTCACCGCGCTGGCGGTCTACGGCGGGCAGGAGATCTTCAACCAGGTTCGCCCGCTCAAGCGCGGCGTCGACGTGGTGGTGGCGACTCCGGGGCGCGCGCTCGATCACATCGCGCGCAAGACGCTGCAGCTGAGCAAGGTGAAGTTCGTGGTGCTCGACGAGGCCGACGAGATGCTCGACATGGGCTTCGAAGACGACCTCAAGTCGATCTTGAACGAGCTGCCCGCGAGCCGGCAGACGGCGCTCTTCTCGGCCACGCTGCCCTCGCGCATCTCGAAGATCGCCGAGAAGCACCTGAAGAACCCCGTGCGCGTCAGCATCGCCGCCCGCTTGCAGGACGCCGGCACGGTGCCGAGCATTCGCCAGGCCGCCTACGTGGTGCAGCGCAAGCTGAAGGAAGCGGCGCTGATGCGGGTGCTCGAGTGGGAGAGCCCCCAGAGCGCCCTCATCTTCTGCCGCACCCGCAATGAAGTCGAAGAGCTCTCGCACGTGCTGATGCGCTCGGGGTATTCGCCGGCCGCGCTGCACGGTGGCCTCACCCAGGAGCAGCGCGACGGCGTGCTCAAGCGCTTCAAGGAAGGCGCGGTGCGCGTGCTGGTCGCCACCGACGTCGCCGCCCGCGGGTTGCACGTCGAGGCGCTCAGCCACGTGATCAACTTCGATCTCCCCACCTCGCCCGAGGTCTACGTGCACCGCATCGGTCGCACGGGCCGCGCGGGTAAGGATGGCGTCGCGCTCTCGTTCGTCGACCCGCGCGAGATGCGCCTGCTCGGGAACGTCGAGCGAGTGGTGAAGAAGAAGCTCACCATGCTGCAGGTGCCCACCCGCGCCCAACTCGACGTCAAGCGCGCCGAGACGGTCGCCGCGAAGGTGAAGGCCGCGATGGCCGAACCGAACGCGGACTTCATGGTGCTCGCGAACCGCGCGGCCGAAGGCTCGTCGATGGATGTCGTCGCGGCCGCCGCGATGGCGTTGCTGCAGGAACAGCTCTTTCCCAAGCACGCGAGCGACACGGTCGACTTCAAGAGCAGCGCCGATCGCGGTCCGTCGCGCGCTGATCGGGGAGATCGCCCCGAGCGGGGAGATCGCCCGGAGCGCAGTGATCGCCCGGAGCGCAGTGATCGTCCGGAGCGCAGTGACCGCGGTGAGCGTTCCAGTGGCCCGCGCGTGGGTATGACCGCGCTGACCTTGAGCCTGGGTTCAAAGGCCGGAGTGCGCCCGCAGGATCTCGTGGGCGCGATCGCGAATGAAGCGGACCTGCCCTCGAAGCAGATCTCCGGCATCCGGGTGGATGAGTACACCTCGCGCGTCGAAGTGCCGACGGAGGCCGTGCAGAAGGTGATCGACGCGATGCACGCCACCAAGGTGCGCGGTCGCAAGGTGCGCGTGGAGCTCGAAGGTGCGCCGCGTGCGGCATCGGCAGCTCCGGCACCGCGCGCTTCGGCGCCGAAGGCTGAGGTGTCGGCTCCGAGGACGTCGGCGCCCCGCGCGAAGAAGGAAGAGGTCAGCGCGCCTCGCGTGTCTGCACCGCGCGCGAAGAAGGAAGAGGTCGCTGAGCCGTCTGAGGTGCAGTCCGGGCCGCCGTTCGGAGACGTGCCTCGCTTCGAGACCAAGCGAGAGGACAAGCCGCGGTTCGGCGACAAGCCCCGTTACGAGAACAAGCGCGGCGACAAGCCGGCGTTCGGTGACAAGGCGCGCTTCGGCGACAAGCCGCGTTTCGAGAGCAAGCGCGAGGACAAGCCGGCCTTCGGCGACAAGCCCAGGTTCGAGAAGCGCGACGAGAAGCCGGCCGTCGGCGAGAAGCCGCGCTTCGGTGACAAGCCCGCGTTCGGCGAGAAGCCGCGATTCGGTGACAAGTCGCGCTTCGGCGATAAGCCCGCGTACGGCAGCAAGCCGCGCACTGGCGAGGACAAGCCTCGTTTCGGCGGCAAGGCCGGCAGCGATAAGCCTTCGCGCTTCAGCAGCGGTGCCCGGCCTGCGCGGGCCGGTCGCATGGAGCCGCCCAAGCGCTGAGCTGTTCCCCGCTGTGGTCCTTTTGGAACGCCCTCACCCCGACCCTCTCCCCCGCGGGGAGAGGGGGACAGGTGTGGCCGGCAAAGACCCTGCCTTAGTTGGCGACGGTGACCTTCCGCACGCCCTTCTTCTCGAGCCACTTCGCCGCGCGTTCGCGCAGGTCACCCTGCAGTACCAGCGCGTCGTCTTCGAGCACGCCCCCGCAGCCCATCGCCGACTTGAGTTCCTTGAGCCACGCCTCGCGTTGTTGGAGCGAGAGCCCGAGGTGTTCGACGATGGTGACTTCCTTGCCGCGCCGGCCAGCCCGCTCGAGGCGAACCACCGCGCGCGCCGGGCCCTTCTGTTCTTTCTGTTCCTTCTCGGGCTTCGGCTTGCCCTGCGGCAGCGCGTCGCGAAGGCCACCCAATTGCGAGAAGGGGTTGTTGAAGGGCTTCTTCTCGTCGCTCATCTCACTCTTTCGGAGCGGGAGGCAGCTTCAGCAGAATCTGCGAGTTGGGATCGCCACCCGACAACGCCATCGCCATCAGGAAGATGGGTGAGGGCGGGGCGACCTTGCCGTTGAGCAGCACCATCGGCGTGCCCTCGAGGTTGTATTTGGTGGCGTACGCGATGTCCTCCGCGATGCGCGCGGCGGTCTCGGGCGACTTCATGCACTCGGTGAGCTGCGCCTCGTCGGCGCCGTGGCGCTTGGCGATCGACAGCATCATTCCCTGATCGAGCCCCTGCTGGTTCTCGAACAGCTCGCTGCGCATGGCGAAGAAGCCCGGCAGCTTCTCGGTGCAGATCTGCAGCTTCGCCCCGTAGCAACGAATGCCGTCCTTCGCGCTGGCGGTCATCCCGGGGTTGCATTCCTTGTCGAGCGGGAAGTAGCGCGGCTCGATCGAGATGCTGCCCTTGGGGGCCATCTCTTCGATCTCCCGGTAAAGCCCTTCGAACTGCGCGCAGTGGCCGCAGAGAATGTCGGTGAACTCGACCAGCTTCACCGGCGCGGTGGGGCTGCCCTTGACCGCATGCACGGGGAACATCGAGACGTCTTGCTGGCGGGAATTGATCCACTGCTCACGCGCCCACGCGGCGGTCAGCTTCTCCCGCTCGGGCATGCCGTCGACGATGGTGGCGAAGTCGGTGGGGTTGTGCGCGTCGACCACGGGCACCGCGGCTTCGGTCTGGCGCGGCGTCTTCGAACCGGGCACCAGCAGCCCGAGGTAGATCGGCACCGTCAGCACCATCGCCCAACCGGCGCCGGGCGTGAGGTCCTTGAGCGGGGGAATCGCCGGGCCGCTGAGCATTCCCAGCGCGGCCACGGCGAAGCCAGCGGTCAACGCATAGGTGCCGAGGCAGGTGATGCAGAGGGCCTTGGCCTGCAGGGTGGCGGTGATGAAGGTGACGACGCCAAGCAGCCCGAGGATCGCCCAGACCTTCACGGCGCCCCTGAAGGCGTCACCCTCGCCGCCGCCCCTGCTGCGCTGAACGAAGAGGAAGCTCAACACGAACGCGACCAGGCCCCACAACACGCCCAACCCCGCGACCGGCACGCCCACCCACTCGTGCACCCGGTGCGCGAAGACGGAGTCCCACACCTTGGCGCAATTGAAGGTGGCGTTGATGGCGCACGCCGGAATGTGACCCGCGCGCATGTCGATGAGCTCGAACCACTGATAGATGGCGAGCGCGACCAGCCCACCGGAGGTCGCCAGCAGCGTGACGGCGGCAGCGCCAGAGAGTCGGGACGGTGTGGATGGCTTGGACACGGCTTGGCCTTATATAGCGGTGTTCCCCGGGGTGCCCATGTCTGTCGTCCAGGTGGTGGAGTCGGAATATCGAGCAGCAAACGACGGTTGCGCGGTCTTCGACGCGTCTGATCGGGAGCAGCTGCGGGTCACCGGCTCCGAGGCAATCAGCTTCATTCAAGGCATGGTGACCAACGACGTCGAGGCGTTGGCCGACGGGTCCAGCTGCTACGCCGCATTACTCACGGTGAAGGGTTCGATGGTGGGCGACGCCCGAATCGTTCGGGTCGGGGCGGAGTTGGTCATCGACACCGGCCCCAAGCGCGGCGGCACGGTGAAGGGCTTCCTCAACAAGTACCTCATCAGCGAAGACGCCGAGCTGCACGACGCGCCCGAGCTCGCGGTGATCGGGCTGGTCGGCCCCTCGTCCGCAGAGGTGGCCGCGAAGATTCCCCCAAACGCGCGGGTGGCCCAGCTGCTCTCGTTCTTCGGCGGGGTCGACGTGCTGGTCAAGCGCGAGAAGCTGCCCGAGGTGCTGGCGGCGCTGGGTGACTTGCCGAAGCTGTCGGCCGCGACGCTCGAGGTGTTGCGCGTCGAGAAGGCCGTGCCGGCGTTCGGGGTCGACATGACCGAGGTGACCATTCCCCTCGAGGCGAACCTCGACCACGCCATCAACTACAAGAAGGGTTGCTACATCGGCCAGGAGGTCATCGCGCGCGCGACGTACCGCGGGCAGATGAACAAGAAGCTGGTGCTGGTGTTGCTGGGTGAGGCGTCGCCTGAGGTGAAGACCGAGCTTCGGGTGGGCGAGCGCAAGGTGGGCTGGGTGACCTCGCTGGTGAAGAGCCCCCGGCACGGCCAGAACATCGCGCTGGCCTACGTGCATCGCGACTTCGTAGCGGGCGGAACGAAGCTCGACCTCGCCAGCGGCGGCAGTGCTGTCCTCCCTCTCCCTGCGTCGTAGCGGGGACAGGGCC
>JAYVNA010000067.1:0-7358 GCA_043758715.1 Archangium sp.
GGCGCCGACCATGCCACAGCGAGGGCCGAAGACGCGACGTGCTATGAGCGCGCGCCCCGGTGTCTCACGTGAGCGGGCTCACGTGTCTGAATCACCGGCAGGGAGCGTGGTCGTCAGATGGCGTCGACGAGCGGAGGGCTCACCCGGGACGAGGTGCAGCGCCTCTATGCGCAGTTCGCGCCGGTGGTGTTCCGCCGGGCGCGCGTGTTGCTCGCTCGCGATGCGGACGCGTGGGACGTAGTCCAGGAGGTTTTCGAGCGCATGTTGACTCATGGTTCAGGCTTTCGCGGCGAGGCGCACCCGATGACGTGGGTCTACCGCGTCACCACCAACCTCGCGCTCAACCACCTGCGCGGCCGCAAGCTGCGTGAACCGATTCTCACCGTGGTGCCGGTGGAGCCCTCGAGCGGCCTCGATCACGTCGAAGCGCGGCAGCTGCTCTCGAAGTGGCTCGGGCGCCTCGACGAACGGGAACTCGAAGTGGCCACCCTGCTCTTCATCGACGGGCTCACGCAGCAGGAAGTCGCCGACGTGCTCGGCCTCTCCCGCAAGACGATCGTGCGAGAGGTCGAAGAGCTGCGGCAGAAGCTCGAGTCCCTCGGCGCGCTGCCCGAAGGAGCGGCCTCGTGAGCGAGCACCTCTCTTCCCTGCAGCTCGACGAGGTCGCCGCGGGGCTGGTGCTGCCTCCGGCCCACCTCGCGAGTTGCGAAGACTGCACCCGCAGGCTCGAAGCACTCCAGAAGGAGCGAGTGACCTTCCTCGCCCACCCTGAAGCCGCGCGGCAGCTCGAGAAGCTGGCGCCTCTGCCCCAGCGCCGCTCGTTCTTGCGGGTCCTCGCGATCGCGGTGCCTCTGGCAGCGGGCCTCGCGCTCTTCCTGACGTGGCCCCGCGGCCCCGAGGAGCGGATCAAGGGAGCGCCCACCGTGATGCTGCTCAACGAAGCGGGCAACGTGGTGACGCACGCGGCGCCTGGCGAAAAGCTCACGCTGGCGGTGGGCAGCGCGGGGTTCCCGAGAGTCGAGGTCTTCGCGTCAGACGCGCGCGGCAACAAGGAGCCGCTCTACTCGGGCGACGTCGCGTCGGGCGCGCTGGTGCCGCTGACGAGACTCGAGGTCACGCCGGGTGATGTGACGGTCACCGCAGTGTTCGAGCGCGGTGCCGAGAAGCAGAGCGTCACTGTGAGGCTGGCGGTGCCATGAACTGGGGGCTCATCACCCTGCTGCTGATCGCTGCGTCGTCCGCGTTCGCGGAAGGGCGGCGCTTCGGCCTGGTGGTGGGTGAGAACCGGGGCCTTGGTGAAGAGGAGCAACTCCACTTCGCCGAGAGCGATGCCCGCCGGGTGAAAGAGGCGCTGGTCGACGTCGGCGGCTTCGCAGCCCAGGACGTGATCACCGTCGCCGGTACCGACGCGCCGTCGCTGCGGGCGGCGCTGGCCCGCTTGCGCGAGAGCATGGGCACCGGGCCTCAGGATCGGCTGATCATCTACGTCTCATCACACGCGGGCGATGGCGTGCTGCACCTGGCCGGCACCGAGTTCCCGATGCAGGAGTTGGTCGATTTCATGAAGGCCTCGCCCGTTCAGGTCGGCCTGCTGGTGATCGATGCCTGCCAGTCGGGCCGCGTCACCCGGCTCAAGGGGCTCAAGGTCAGTGATCTGCCCGCGACGCGCATCGAGGCCTCGGGCGTGGAGGGCCGGGTGTTGATCTCGGCCTCGGGAGCCAACGAGTACGCGCAGGAAAGCGAGGCGCTGCAGGGCAGCTACTTCACCCACTATCTCGTCACCGGGCTGCGCGGCGCCGCCGACACCTCGCGCGACGGCAAGGTCACGCTCGACGAGGTGTACAGCTGGGCGTGGGCACGCACGATCGAGGCCACCTTCTCTTCGCGCGGCGGCGTGCAGCGTCCGGCGTTCTCTGTCGATCTGAGGGGCGCGGGGCAGCTCGTGCTCTCTGAACCGCAGCGCAGCGTCACTCACCTCACGCTCGACGTGCGCGCACCGGGCCGCTGGTTGGTGGTCTCGGAGTCGACCGGCAACGTGTTCGCAGATGTCGATAAGGCTGAAGGGCCGATCTCCCTCGCGCTGCCCGCGGGTTCGTACCGGGTGCAACTGCGCGTGCCCGACGGCGTGCTGGAGCGAACGGTCACTGTTCCGGCGTCGGGTGGCGTCACCCTTTCGGGCGGTGATCTCGAGCAGGCGTCGCTGCTGAGGGTCGCGCGCAAGGGCGGCGAAGAAACGCGGCTGGTGCTTTCAGGCGGCGGCGGCGTCAGCTCGGGCCTCGTGCTCGGACTGACGGCCCAGCCCAGTGCCGAGGTGCGGCTGCGCCGTGATGGGTACCTGCTGGGTCCGCTCAACCAGCTGTCGGCGTCGTTTGGGTTTCGTGACGGCACGCCGCTGTCGCGCTCATTTCACCAAAGTGAATTCGAGCTGCGGGTCGGCACCGGGCATCGCTTCTCCTGGCAGCCGGCGAGCCTCACGCTCTCTTTTGAGACGGGGCCCCTGCTGATTCTTCAGTCCGCGCTGCCCGACGGCTCATCGCGCACCAGCCTGGGCTTGACGCTGGTGCTCTCACTTGAAGCCCGCGTGAAGCTGGTCGGCCCGCTCGAGTTCTTCCTGCACGGCAACGGCGGCGCGGCGGTCGTGAAAAAACTGGCGGGCGTCAGCCTGGTGCCGCGCGTGGGCGCGACTGTCGGCCTCGCGGTGAGCTTTTGAGGGCCCCGACATGAAACGAGCGGTTTCCACTCTCTTCGTGATCATGCTGGCCGGCGCCTCGTGCCTCGATCCGCTCTACGAGGACGGCGCGCCACTCACCTCGGGCTGGGTGTTGTGCTGCCAGTCGGGCGCGGTGAACACGTGCTTCTGTGACGAGGCTTCGTCGTGCCAGCAGAACTTTTTTCCCTGCGCCGGGGGCGCGTGCTCGGCCTCGGCCAGCTGCTCGATGGGCGCCGACGCAGGCGCTGCAGGAGGCGGCGGTGGTGCCGCGTCGGGCGGCGGCTCCGGCGGCGGCGGCGGTGCAGCAGGAGGCGGCACGGGCACCGGAGGCGGCCTCGCGGATGCGGGACAACCGGCCGACGCGGGCGTGAGCGACGCCGGCCTCTCTGACGCGGGCGTGATCGACGCGGGCGTGATCGACGCGGGTGCGACCGACGCCGGTGGGGCGAGCGGCCCCGCGTTTCAATTCTGCTGCGTGCTCTCCCGCGTGACGACCTGCAGCTGCCCGCCGAGCGGCTGCGTGGCGGAGCCTTTTACCCCGTGTCCCGGCGGCTCGTGTATCGCGGGGACGACGAGCGCCATCTGTCGCTGAGTTTCTCGCCCGGTGAGAGGGGTCGAGTTGATCCATTGGCGCGATCCGTGCTCAAGGGCCGGACCGATGAAGCAGCGCGCTCCCAATCGAACCCGGATCACGACATTCGCGATGAATGTCGTTCTGTTTCTCACACTGACCGTTAGTTCGCTGGCAGTCGCGCAGGCAGTGCCGACGATTGGTGCCACTGGCGAGGAAGACAATTCAAAAGTTCCGTACCGGGGAACGTCGGTCTCGTACGGGCATTCCCTGTCGGCCTACAACTACAGCGAGTCGACGACCGCCTGGGTGCACCGCATCGGCATCATGCCCGAGTGGCACTTCAACGATTCGTTCGCGGTGCGCGGCCGCCTGTTCATCGTTCAGGAACTGACGCTCTCGGACACCACCACGCACCCCCACGAGGTCGAGCTGTGGGACGTGTTCCTCGACGGCGTGTGGAGCGGCTACAAGGAAAAGGTCACCGGCCTGCGCGTGGGCGCCGACATTCGCGTCACCCTGCCGACCTCGCTGCAGTCGCAGGCCGCTTCGCGCCTCTTCACCCTGGGTCCCTCGGTCAATCTCTCGCGCAACTTCAACGTGCTCGCGGGGCTCTCGCTGAGCTACTCGGCCCGCTTCACCTTCCGCTTCAATCGCTTCACCACCCGGCAGAACCAGGGTGGGCTGATCAGCAACTGCGACCAGGGCGCCCCTGAGGCCTGCATCAACAGCAACACCGGCGCCGTCAACTCTCAGTTCGATTTCTTTCATGGGCCGACGGTTTCCTTCAGCCCCCACAAGAAGGTGAACATCTCCGGCTCGTTCTTCATGCAGCGCGCCTGGTTGCCCCCGCTCGCCGCCACCGAGCTGGTTCCCGCGGTGCCGGTGCAGACCCGCGACCTTCAGGGCTTCGCCCTCAGCGTCAACTACCAGCTCTTCGACGTGGTCGGCTTTTCGCTCGGCACCTTCACCTACGCCAATCAGCTCGGCACCGACGGAAAGCTGATTTTCCCCCTCTTCAACCGCAACACCAGCGCGTCAATCGACGCCACTTTTGATTTGGAAGCAGTCGTCTCGAGCATCACCAAGGAGAAGAAATGAGTCGCCACACTCTTGCCGTCCGCATCGCCGCCCTCGTTCTCGTCGCTGGTTGCGCGGTCGAGCAGAAGCCGATCAATCGCGTTCAGCCGAACTACTACGACAAGACCTTCTTCGTCGGTCAGGACTTCCTCGGCGTGAAGGACGACCCGGAGTTCTACAGCCAGTCGACCCTCGTCGACGTCGGCTACGGCGCCGGGCAGGACGGGCTCTTCACCAGCACCTACGCGCAGCCGCTCTCGCGCGTGAAGTGGCAGGTGAATGAAGATCTGCTGATCGCGCGGCTCGCGTACGAGCGGGTGAAGGACTCCGACGGCAAGGGCCTGGGCAAGGCCACCAACGACGGCATCGTGGTCGCCGCGTACAAGATCGAGAGCCACTTCGACATTCGCCGCCAGTACAACCCCTCGACTGGCGAGCAGATGAACGTGATCGAAGAGAACACGGTCGACCGCCCCTGGTTCGAGCGTCAGTTCATTCGCGTCGACTGGTCGAAGAACCTTTCCACCGACAACTACGAGTTCGACACCCTCTCGCAGATGGGCATCTACGGCGGCATCTCGTACGAGCCGCTGGCGTACGCGGTCACCGACCCCAAGAGCGAAGACGCGCCTCACATGGACCCGGTCACCGGCTACCTCGACATCACCAACAAGGCCTTCGCCGTGCCCGAGATGGTCACCATCGCGCAGTGGGGCTTCACCTTCCCGGCCTGCTTCCTCGACGCTGACATCGGCGGCGGCGGTTCGCCCACCAGCCAGTGCTCGCCCATCGAGTTGACCATTCGCAACTCGTTCAAGAAGGTGCCTGACAACGACTACGAGCCCGCGGACTGGGACGGCTACCGCTTCCAGGCGTTCGGCGCGTTCACCACCGATCGCAAGGGCTACGCCCGCGACTACGGCATGACCGACACCCAGTGGCACCGCTTCATCAACCGCTACAACCTGTGGGATCGCAGCCACGCTTACGCCGACCCCAAGGCGATGACGGGCGCCACCAAGTGCTTCACCCCCGAGAGCACCCCGCTGGGCTCTGACCCGCACCGCGACGTGAACGACGACGGTACCGAAGACGAGTGCGCGGCGGTCGGCGGCGGTTCGCGCTGCGACACCTTCACCCAGAAGTGCACCCTGCCCTTCCGCCAGCGCACGGTGCGCCCGGTGGTCTGGTACTACACGGAAGGCAGCAACCCGGAATACTTCGAGGCCACCCGCGACGCCGCCCACGAGTGGGACGTCGCCCTGCGCAGCGCGGTGCAGACCGCCCGCTACGCCGAGTGCGTGCACACCCGCGGCACCGATTGCCTCGAGACCACCCCCGCCTACTTCGGCCAGCAGGACGACAACCAGGACGCCATCTGGCTCGCCAAGGAAGTCGATGACTGCCGCGAAGGCCGCTACACCCCCGGCCAGGACTGCAACAGCCTCGCTGACACCCTCGGCGCTCAGCGCAACATCAGCCCCGGCGTGATCGCGCTGGCCAAGATGGACGAGGCCGCCGTGGTCTGCCACAGCCCGGTCGAATTTAGCGACCCCGCGGCGTGCGGCGGCCCCCGCCTGCAGCAGGGCCTCACCTCGGCGCTTTGCTTCTCCGCCAAGCTCGAAGGCAACAGTGACGTGATCGCCGAGTGCGCCAAGGCCCTGCAGGTTCGCAAGGGCGACCTCCGCTACAACCAGCTCAACACCATCATCTCGCCGCAGACCCCGTCGCCCTGGGGCATCATGGTCGACTCGCACGACCCGCTCACCGGCGAGAAGGTCGCCGCCAGCGTCAACGTGTGGTCGCACGTCACCGACCTCTGGAGCCAGAGCGTGGTGGACACCGCCCGCTACATCAAGGGCGAGCTGACCACCGCCGACGTCACCGAAGGCACGTACGTTCGTGACTGGGCCGGCGCCGCTGAAGCCGCCACCAAGGGCGGTTCGCTCGCCAAGGTGAGCCCCGAAGACGAGCAGCGCATGCTGGCCACCGCCCTGGGCGTGACCGACGTCGCCAACCTCAAGGCCACCCTGGCCAGCGTGAAGGCGAGCCCCGCGTTCGCCAAGGCGAAGGCGCTGCGCCAGGAACTCTCGGACGTGCGTTTCGACGCCCGCCAGATCGGCACCAACGCGGCCGTGTACGACGCTCGCCGCAAGCGCGCGCTCGACACCCCGACCGAAGCGGCCCTCAACACCCGCACCATGCAGCAGCTGTCGGGCAACGCCTCGCAGCTGGGCCCCAACGGCGTGCTGGCGCTCTCGTCGCCCCTGCGCGGCGGCAACCCCGCGCTCTTCCGCCAGTTGGACCAGGCGCGTGAGCTGGCGCTGTCCGAGCGGGGCGCGTGCATCATGCACGAGGCCCCGGCGCCCCTGGGCATCGCGGATCTCGCGAACGTGCTCGAGGCGAAGTTCGGCCCCTTCAACCCCAACGCGTCGAAGGCCGACCAGGCCGCTCACGCCGAGCGCGCCCGCCGCTTCATCGCTCAGCGCGCCCACACCTCGGTGATCGTGCACGAGATGGGTCACTCCATCGCGCTGCGCCACAACTTCGTCAGCTCGGCCGACGCGTGGAACTACCGGCCGCAGTACTGGCAGCTGCGCACCGACAACGGCACCAACACCACCAAGTGCACCGCGATCGACCCCACCGGCAGCTGCGTGGGTTCGCGCGCGATGGACAGCCTCAACCAGAACGAGCGCAGCAACCTCATCTCGATGTGGATGCAGTCCTCCACGATGGACTACGCGGGTGAGACCACGCAGGACCTGCTCGGACTGGGCGCTTACGACTTCGCCGCGGCGCGCATGTTCTACGGCGACGTGGCGGCGGTGATCGACGACCCGTCGATGCGCGCGGGCACCCCCAAGGCGAAGGGCCCGCTGGGCAAGCTCGACAACTTCGGCGGCATTCTCGGCCTGAGCTTCGACGTCGGCAACGACAGCGGAGGCACGGACCCCATTCACTACACCGAGCTGCAGGCGAACTTCGGCATGATCC
>JAYVNA010000068.1:0-7355 GCA_043758715.1 Archangium sp.
CTCGGGCATCGGCCTTGCCGAGATCCATCAGCTCTTCCGCGAAGCCGGGGTCGAACAGCAGGTACGAGGCGAGGTCCGCGCTGTCGCGTGATTCCTGGCCGACGAGCAACGAGAGGAACAAGCCCGTGAGCTGACGATGCCGCAGCAGGAAGTCGGTGCCGCGCGCGCATCTGGCGGCGATGACGCCGAGATCGGCCGAGGGCCTCATCAAGAAGTTGCGCACGTACCGCAGCGGAGAGGCCCGGTGCGCATCGAGCGCGTGGTTCATCGAAGCGGTGAACTCGTCGCCGAACGACGCGTAACCCGCCTCGATGATCGAGTTGATGCGCCGCATGTTCTCCACGTCTTGATCGAGCCGATCCTGGAGCAACGAGTTCATCGCCTTGCCCGCGAGGAACACGGCGGTGGGACGGTGCGGCTCACTCAACATGTCGTCGGAATGATGCGAGCCAGGCTGCATCGACACCACGATGACCCGTTGAGCGCCGAGGCGGAGCGCGGGGCTGAGCGGCACGTTCATGCGCACGCCGCCATCGAGATAGCGTCGTGAGCCGATGGTCACCGGCTTGAAGAGCACGGGCATCGCGGCCGAAGCGAGCGCGTGACGCGGACCGATGCGGGTGTGAATGAACTCGTAATGCGGGGTATCGAGCGCGCGCGTCGAACTGCCCGGCGTCTGCTGAACGAACACCGCCGTGCGGCCATCAGCGACGCGGGTCGCGCAGATGCTCAGCGCCTGCAGCCGCCCGGAGTGGATGTGGCGAGTGATGGACCGCCAGTCGATGCGCGCCGCGAGCTCGCGCATGCCGCCGGGGTTCGCCAGCCCTCCGCCACCCCGTTCCCAGAACGAGCGAACCAGATCGCTCATGCCGACGTGCAGCACCTGCTTGAGCGAGAGCCGTAACCAGAAGTCGGCGAGCGCCGCGGCCTGCGATGCGGGCTGACTCGCGGTGGACGCCATCGCGCACGCGGTGACCGCGCCGACGGAGGTGCCGCAGAGGATGTCGATGGGAATGCCGCGGCCCAGCCTCGGCTCGAGCTCGTCACGCAGGTACGTGATGACGCCTGCTTCGTATGCGCCCCGGGCTCCACCGCCACTCAAGACCAACGCCGTCTTCACCCGGGTGGGACGTTGCAGCACCCATGCCGCAGCAGCCGAATGCAAACGCTGCGCGACCATCAATCCAGCGTGCAGCCTTCGCTGCTGAACTACAGCGCCTGAAGGGGCGTGGCGTTTCAGGATCTGCAGCGGTGCCCACCTCTCCGAGGCTCTCCAGCTTCGGGCGAGGATCCTCGATTGACGAGGTCCGGGGGGTGGACCCCTTTTTCGACGTCGCCACGGAGTACGAGGGTTGTCATCCGCGGTAACGCGCGAAAATGGGCACGCCGGTCGGCCACCAAGGCTTCGCGCTGCAAACGTAATCCTACGATTACGTTGCGGGTGGGCGGCTCCCCCGGGGGCGCCACGCGAGACGAAGCAACGTGTACTTCGTGACGGAGCCGCGCGCCGAGGGGCCTGCCCGCCGTTTGCCTCGGAGCTCCGTCCCCGAAAACGCCACGGCCCCTCAGTGCTTTTCGGTCAGCGCTACGAGAACGCCGCTGGTTCTTCGACGCTCGCTCAGCGGAGGGTGTGCATTTCCTCGAGCGCCTTCCGAACGCGACGCCACGCCGGCGAAGCGCTACTTCTTCTTCGGCGTGCGTTTCGGTGGTGCGTCGATGGCGATCTCCACGCGCACGGCCTTGCCGTCGACTTCGACAGGCCCACTGCGCAGGAGCCGACCGCCGAGCCCATCAGACACGTACTCCCACGGCGCGGCGCCGATCAGATCCACCAGTTCCTGGGGCAACACGGCTGGGGCGAGCGCGCCCAGCTCGGGCGGCAGGCTGCCCGTGCGCGACTGATCAATCGCCAGCGCGAGCGCGAGGCAGGTGCCGCGGATCTGGGTCGAGCGCAGGGCCCAGTCAGCGAAGATGCGCGGATCGAGGAGGCTGGTGGGCTCGTCGCTCCCCCACAGGTTCTTTCTCTCCACCGTGGCCGTCGTCACCTGCACCGGCGAGGTGACCGTACCGTTGGTGTTCACCTTCTTGAAGAACAGGTTGTTGTTGGGCGGCTGGCGGTAGATGACCCCGTACTCCGTGCCGTTCCACGTCGGCCAGAAGTCGTCGACGCCCGAGATGACGGTGGTGGTGGTGTTCACCAGCGTCGAGCTGAAGTCTTCCGCCAGCCGGGTGTAGACCACGCCCGCAGAGTCGGCCGCGAAGACGCCGAAGCCCGTGCCGTCGAACTCGACCGACTGGGCGCTGCCCTCGGGGCCGTTGGCGACCACCGGACCCTGGGTGAAGGTGCCCGGCACGCCCTCTTCGATCACCGTCAGCGCGGTGGTGCTCAGCACGTGGGCCTGCACGTCGTCGTCGGCGACCGACACCGACACCGACACCGTGGCGTCCGGAACTCCCCCGGCCGTCAGGGTGACGGTGGTGTTCTCGTTGCGGGTGTCGTTGTCGTCGACAGGGGTGACCGTGGCCGTCTGGTCTGCCCCGTAGTTACCGGGGGTGAAGATCAGCGTCGAGGTGAACACCTCGCTCTACTTCGACTCGCCGAACTTTTTCTTCCTCGGGCAACACCTCAGCGGCTCGCCTGATCGCATCAAGCTGCGCACGCGGTATTACGGCGATCGCCCCGGGGGAGATTGCTTCTTCGAGATCAAGCGCCGCCAGGGAATGGTGGTCACCAAGCGCCGGGCGGTGGTGGCGCACGCCGAGGCCCAGAAGCTGGTGAGCAACATCACCGGTCCCCTGCCCGTGCAGAACGAGGCGCTCGAGGCGTTTCAATACCTGGCAGTGCGCTGCACGGCGCGGCCGGTGCTGCTGATGCGCGCCCGCCGGCAGGCCTTTCGCGCGACCGACAGTTCGCTCGACGTGCGCCTCACCATCGATCGCGACATCGCCTGGCAGCCGACCCGGGCGCCCGACTTTTTACTGCCCGACCACCGCCACTGGAGACCGATCGCATGAATCAGGGTGAGTTCGATCTCCTCGCGGCCGCCTCGAGCCTGACCCTCGCGCTCGGGCTCTCCTTCGGCATCTCGGCGCTCTACACGGCCACCTACCAGGGCGTCGGCTACCTCAAGGGTTTCGCGCAGACACTGGCGTTGGCCGGCCTGGCGAGCGCAGCGGTGATGCTCTGCGTGGGTGACAGCATCGCGCGCGGCATCGGGGTGTTCGGCGCGGTCAACCTGGTGCAGGTGCGCAGCACCATCAAAGACACCCGCGATCTCATGTTCGTCTTCATCACCCTGGGCGCCGGCGTGGCGTGCGGGGTGGGCGCCTGGGGCATTGCCCTGCTCTCCACCGCCCTGTTCGCGATCGCGATTCTCTTTCAAACCTTTACGGACTTCGGTTCGCGGCGCGGCGTCTCCGCGGTGTTGAGGGTCAGGGTCGCGACCCAGGCGATGATGGCGCTGCCCGCGGTGCTCGCCAAACACACCACCCGCGCAGTGCTCTCGAGCTCGCGCAGCCTGGGCGAAGAAGGCGCCGAGCAGACCTACCAACTGCGTTTGAGTGGCACCCCCGCCCAGGCGGCGTTGTTGGCCGAGCTGCCCGGCATGGGCGCGACCGAAGCCTCGTTGCTGTTGCAAGACGACTCGCTGGAAGTCTGAAACCCGCCATGAAGAACGGAAGAGACGTTCGTCTCAAGCTGCTGTTCGCCGCGCTCTGCATGGGCGTGGGCTTCTGGCTGCTCAGCGCGCAGGGCGGGCTCGCGGGCGCGTCGGTGCCGGCCTACGTCGAGAGCGTCGAACACGCGGTCGCCGCGGTGGTGACCGGCCGCATCGCCGCGGTGAACGTGAAGCTGGGCGACGCGGTCAAGGCGGGCGAGGTGGTGGTCGTGCTCGAAGACAAAGCCGTTCGCCTCGAGCACGAGCGGGTGGAAAGCGAGCTCGCGCAGATGGAAGCCGACCTCGCCGCACAGGAATCGATTCAGAAGGGCCAGCTGGTCGAAGGCGTGCTGCGCAGCTCCTCGGCGCTCGCCGACGAATCGGCCGCGCGCTCCGAGGCTGACAGCCTGAAGCTCGAGCTCGAGCGGGTGGAACGCCTGCGCGCCGAGAAGCTGGTCGACGCCACCACCGAGACCACCGTGCGACGCGAGTACCTGGCGGCGGCGGCGCGGGTGAAGGTGTTCGAGCGGCGGCGCACTCAGTTGCCCGAGCTCTACGCCTCGAATGGCCGCATCGAAGTGCAGTCGCAGTCGGCAGCGCGCCTGCAGCCGTTCCGCGAGGCGCTCAAGGCCAAGCGGGCGTCGCTGGCCGAGCTCGATTGGAAAGTGGCTCAGTACGAAGTGAGGGCGCCGGTCGACGGCATCGTGGGGATGCTGGTGCACCCCATCGGTGACGTGGTGGCCGCGGGCGCCGAAGTGATTCGGGTGGTCAACGGCCGCCCGGGGCACCTGGTGGCCACGGTGCCCGAAGAGCGGGCGCGCGGGCTCACCCCGGGGCTCACCCTCACGGTGCGCGCCTCCAAGGGGTTCATGAGCCAGCGGTTGGTGGGGCACGTGGTCGAGGTCGGCCCCTCGGTGGAACAGCTGCCGGTGCGCAGTTGGTTGTCGCCGCAGTGGCCGCGCTGGGGCCGGCGCGCCGTCATCCAGGTCGAAGGTGACGTGCAGTGGCAGGCGGGAGAACGCCTCTATGTGCATTTCTAGGGTGAGGGCATGACGTCTCTGTTGCTCCTGCTGTTGGCGGCCGCACCCGAAGTCACGCTCGACCAGGCGCTCACCCTCGCGCTCGACCACAACGCTGAGCTGCGCGTCACCCGCGCCCAGGTCGAGGTGCAGCACGCCAGCATTCCCCTCGCGCACGACTGGGAGATGCCCAAGCTGCGCGCGCAGATCAACGACGTCGAGAACCTGCCCACGGGCACCTTCACCTGGGCCAGCGGCCTGAGCTGGCAGCCGCCCAACCCCTGGGTGTGGAAGAACGGCAGCGAAGCGGCCGACGGCCGATACGTGCAGGCGCGCTTTGAGCTGGCCGCGAGCACCTGGAAAGTCTTGAAGGACCTTCGGCTGGCCTGGCTCGACGTCAGCGGGGCCGCGGCCCACGAGCGCCTCGCCAAAGACGCCGTCGCGAGCCGGGGCAAGCTGCTGGCGGTGTTGCGCCGAAGACTCGAGCAGGGGGGTGGCACGCAGGTCGAAGTGAACCTCGCTCAGCTGGGGGAAATCGACGCCCGGCAAGACCTGCTGCGCTGGCAGGGTGATGGCCTCAAGGCCGCGCAGTCGGTGGCGTACCTGGTGGGGCAGGCGGTGACGCCGCTGCCTTCCGAGCTCCCACTCGAGCCACCTTCGCTGCCCGAGATGACGGCGCTCACCACCCGGCTCGAGCGCCAGCCCCACCTCGAGGCGCTGCGCACCCGGGTGCAGGTGACCGAGGCCGAGCTGCGCAACGAGACCTCGAAGCGGCTGCCCTGGCCTGAGCTCAACGTGCGCTTTCGTCAGAAGCGCAGCGACACACCGCCCGACAACGCCGTGCAGGTCGGCTTCGGAATTCCCTTAGGCATCACGCCGGCGCCCCAGCTCGAGGTCGCGCGCGCGTTGACCGTGCGAGCCCAGGCGCAGCTCGACGCCGAGCGGGCCCAGCTGCTGGCGGAAGCGCAGATTCTCTATTCGCGCGCGGAGGGCCTGCGGCAGCGCTGGCTCGCCTTCGAGGTGGACTACCGAACCACCATCGAGAGCCACCGGGCGCTACAGGCCCGGGTGATGGCTCAAGGCACGCTCGACCCCACCGTGCTCCTCGCCGCGGATCGCCAAGCGATCGACCTCGAACACAAACGCCTCGAGGTGCAGCTCGATCTCGCGCGCGCGCTGGTCGAGCTCGAAGGCCTCGCCGGGCCGCCGTGACGCCCCGCTTGAACGTCTGAAACTGCGCCCTGCGCGCATTGGTGTCAGGCTGCACTTCGATGCGGGGTCCGGGGTCGGCGTTGATCACACTCACCTGGGCCACCGCGGGCTGCTTCGCCGCGGCCATCGTGCTCGGGCCGTTGTTCGGCGAATACGGGTCGTTCCACTACCTGCAGATCGCGCTGTCGGTGGCGTTCCTGGGGGCGTGGCTCAGAGATCCGCAACGGCTCAGCGCGCCCCTGTCGCGGCCCGCGTGGATCGCGTTCCTGATCATGAGCCTGGTGTGGATCGAAGCGGCCTCGTTGAGCACCTTCGCCGCGTTCAACGTCAGCGGGATCGACTTCAGCATCTTCGATTGGATGCTCGCGAGCGGCGCGCGGGGAAACTTCGGGTACTCGCCCATCTACACGGTCAATCACCTCGGCACGCACTCGACCTTCTTGCTCGCGCTGCTGCTGCCTTTTCATGCTCTGGCGCCCTCGCCACTGTGGCTGGTGATCACCGGCCCACTGGTGTTGTGGGCCGGGTTGTTTCCGCTGCGGCGCCTGGTGCAACGCGCGGCCGGAGATCACGGCGGCTTGTTGTGGGCGGCGAGCCTCGCCTACGTCGCCAGCACGCACCTGGGCCGGTTGACGACCGAAGCCTTTCGCATCGAGAGCCTCATCCCGCTCGGCACGCTCTGGTTCCTGGTGGGGTGGGCTGAAGAGCGCCGCCGCATCTGGATCGCCGCGGCGATCTTTCTGTTCTGCACCAAGGAAGACGCGACGCTCTATCTGGGCAGCTTCGCCACCGCGTGCGCCTTGTTCGATCGCCGGCGCCGGTGGGAAGCAGGCCTGCTGCTGATCGCGTGCGTCAGTTGGCTCGGCATTTACTCGCAGGTGATTCAGCCCGCGCTCACCGGGCATGGCATGGCCTACCTCACCTTCTGGAATCACTTCGGCACCACCGGTGGGGGCATTCTCCTGGGCATGGCCACGCACCCCGGCGAGCTGCTGTCACGGCTCTTCACCTCGGGTGTCTGGGCGTACTTCGCGCCGCTGTTGTTCCTGCCGTGGCTGTCGTGGCGCGCGGTGGCGGGAATGGCGCCGACCGTTTTTCTCCTCGGGTCGGCGACCTACGACACCATGCACCGCTACCTCACCTACTACCCGACGCCGCTGCTCGCCTTCGCGCTCTTCGGCGTGCTCGAGGTGGTTCGCGAACGCAAACACGTGAGGTGGCAGGGGGCCGCGTTGCTGGCGCTGCTGCTCTTTCCCGTGAGCGGCTTCGGCTACGCCCGGGTGATGCGGTTCGAGGTCGAACCCTTGAGGGACATCGCCACCGTCCGGGCCCGCATCGCCTCGCTGCCCCGCGTTTGCGGTCAGGCGGTCCTCTTCCCCCACCTCGGTTATCCCGCGCAGCTCGACCCGCTCATCGATCTCTCCTGTGCCGACGCCCCGGGCACCTGGCTGGTGGTCAGTGAAAAATA
>JAYVNA010000069.1:0-2322 GCA_043758715.1 Archangium sp.
CGCCTGGACGATCTGATCCAGGAAGGGAACGTCGGCCTGATGAAGGCCATCGAGCACTTCGACTCGAAGAAAAACGTGCGCTTCGCCACCTACGCCGTCTGGTGGATTCGGGCGTACATCACCCGCTACCTCAAGGACAACCGCAGCCACGTGCGCGGCGGTGAGCACGAGCGCATCTCGATGAGCGACTTCTCGCTCGACGCGCCGCTCGATGACGAGTCGGAGAGCAGCTACGTCGACCGCCTGGAAGACGCGGGCCCCACGCCCGACCAGTCCTTCCTCACGCTCGAGCGTGATGAAGAAGTCAGCCAGGCCCTGCAGCGCGTTCGCCGCCGCCTGGGCGATCTGGGTTGGGACATCCTCCAAGAGCGGCTCACGCAGGACAAGCCGCGCACCCTCGAGGAGCTCGGTCAGCGCTGGGGTGTCTCGCGTGAGCGGGTTCGCCAGGTCGAGCTGAAGACCAAGTCGTTCCTCGCCCGCTACCTCGCTTCGGTGAACGAAGACGGCGAGTTCACTGACATTCAGGAAGCTGCCTGAACTGATTTTCTTTTGAACCAGAGAGAGGCAGCATTCGCGACATGCGAATGCGCCTCTCTCTCCTCGTAGCGCTCTGTGGGTCGCTGTCAGGCTTCGCGCAAGACGCCGCGCCCGCGGCCGATGCGGCCAGCTATTCCGCGAAGCTCGATGAGCTGTGGAAGACGCGCGACAGCGCCGATTCCGTGAAGCTCAACGACGACGTGATTCGCGACGGGCTCAAGGCCGCCCCCACCGACTACGACCTGCTCTGGCGCGCCGCGCGAATTCGCTGGTGGGTCGCCGATGGGCTCACCGACGAGAAGCTCAAGAAGCAGGTCGCCAAGGAAGGCTGGAACTACGCCATGCGCGCGGTCGAGGCGAAGCCGGCGGGGTCAGAGGGCAAGTACTACACGGCGCTGAGCATCGGCGCGTACTCGCAGGCCGTGGGCATCTTGAAGGCGCTCTCCGAGGGCCTCGAGGGCCAGTTCGTCGAGAACCTCGACTACTCGCTCAAGAACAACGAGGCGTTCGATCGCTACGGCGGTCACACCGCGAAGGGCCGCTACCACTGGGAACTCCCGTGGCCCAAGCGCAACCTCGCCAAGTCGAAGGAAGAGCTGCAGAAGTCCATCGACAAGCACCCCGAGCACCTTCGCAACTATTACTTCCTCGCCGACACGCTCCTGAAGGACGGCGATGCCAAGGGAGCGAAGGGGGCGATCGACAAGGTGCTCAACGGGTCGGATGACTACGATCCGCCCGAGGCTCGCCGGGTGAAGGCCTGGGCGAAGACGCTCGCTGCCACCATCGACAAAGAGCTCAAGTAAGAACACGAACGCCGCGCTCCTCGTCGTGAGGAGTCGCGGCGTCTGGGTGAGCAGCGAGCGGTGAAGCTCAGCTCTGCTTGGTGGTCGCTTTGTCCTGCGCGGCGATGCTGTTGCCGTCGTTCTGCGACAGCTTCTTGTCTTCAGGCTTGTCGTCGGTGCCTTCAGAGAACCCCTTTTTGAAGTTCTTGATGGCCGCTCCCAGCGATGAGCCGAGGGCCGGAAGGCGAGAAGCGCCGAACAGCAGCACCAGCGCGAAGGCGATAAGGATGATTTCCATCGGTCGAAGGCCCAGCATTGGATGCTCCTTGGTTGCCGCGAGTGTAGCGCGCTCGCCCGGGTCTCTCACCTCGCCGGGGCCCATGCAAGGTCCCGGGTGTCATTCCAGCCCTTTAGGCAGCTGAACCGCTGCCGCTGCTGAGGCGATCGGGATCTTTGGCCTTCTCCACCGGTGAGGCCACGTGCCTCAACACCGGATCGGCCCCCGCGATGGGCCCACTGCGACGGGCGGCATCGAGCAGCACCACCTGGCTGCGCACCGCGGTGCCGTCGAGCTGCAGGGGAATGGGCGCGTAGAGACCGTCACTCTGGAGCTGCCGTGCCTTCACGTTGTCCCTCAGCCCGAGGCCCAGCACCTCCTCGAGGATGCGGGCCTTGAGCGCGGGATCTTCGACCGGCGCCATCACCTCGACGCGGCGGTGGAAGTTGCGCGGCATCCAGTCGGCTGACGAGATGAAGACGTCGGCGGTCGGGCCCACCCCGAACGCGAACGCGCGGGTGTGCTCGAGGAACCGATCGACGATCGAGAACACCCGAATGCGTTCAGAGACGCCGGGCACGCCAGGCCGCAGGCAGCAGATGCCGCGCACCAGCAGGTCGATCTCCACGCCGGCCTGGCTGGCGCCGTAGAGCGCGCGGATCACCACCGGGTCCACCAAAGCGTTCACCTTGGCGATGATGCGGGAAGGCTCGCCCTTGCGGG
>JAYVNA010000070.1:0-7345 GCA_043758715.1 Archangium sp.
AAGCCCAGCAGCTTTCCGCGCAGCATTTCCCCGAGATCGATCGGGAGCAGGAACAACACCTTCACGCCGTGGCGATCGAGGCCGAACTGGTTGAACAGCAGGTTGGTGCCCGCGAGCGCCGCGTACCCGAACGCGATCGGCGCGGTCCACCCACGTCCGGGAAGGATCTCCGCCAGCGGCCCGCGAATGAGCACGATCGTCAGCAGCGGCATCAGCAACCCGAAACGGCCCGGAAGACTCTGCGAGAGCGATTCCCAGGTGAGCCGCGCCACGCCCCAGGTCTGCGACTTGAACGTCCACAGCTTCGCCGCGGGCCCGGTGTTCGTATCGAGCGTGATGGGCCGCTCTCGTGAGACGAAGACGTAAGCGATGGAGGTGATCACGGCCGTGGCCGCCGTGGTGGTGAAGACCGCCCACGCCACCGTCGAGCCCTGCAGCTCGCCCGACATCATTTCCTGTGCTGCTTCCAGGATCGCGCGGGCCGGGAGAAGCAGGCTGAACTCGCTGATTCGCTCTGACCAGCTGTCGAGCATCGAGTGGCTCAGGCGCTTGATCAGCATCGGAATCAGCGAGGGCAGGGTGATCGCCGCGATCGGCAGGAGGATCAACATCGTGCGCAGCCGGCGCGACAACCGCTGGGCGATGCTGCCCGCGAGCTGCTGCAACGCAAGCAACGTCAACGCGTGCGTGACGAAGAGCAACAGGAAGAGCGGGGTCGCCATCGGCGCACCGACCGACAGCCCGGCGCAGGTCACCAGCAGCGCGGCGAGCTCGAACAGGGTGATCGCTTCACCTGCGCCAGCGAAGAGCTCCGCCCCGAAGAGCGAGGTGTTTCGCACCGGGAAGACCTTGAGCGTTTCCCACGGCAGCTGCCGCGAGCCGCTCGAGATGCCGCCCAGCAGGCCCGAGAACACGGTCAGCAGGGTGAAGCCGAACGCGGTCAAGGCGATCGCCGATTCCGACTGCGCTTCCCCCAGCTGCGCCCCCGCGAAATAGCCGGCCGCACCCAGGCCGATCAGCATCGGCAACACGCCGGTGGTGGTGACCAACAGAATGAGAATGACCAACGCCCACAGCCCGGTGGTCCCCATCTGCTTGCGCAGGCGGTTCCAGGTGCTCTGCAGGTGCACCGCCGCGAGCGCGCGGAACGGGCTCACAGCCACGAGAGGCCCCCGCGGGGCGCACCGCCGACCAGGTTGACGAACAACGACTCGAGCGATTCCTTGCCCTGGCGCAGCTCATCGAAGGTGCCGAAGCCCTTGATCTTGCCCTCGTCGATGATCGCGATCAGCGGGCAGAGCTTCTCGACCACCTCGAGAATGTGGCTGGTGAGCACCAGCGTCACGCCCTTCTGTTGCAGCCCGAGGAGGATGTCCTTGATGGTGCGGTTGGTGATCGCGTCGATGCCCTCGAACGGCTCGTCGAGGAACAACAGCTTGGGGCCGTGAATGAGCGCGGCGCACAACGCGAGCTTCTTCTTCATGCCGAAGCTGTAGTCAGCCACCAGGGTGCGGCTGCCGGGCTTGAGATCGAGCGTGTCGAAGAGCTCCGCCCCGCGCTTGTCGATCTCCCTGTCTTCGAGCCCGTACATGCGGCCGACGAAATGAAGGTACTGCTGGCCCGTGAGCAGCTCGAGCAACGCCATGTCTTCGGGCATCACGCCCATCAACCGCCGCGCCGCCAACGAGTCGGTGCGCAGATCGTGACCGAGCACGGTGATGCTGCCCGACGTGGGCTCGACCAGCGAGGTCGCCATCTTGAGGGTGGTCGACTTGCCCGCGCCGTTGCGGCCCACCAGCCCCAGGAAGGAGCCAGGCTCAATCGAGAGCGTGAGGTTGTCGACAGCCACCTTTTCGCCGAAGCGTTTGGTGACGCCCTTGAGTTCCAATGCTGGAGCCATCTTCGCGGTCACCCGATGATCATGTCTTCGCGCTCCATTCGCCCCTCGGCGAAGCGCGAGAGCGTGAAGCGTTCGAACAGCTCATCAGACTCGCCCGTCGCCATCCACTTCGCCATTCGCTCGGCGACCGCGGGGGCCATCATGAAGCCGTGACCGACGAACCCGTGCATGTGCAGCAGGTTCTCGAGCTTGGGCGTCTTGCCGAGAATGGGCGAGTTGTCGGGCGTGACGTCGTACGGCCCCGACCACTGCCGCAGCACCTTCACCCGCCCGGTCTGCGGGAGCTGTTCGGTGAGCGCCTGGGCATAGCGGCTCAAGAAGCGCGCGGTGGAGCCCAGGTTGAGGGCCGAGGGCTCGCGCGGGTCGCCCATGCCGCCGACGATTTCCCCGCGCATCGACTGCGAAAAATAGAGACCTGAATCGAGCACCGACACCAAAGGCCCCAGGAAGGGCTTGAGGGGCTCAGTGCTGCAGATCTCGTGGCGGTGTGGCTCGTTGGGCAGGCGCACGCCGGCGAGCTTGGCGATCTGCGGGCTCCACGCGCCGGCGGCCAGCACCACGGTCTCACACTCGATGTCGCCGCGATCGGTGAGCACCTTCTTGATCTTGCCGCCGCCCAGCTCGAAGCCCTGCACGTCGGTGAACGTCTCGACCTGCACCCCGCGTTTCTGAGCCTGCTGCGCGTAGCCCCACAGGAACGGCCAGGGGAAGATCACGGCATCTTTCGGGTTCCAGGCGGCGGCCTTCACGCCGGTCATCGTCAGCTCAGGCACCACGTCGCGTGCCGCGTCGGGCGTGAGGATCTGGGTGGGCACGCCGTGCGCGTTGTGGAGCGCCGCGCCGCGTTCGATCTTCTTCACCACCTCGTCGGACTTCGCCAGGAAGAGGTAGCCGCCCTGGCGGAACCAGACGTTGATGCCCATGTCGCGCGCGAAGCGCTTCATCAGCTCGATGCTGCGGCGCGCGAGGCTGATGAGCGTGGGCGTGCCCCACTGGGCGCGAATGCCGCCGCCGTTGCGGCCCGACGCGCCCGCGCACAGGTAGCCCTTCTCGAGCACCACCACGTCGGTCTCGCCCTGCTGCGCGAGGTTCCACGCCAGCGCGAGGCCCATGATGCCTCCGCCGATGATCACGATCTTCGCCTTCGACTTCACCGGCACGGTCGATCGGAGCGTCGGAAACCCGATGTCCATGCCACCGGGCACGCCGCCCTCGGAAGCGCGCGAAGGGTCGAACGAGGCGCTCGCCCAGTAACCGAGCTCGGTGGGGAACAACGGAGGCCGCGGTGCAAACGGCATCAGCTGGTCGGGCGTGGGCTTCTTCGGGGCCCGGTTTTCCAGCATGCGCGCCACCGCGGTGAGGCACTGCTTTCCCTGGCAGACACCGGTGCCAAAGCCGGTGAAGCGCTTGACCGACTCGATGTCGCAGTAGCCCTTGGAGATCGCGTGCTCGACCTCGCTCGCAGTCACGTCTTCGCAGGTGCAGACCAGTGACTTGCTCATGGCGTGCCCACCATGGCGTCGGCGGCAGCCAGACCTTGTTCAGCGGCGGCGGCAGACGACATCGGGCCGCGAAGTTCCCCGGCGACGTAGAGCGTCGGGTTGGCCGTCTTCCCCCGCGAATCGGCCTGCACCACGAAGCAGCGCGAGGTGGGGTTCCACACCACGTCGGCGCCCCCACACTTCGCCAACTCGAAGGCCGGGCTCGCGGGGCCGCAGGTCGCGATCACGTCGCAGCTGATTTTCCCGCCCGGGTTGACGGTCACCGCGTTGACCCCACGAAGCCCATGCGCACGAACCACCTCGGCGCCGACGGCGACCGCTTCGCCCCCGGCACCCTTGACCAGCTCGGCCAGCGAACGCGCTTCGGTCAGCTCACCCACGCAGGCGACCCGTTTGCCGGGCAACACGCCGTGCCGGCGAATGAGGGTCGAGACCGCCCGCCCGGCCATCACCCCCGGGAGATCGTTGTTGGGAAAGGTGGGCAACATCGGGTGCCCGCCGACGGTCAGCAGCAGCCGCTTGTAGAAAATCAGATGCAGGCGCTCGCCTTCGATCACCGCGAGGAACGGTTTGCCGTCATCGGCGAAGAGCCCCACCACTTCCGCGTTCACCCGGGCCGGGGCGTTCCACGAAGCGGGCTGACCGGGCTCGGCGCCGCAGATGAGCCGCCCTCCGACGGTCGCTTCGCGTTCGAACAACACGTACTTCACTCCGCGGCTCGAGAACTGCCGGGCCGCCGCCAGCCCCGCCGCCCCGGCGCCCACCATCACCAGCTCGTGCTCTTCGATGATCGCAGGCTCGCGCGCTTCGGCCGCCCGCTCCGGCAAAATGCCCAGCCCCGAGAGCTGGCGGGCGATCTTCAGCAGCACCTGATCGGCGAGCGGCCACCCCGCCATGAACTCGTGGTGATTGAACCAGTCGCGAAACACGAAGTCGTTCGCGCGCAACAGATCGATGCGCGCATCGGGCATCGCGTTCTGCCGCTCGAGGCGCATGCCCGGCTTGACCGCGGTCCGGCAGGTGGCGACGTTGGGAATGCCATCGACGCGCATCAGGCACTGCGCGCACGCGCCCGTCAGACAAAAAGGCCCGCGCGGCCGGTGGTACTTGGGGGAGCGGCTGAAGATCAGCTGACCGTTCGCGATGACGGCACACGCGACAGGCTCGCCCTCGCGGGCCTGCAGTTGATCACCGTCCAACTCGATGGTGACCGTGGAATCGACGGGGCTGAAGCGCGGCATGGGGCAGGGGCGATGTACTGCGCCTGCCGGGGCTGCGAAACCGCAGAATATTTTCAGGTCCGAGCAGCCGCGCCATCGTGGTTGAGAAGCGCGGCTCCTGACAGCTTTGGGGACTTCGGGGCAGGTGAACGCTGTGAGAAATCACAGGGCATATTGAGATCTCCACGACGGTCGGTCCCATCACCGTGCGGACCAGGTCACGGGATCGAGTGAGGTCGCCCGGGCGAAGCCACCCACGGCGCGCACCGCATCGATCTCGAGGCGGGCGGACGCGAAGCCGGGCAGCGTCGCGTACTGCTCGCCGTCGGGGTGAAAGGCGAGGATGCGCGCCCGTGCGCAGGCGCCGTGGTCTGCCTCGAGCCAGCGAACCACGCCCGACAGCGTCATCCGCGGCACGTCCATCGTCGAGCCCTCGAGCGTGGCGGCGAAGAGCAACGAGGCGCGCGGGTGGGCCTTCAGGTTGCTGGGTGATCTGACAACCCAGACAGCAACATCAGCGGTCGCCCCTGGCCATCGTCGGTCACCGCCACCAGCGAGGCGAAGGGCGTCGAGGTGAGCGGGTCGAACGTCGCCAGGCAAGCTGCGCGGGCGCTCGCCACCAGAGCGTGGGCTTCTTCAAGGGCGCGGGACATCGCATCTCGCAAGCGCGATCGGCCTTCCCGGTCAATCCACCGCGGGAGGACGACTTCGAAAGGAACTGCAACCGAACGACCTGACCCGTCTCCCAAACGGGTACTAGCGTCCCCCGTCAACGGCCGGCAAATCCACCACGCTGACTCGGGATGCGCAGCGATCTCCAGGGACATCTGCGTGGAGAGAATCGAGGCTGCTTGATCAGCCGGGCCTCTCGACCTCAAGTCGTGCACCTCGCGACGTCTCATTGAAACAGGTCTGAATTCGGACTACTTTGAGTACGAAATGGAGACCTATGCGCCCCGTCCGTATTTCTGAGAACTTCGTTCCCGTCAGTGAGTTCAAAGCTCAGGCAGCAGAATGGCTGCGCAAGATTGGCGAGGGAAGCGCCCCTCTGGTGGTGACCCAGAACGGCAAGCCGGCAGGCGTTCTCCTCTCACCGGAGGCCTATGACGAACTCACAGAGCGCGCCCACTTCGTCGCCGCGGTGAACGAAGGCCTGTCAGACGCGATCGCCGGTCGCGTTCACACAGACGCGGCAGCGACGAAGCGGATGACCGCAAGGTTCGGCGGCAAGGGCAGGTGAAACGGCGGAAGCTGGTCTGGACCGAGAGGGCCGAGGCCGATCTCGTTGGCATCGGTGACTTCATCTCTCGCGACGACCCCGTCGCAGCGAGGAGGTGGGTCAGGGAGTTGATGGCGACGGCGCGGGTTGCGGCGCGAACACCCCTCGGTGGACGCCGAGTCCCTGAACTTCAGCGCGACGACGTGCGCGAGGTCTTCCTCAAGCAGTATCGAATCGTCTACCGCGTGACGGAGCGACAGTGCGAGGTGCTCACCGTCTTCGAGGGCCACAAACGGCTCGACCTCTAGCCAGGTCCAGCGAGGATGGCGTTACGGCTTCGGGTGCGCCGAGAGCCACGTGTAGAGGGTGTTGGCCCAGCCGTCGTTGAACGCGGGAATGTGGCTGCCACCCCGAATGCGCCACAGCTCCGCGGCCGCGCCGTTCGGGCACCCCATGAACGCCTCACGCTGCGTCTCGGAGAACGGCAGATCGGTCACCAGGTCGAGATCGCCGCCGATCGATTCGAGCTGCGTGCCGGTGCAGTGGTTCTTCGCGCCCCAGGTGCCGACGCTGGTCTCCGCGGCCGGGTAGGGCGGCTGGCCGGCGAGCGCGACGCCGCCGCCGTACTGGATCACCATGTCGAGCGTGCCGTGCACCTGCAGCACGTTGACGGGCGCCGTGGGGTTGCATCGTGCGGTGTCAGCCCAGACGTCGCCCGCGAGCGCCACGATGCCGGCGATGAGCTCGCTGCGATCACACGCCATGCGGTGCGACATGAAGGCGCCGTTCGAGTGGCCGACCAGGAAGATGCGCTTCGGGTCGATCGTGAAGCGCGCCTGCAGGTCGTGGATCACCGCGGTGAGGTAGGCGACGTCGTCGACCGTTCCCCCAAAGGCGCAGCAGGCATCGGTGGCGTTCCAGAAATGCTGGCCCGTTCCGTCGACGGTGCCGTCGGGGAGCGCGAGCAGGAAGCCGCGGGTCTGCGCCAGCGCGCTCAGCTTGAAGTACGCGTCCTGGGTGGCGGCAGTGGCGGTGTAGCCGTGCAGCAAGACCACCAGCGGCGTCGGCGTTCCGGGCGCGTACCCCACCGGCACCACGGTCGCGAACGGCCGCGCCACCACGAGCGGATCAGCGACGTACGGCCCCGCATCGGGCACGCCCGCGTCGGTACCTGCGTCTTCGGTGAGGTGTTGTTCTTCACCTGCGTCGACGCCTGCATCGGCGGTGATGAGGGGCGTGGTTCCGCAGGCACTGAGGAACAGGAGGAACGTCGCGAGCCGAGTCATGAGCGGGCCTTACTGCAGCTTTGGTCGAGGGGGCCACTCGGGGAGATTGGGGTGGAACCGCCGGGCGTCAGCTGGCACATATCTGCGCATGAACGTCCCGCTGCCGATCAACGAGCCCATCAAACAGTACGCGCCCGGTTCCTCTGAACGCGCCGAGCTGAAGGCCGAGCTGGCCCGCGTCGGTTCCGAGAAGGTCGAGATCCCCGTGCTGATCAACG
>JAYVNA010000071.1:0-7343 GCA_043758715.1 Archangium sp.
CGCCTTCGATGAACACGACTTCCGAGTAGTCCTGAATGACGTCGCTGCCGAAGAACGCGTCGAGATCCGGTTCGGCGAAGGGGTAGTGCGCGACCGAGCCAGCCCCCGCGCCCCGGTAGCGCCCGAGCTCGTCGGTTGCCCTGGGGACGCCTGAGGCGCGGGTCGCCCGAATGCAGGTCGCGCGCCCGACCCCGGCTTCGAGCAGCCTCTCGATGAAGGTCGTCTTGCCGACGCCAGCGGGGCCGGCGACATGAATGAACGCGCGCTCCCTCATCTCGTCTCCTGGAGCTCCCGCGAGAGCACCTTCGAGATGAAGTGGTCACTCGCGGTCTCAGCCGCGACCATCTTACGGATCTGCGCCTTCACGTCGGCGGCGCTGCCGTGTCGCTCGGCCGCGGCCATGGTTGAGCGGTAGGCCGCCCAGACATCAGCGCTGGTGATTTCGTAGCCGTAGCCCTGAATCAGCCAGTGCAACGCCAGCAGTCCCGCCCCAACAGCGAAGATTGGCTTCGACTCCTCGTAGTCGCGGGCTGCGCGGGTGAGGGTTCTCGGGTCACACGGCGTTCGACTCGCGAGGGCGAGGGCGTCGTCGAACAGCTCCGCATCCTTGGCGGCGGCGAACCACTTCCCCTCGTCGCCCGGCGTGGAGCTCACGAGGTCAGCGAGCACCGCGCTCGGCGACCGCGTCGGGTACCTCTTCGTGACGGCCCTGAAGGTCGCGAGGTACGTCCCGCCCTGGTTGGCGAGGAGCCCGTACTGTCGGTAGGCCTCATCCGTCAGCCCAGCCGAGAGCAGCACCTCCTCGCACGCGCGGGCGATGGCGATCGGGCTGTCGTTCAGCCCACGCCCTTCTTCGGCGTAACGAATGGCCTCCGTGGTCTTCCCCTGCGCAGCGAGGGCCTTCACTCCGTACTGGCGGTAGCTCCAGAATTTGAAGGGCGCGAGCTCGAGGAGCGCGAGCACCTCGTCGTAGCGCTCCGCAGCGACGAGAGCGCTCAGACAGTTGCTCGTCCCCCTGAAGAAGCCGCGGAGCTTCGGGTCGGCGCTCCATGACATGCGCACGGTCTGGGCAAGCTCGTCTGCCCACGCCGCGGCGACGTCCTGCGAACCACAGAGCTCGCCCCAATGGTCGCCCAGGCACTCGATGTAGGGGATGCCATCGTCTTCGTACGCCTCCCAGAGCTGGTCGAGCCAGGCCGCGCGCGTCTTCGAGTCGGCCGGCGCGCTGGCGATGAGCGGCACCAGCTCGGCGATGGCGTTGTTGACGGCCGTGCCGATCGAGCCAGAGGAGCTGTCGACGTGCTCGAGCGCGGGAGACACCCGCTCGATGAACGCGATGGCTCCGTCTGCCGCGAGCAGTGGTTCCTTCTTCGCGACCTTCCTGATCTCCGCGACTGCCTGCTTGATGCGCGCGATGGCCGGCTGCGACTTCCAACCGAAGGCGTGACGTCGGAAGCGTGCCTTGAACTCCCACTTGTGAGCTTCAGGCTTTGCCATCGCCGGTGCCCTTCGTGCCCGCAGCCAGGCGCAGCGCGCGCTCCGCCGCCTCACGTTCGCGCGCCAACTCGGCCCGCAGCTCCTCCTCGGTGGGGAGGTACATCTGGTAGCTCGCCGCGAGGACGTGCTTGTTGTCTTTGGGAAGCGTGATCTTGACCATCGCGTCGTTCTTCTCAGAGCAGAGGACGATGCCGATGGTGTTGGCCTCGTGCTCCGCGCGGTGGAAGCGGTCGAAGAAGTTCACGTACATCTGCATCTGGCCGAGGTCCTGATGCGTGAGCTTGCCGAGCTTGAGGTCGACGAGAACGAAGCAGCGGAGCAGGCGGTTGTAGAAGACGAGGTCCACGTAGAAGTGGTCGCCCTCCAGCGTCAGGCGCCTTTGGCGCGCGACGAAACAGAAGCCCTTGCCGAGCTCGAGCAAGAACCCCTCGAGCTTGTCGATGATGGCCTGCTCGAGATCCCGCTCCTGCCACTCGGCCCGCTCGTCGAGGTCGAGGAACTCGAGCACGAATGGTTCCTTGATGACGTCGGCGGGTCCCTCGAGGTGGTGTCCGCGCTTCGCCAGCGCGAGCACCTTCTCCTTGTCGCGGCTCCGCGCGAGGCGCTCGAAGAGCAGGGATGCGATCTGTCGCTCGAGCTCTCGACTCGACCAGCTCTCACGAGCAGCTTCGATCTCGTAGAAGGCGCGCGCCGTCAGGTTCGTCACCCGCATCAAGGTCGTGTAGTGCGTCCACCCGAGGTACGGCGGGAAGGACGCTTGGATCGATTCGCTAGGCACTGCCGAGCGAATCCTGGATTCCCGCAAAACGATAGGCACTGCCGAGCGCTTCTCGGAGCGATTCGGAGAGCCCCCCAAAGCCTCTGGGAGCGCTGACCCGGAGGGGTAGGCCAGGAAGAACTGCCGCATGTTGCGCAGGTTCGGAACGCTGAAGCCCTGCCGAAAGCGCGCGGCGAGACGCTTGGCGAGACTCTCAACGATCCGCTCGCCGTAGCCGGCGCGCTTCTCGCCACGCTGCTCGACCTCAACGATCTCGCGGCCGATCAGCCAGTACGCTTGGACCATCGCCGTGTTGACCGAGCGGACGACGTGGCCACGCGCCCCTTCGATGATCTCGACGACTCGAGCGAAGAGTTGGGTTTCGCGGCCCGACACCGCGATGGCGGTCTTTGACGACGTCTTTGGTTTCTTGCGCGCAGGTTTCTTCAAAGGCCCCTCGAACGCGGGTCACGGCGCCGACGCGTATACGTCATGGCTGTGGCGGATACTACTTCCCCTGCCACCCGGAAGAGGAGAACGATCAGATGGGTGACCTGGCGAACACGCTGAACTTCCGGTTCGTGCGCGCCGGACGGGTCTGGGGAGGAGAACGAGTCACCCTCCAACAGGTCATCGAAGAGTTGGTCGCGAAGGTGCCGTCCTTGCCCATCCCCGGAAGCGGCGGCAAGCGAGATCCGTGACGGAATGCCTCGGGGCGGCGCCTCTGGTATCTCAAGACGCATGCCCCTCCCCAAACGCCCCTTCGTCGCGTCGGCCGAAGACGTCCTCATTACCCGCAGCGGTGACGACGCCATCATCAAGTACGCCGACGAGTCGGTGGCGACGACGCACTACAAGCTCGGCGCCGAGAAGCTGGCACTGATGTCAGATGAGCAGATTCTCGCCCTCTGTAACGCGGGCGTCGTGGCCGGTGACGAGCATCGTCGGAACTACAACTACACGGCCACCGAGATCCCGGAGGGGAAGGCCCAACTCAAGTTCTTCGAGCGTGGGGACCAGTGGGTGCCACGTGGCCATGTGCTGCGCTGCCAGATTCTTTCGGATGCCGCCATCGAGCCGGAAGTGGACGAGGTGTTCGTCTCAATCGACGGCCGCGACTTCACGCTCGCTGAGTTCATGAAGATGGTCGGCTCGTTCGGCGGTTGGGGCATGAGGATCGAGTTCGTGCCCGAAGACGAATTGCACCAGCGGCCCAAGTTGGAGGTCTGCGAGCCAGACGACGCTCGGATGCCGCAGGGCTAAGTGTCGGTTCGCAGGCCGCGACCTTCAGGTTCATCGCGAGCGACCTGCGGGCGCCCCGCAGAGAGCGCTCCCTCCGGGAAGAAGCGGGCAGGGTGGTTAAACGAAAAGCGCCCACCGGTTGGTGGGCGCTCGTCAGTTGCTCCGCGAAGGGCGCGAGCTGCGAACGCGATCACGCACCCAAACAGAGAGTCGCGAACTCGCAAGTGCGGGGGACTGCTGAGGAACCCCGCAGATTCGACGAAGTGGGTCCCCCATTGGTCGCTCGCGCTTAGCGCCGCCAGGGCCCGCCCGGCTTCCACATTCCTGCCCAGCCTGCGTCCCCTGCCGCGCCCAGGAGCGGTTCCTCGCAGAATCCAGCGACGCGAATGATGGCCGCTTCGAGTTCACCGGCATCGCTCGCGGCGGTCTTCTTCGCGAACGCCGCCCACTGCCCCTTTCTCGACTTGTCGTCGAAGAACGCTGGGGTCAGCGCTGCAGGCGTTGTCGTCGGGAGCGGAATGCCGCGCCGCTTGAAGGTCGCCCGCAGTGCTTTGACAAGGAGCGACCCGTCGAAGTCGAAGAGGTCGGACATCACGCGCAGGTCGTAGAAGTCCTTCATTCGCGTGTTCGCGAGGCCGAGCTTCACCATGGCTTCGACTTTCTCAGCGACGACTGTCTCCCGGGGGTAGGCGCGGAGCCTGGGCGCGGGGAAGTCCAGCAGCGGCGGGAAGTCGATGACTTGCGCCGCCGGGGTGACGGCGTCGCCGAAGCCGACATCGACCTGGACGCGCACCTTCGCCGCTGCGACGCGGGCAGTCAGCGTCAGGCGGACGCCGCCGTACTCCTGGTCTTCCCGAATGGCGCTCACGACGATGGATTCGTGGTCGAAGGTCACGCCGTCGTCCTCGACTTTCTGGTCGAAGATCTCGAGGAAGACCTCCTTGACGTGTTTCTCGGTCGCGTCACCGGAGCCCAGGAAGTCGAGGTCTCTGGTTGCCCGATGCGGCTTGCCGGTCCAGATCGTGAAGAGCGCTGCTCCTTTCAAGATGAAGGTCTTCGCGTGCGGAGACGAGGCGATCCTGAAGAGCAGGCGCTCGTTCACGTACCGAACGAGCACGAGCTGAAAGTCGTCGCCTCGCGTCTTCGAAAGATCGAGCAGGCGCGAGCGCACCGATGCGCCGACGTTCTTGAGTTTCTTCGTCATGCGAGCGCCTCCAGGTAGGGCCGCATCACGCTGGAGATCCGATCGGCCGTGCCGGCAGCGATCAGGGCCTCGATGCTGAAGACATTTTCCTTGTTCCTCTTCGACGAACGTCCGCGGGCGAGGTATTCGCGGAGCGCGCTGATCGCCACGTCGAGGCCAACGTAACGGCGGTAGCGGAAGCAGTCAGCGACCGTCTTCGAGGGGGTGGTCAGGCGAACCCGAACGCCTTCGATGCTGCGCTCCTCGACCCCTTGCGTCAGCGCCGCCCCGCTCGCGCGTACGAACTCGAGCTTTGTGGCGGTTGGGCGGGGTACTCGTGCGTGAGTGTCGATCAGCAGCCACACCGCATGCGGCACTTCGGTCGTCAGTTCGTGCATCTGGAGCGCGCTGAGGAGACAGATGACCCCGTGGGGGACCCGCTTCATCGTTTCCGCGATCGTATGGAGTTCGGTGACGCGGGCGTTGGGGGCCCGGTACAGGCCTCGGCCGACGCGTTCGAGCAGCCCGCGTGCGACCAGTCGGCCCAGGTAGGAGCGGGGAATCCCCTGGGCCGCGAGTTCTCTCGAGCGCAGTAAGCCCTTCCGGGCCAGGCGGACGAGCACTTCGTTCTTGTTGGAAGGCTTCTGCATGGTTCTAAACGTCGGCTTGTGCGGCTACCGACAGACGTTTTGTATCAAGCGCTGCCTCAGTTGCGCAAGTGCGTACCGAGCGCCCGAATAGCCGCTTCCACTCCAAAGCGGCCATTCGGCTCGGTCGGTGAACTCAACGCAACTCGAAGAGGTACAGAAACGCGGCCCAACCACTCGGGAGGAGCTGCGGCGGCTGCTTGAGCGACTTGCCGTGGCGGACCGCCATCTCCAGGAAGAAGCGCGCGTGGAAGAAGGCCTCGACCATGGGACGGGTGATCTCGAGCCAGTAGCGGTTGTCCTCTGCTTCGAACTGCCTGCCGGTGCCATCGCTCACGATCTGCATGAACCACGGGTTCAGCCTGCGCTCTGGCGCGAGGGCCTGCAGCGCCGCGACGATGCTCAGCGTCTGGTCCTGGAGCCCGTAGACTTTGAAGCTCTGATGGTAGAGCCGGTAGATCGGATCTTCGTAGCCCCAGTGACTGGCGGACTCGTCGAGGAGCTTCTTCAGCGCGGGCAGTGACTGCTTCAGGTTCGAGAAGAGCCGCAAGACCTCGGGGCGATCATCCATCGCCTCCTCCGGCGCGGCGCGCGGCTCTTCCGGAGCAGGGCCTTCGCCGTCCTGTTCGCGCTGCTGCTGCTGCTGCTTCTCGGCCTTGCGGGCGGCCTTCTTGTCCTTCTGTGCCCGCGCGCGCTCTTCGACCGACATGACGACGGCGGGGCGGGTCCTGCCGAAGCGCTTCTCGTACAGGTGCTCGATGAACTGCGGGAGCGGCGCCTTCCACTTCTCCTGCTTGTGGTTGTCGATCTTGCCCAGCTTGCGCGGGTTCATTCCCAGCTCGCGCGCCATCTGGACGTGGGCGTGCGACAGATGGTGGCGTTTGCGGGCTTCGATCCACGGGTCGGGATTCATTGAGAATTCCTTCGAGAGCGATCTCGAACAGCCTGAACTCATCAGCGTCCTCGAGAGTCGCGATGGTTTCTTCGTCGTACTCGACCACCAGTTCTTCTCTCGGCTCCGCGAACCCGAGCGGAGCCTCTCCGTGTGCGTAGCCGATGGCGCGGTATCCGCGCAGCCGTTTCTCGAACATTCGGAGAAGCATCGGCACGTCGCGATCGACGTAGTCGTAGATCTGCACCTCCTTCTTGCCGGGGTGCAGTCGGTGGAGGCGGCCCGTGTACTGCACGAGCGTTCCCTTCCACGACACCGGCATCGCCAGGAAGAGCGTGTCGAGCCGTGGGTCGTCGAAGCCCTCGCCGATGTATCCCGTCCCCTGACGAGTCGCTTCTGCCGCGATGCGCTCGACGGTCTCCAGAGCGATGCGCGCGATCGTCGACAGGTGTGTCCACTGGCTGGCGTCGGTGATCGGCATCAACTTGTCGTCGAGGAAGATCGAGTTGCCTTCCCGCCGCGGGCCAGCCTGCAGCGGGAGCGCGATGAGGTTGCCGAAGCCACCGCGCGGCATCGTGTCCTGGCTGGGAAACAGCCGGTCGTAGAAGCGCATCGAGAGCTCGTGTCGGCTGGCCATCGTTTCGGTCAGGAGGTGGCAGCCCAGCTTGCGCGCCGCGGCCGCTGGAACAGGAGACGTAAAGAAGAACCAGACGTGGGCGCCCTTGCCTGACCGTGATCGCTCGATCGCCAGCGGCAGGCCGAGGCGCCGAGCGGTCGCGACGAACGCGGTCACGTCCTCTCGCCAGGATCCCTCGTCAAAGTCGGCCGCGAGGAACCAGCAGGTGTCGCTCTCGAGCGGCGGGTACACGCCCATGACGTGTTTACCGAGGAGGTGGGCCCAAACGGCGGATGCGTCGACTGGCTTGAACGCCTGGTTCGCGCACTCCCCGCACTTCACCTTCGGCAGATCGCACACGCCCTTGACGAACTTGTTGCTGCAGTCGGGTGCGTAGCCGGCCTGGCCGTCCTTCTTCCGTACGAAGCGCGTCGGGTAGACATCGGTGCGGCCTCGAAAGAGCGAGAGAAAGAGCCCCACCTTGTCGTCCGGGGTCATCAGAGTTCTTG
>JAYVNA010000072.1:0-2320 GCA_043758715.1 Archangium sp.
GGGGTTCTTCGGGGCGTCAGCGGCGGTGGGCTTGTCGCTGCCCGTCGTGCCGGTTCCACTGGTTCCCGTTCCCGTGGGCGTCGGTGATTCCTTCTTGCAACCAACCAGAGCCAGCACGCACGCCAGAATGAGCTTCTTCATGATTTGCCCTCTCCCCGACCCTCTCCCCCCGGGGGAGAGGGAGATCATTGAGTCAGTTCACAACACTTTGCCGCGAAGGTCCGCGTGCGGTCGCTGAATCAGCTCGGTCGCGACCAGCAGGGAAGGCTGCACCGCCGCCGCCGCGCCCTCGAGCGCCGCCTCGACGTCGTGCTGCACACCCGCCAGCGTGAACCAGCCCTTACCGCCGATGCCCTTGGCCAGATGAAGCTGCGTCAGCTGCACGTTCGCCTGCTTGAGCGCGACGTCGGCCGCCTTCAACGTCGCCGCCACCGTGTGCAATTCGACGATGCCCACCGCGTCGTGCGGCCCGACCTTCGCCAGCTGCCCTGTGAGGAGCGCTGTCACCAGGGTCTCGGCGATGTGCGTGAGGTGCAGCGAGTCGAGCACCAGCGAGCCACCGGCCTCGAGACCCGCCTTGAACGATTCCAGCACTTCGCCTTCGGCGCCGACGAACACCAGCAGGTACTTCCCGGGCGAGACCGCCTCGGCGATCACGATCTGCACCGTCGCCTGCTTCACCAGGGCATCAGCCACCACGATCCCGCGCGCGAGCGACTCCAGCTCGAACAAGCCCAGCGCGGGACCGGAGGAGGGAGCAGGCATCAGATGATGCGGAACGAATCCTTCAGGGTGCAGCGGCGCTCACGCGTGAAGCTGATCGGCGTGGTGAGCCCTTCGCCGGTGGGCGAAGCGATGGTGAACGAGGTGTAGCCCTCGCCCGTCATGCCCAGGCCCGCGAACGACGGCCCGTTCTTCACGAAGATCGAGGTGTTGATGATCTTCGCCATCGCCGACAGCACGTCGATGTTGGTCGAGTGCATGGTGGCGGTGTGGCCAAAGCCGTGTTCCGCCTGAACCGCGGCCGCGATGCAGTCTTCCACCGACTTGAGCCGGGAGAAGCCGATCACCGGCATCAGCAACTCGGCCTGAATGAAGCTGTGCGTGGGGTCGACCTCGGCGAACAGCAGCCGCGTTCCCGCAGGCACCTTCAGCCCCGCGGCTTCGGCGATCTTGGTGGCGTCCTTGCCCACCCAGTCACGCGCGGCGTGGCCTTCGTCGACCACCAGTTTCTCTAACCGGTTGATGGCGTTCGATGGCACCTCGAAGGCACCGTGCTTGAGCATCTCGGACTTGAGCTGATCGGCGATCGAGGCGACCGCGAAGATCTCCTTCTCCACGATGCACACGATGTTGTTGTCGAGCGACGCGCCGTCGACGATGTCCTTGGCCGCGCGGGCCACGTGCGCCGTCTCGTCGACCACCGCAGGAGGGTTGCCCGGGCCGCCGCAGATCGCGCGCTTGCCCGAGGCCATCGCCGCCTTCACCACCGCGGGGCCACCGGTCACCACCACCAGCCGAATGCCAGGGTGCTTCATCAGCGCGCCGGCCGACTCGATGGTGGGGCTGCCCAGCATGCACAGCAGGTTCGAAGGGCCACCGGCCGCGACGATCGACTCGTTGAGCTTCTGCACGAAGAAGCTGACGACGTTCTTCGCGCTCGGGTGCACGTTGAAGACGACGGAGTTGCCGCCGGCCACCATCGCGATGCCGTTGTTGATGATGGTCTCGGTCGCGTTGGTCGACGGGGTGATGGCGCCGATCACGCCGAAGGGCGCGCGCTCCAGCAGCATCAACCCGTAGTCGCCGCTCTGCGCCTGGGTCCGCAAGATCTCCAGGCCCGGCGTCTTGTTCGCGCACAACAGGTTCTTCTTGATCTTGTCGGCGACGTTCCCGAGCTTGGTCTCTTCGACCGCCATGCGGGACAGGTCATTGACGTGATCGCGCGTGCACTGCCGCATCGCCTCGATCACCTTCTCGCGGCCTTCCACCGGCAGCCGCATCCACTGCTCCTGCGAGCGGGTGGCTGCGGTCACCGCCGAGTCGAGATCGTCGAAGATGCCCGGCCGCTTGCTGATGATCGCGGGCGAACGGGAACCACTCGCTGAGGCAGGCAGCTTCGAGAGCTCACCTGAGAGCCTTCGAACCACCTGCTCGACGATGGAGTTGATCTGGGCTTCGTTCATCTGGAGTGCCCTTCAGCCCGTTCGGCGCACCACCGCGGGGCGGGGCGTCGGAGGCGTAGACTCGATGTAGAGATTCGCGGCGTGCTCGCCGTACACCACCAACACGCGCTCACAGGACGGCACGGCGGTCTGCC
>JAYVNA010000073.1:0-7342 GCA_043758715.1 Archangium sp.
GACGGAAAGCCGGGTGCGCCGACGGTGATTCTGCTGCACGGCCTCGAGGGCTCGTCTGCGTCTGGCTACATGCAGTTGATGCTGCGCGAGCTGGCAACCCTCGGGTGGACGGGGATCGCGCTCAACGCGCGCAGCTGCTCGGGTGAGCCGAATCTTCAAGCCGCCTCGTACTCGTCCGGCGACTTCCGCGATCTTTCGTTTCTGGTGGGGACGCAGCGAAGTGAAGGACCCCTCTTCGCAGTGGGCTTCTCCCTGGGCGCGAGCGTGCTGCTCAACTTCGTCGCGAAGGACGCCCACGCGACTCGCCTCGACGCCGCGGTGGCCGTGTCCACGCCGTTCGAGCTCTCGCGCGGCGTGGGCTTCATCGACTCAGGCTCGTTCCTCGCCCGTGCCTACCTGCAGCGCTTCTTGCCCGCGATGAAGGCCAAGGCGATCGCCAAGGCCCGCCAGCACCCGGGCGCGTTCGACGTGAAGGCGATCGCCGCAGCCACGCGCATTCGCGACTTCGATCACCTCGTGACCGCGCCGCTGTTCGGCTTCGGCTCCGCCGAGGATTATTACGCCAGGTGCTCCACCGGCCCGCAGCTCGACGCCATTCTCACCCCGACGCTCTTGCTGTCAGCGGTCGATGATGCGCTCGCGCCGCCGGTGTTCGAGACGAAGAACCCGGCGATCGACGTGCTCGTCACCCGGCGCGGCGGTCACGTGGGCTTCGTCGAGGGCTCGGTGCTCAACCCGCGCTTCTGGGCCGAGACGCGCTTGCTTCGTTGGCTGCGAGAACGCTGAAGCGGAATGCGAAGTCGCCGCTGCTGTTCACAGGCGCACACGACGTCAGGTGGTCGAGGGGGCATGCATGAGGTGGGCACTGGTGTTGGTGATGGCGGGGTGTTCGGGCAGCGCGGTACCCGATGCCTCGGTGAACGTCGATTCGGTCACGGAGTACTGCGCGGCACAAAGCGACGCGTTCTGCGCCAAAGCCCAACGGTGTGGGCAGCAATCGGTGAGTGCGAGTTGCCCTCAGCCTCGGTCCGATTGCGCTGAGGCCTACCGGACAAGGCTCGATGGCGGCGCGATGCGCTTCGATCAAGACGCGGCAGACGCCTGTCTTGCCGAGCTCGCCACGCAAGACTGTCAGAGCCGCCCGCCTTCCAGCTGCCAACAGGTCTTCGTCGGCGCCGCTCAGCTCGATCAGTCGTGCTGGTTCACCTGCGCGCCGGGCCTCAGCTGCGCCATCACCTCTTTGACGGCATGTGGCCGCTGCGTGGTCGATTCGACCCCGGCGTACCGGTACCCGACCGAGGGTGAGCGTTGCTTCGTTCCTGAGTTGGACGGACCAGGTTGCGCGTCAGGGCTGGGCTGCGTGCCTGGCGACGGAGGCACCGCGTGCGAGCCCCTGCAACCGATCGGCGCTCCGTGTTCAGGGCATCGGTGCGAGGTGGGGCTGCAGTGCGCTTTCGAGGACGGCGGTGCGCGCTGTGTGACCCTGGGCGAAGTGGGCGGCGAGTGTGACCAGCAGCATCAATGCAAGGGGTACCTCACCTGCCAGGCGGGGCACTGCACGACGCTCCTTCCCGATGCAGCGCCCTGTGTTGATTCCTCTCAGTGCGAGAGCCTGCATTGCACAGAGGGGACGTGCACGCTTGGCGTGGTGAACACCGTCGGCGGCAACTGCCTCAACGCGACCTGCGGGTCAGGCCTCTTCTGCCGTGCTGATTCGCGCTGCGCTGCTCGCGTTCCACGCGGAGGAGCCTGCAAAGACGCTGAGTGCGAGTTCGGCAACAGCTGCATCGACCACGTCTGCCGCGACCGGGCGCTCGAGTGCCGCTGACTGACCTGCTTGTCCATGAGGGCGTTTGCCTTCCGCCCTCACTTCTTCTTGCCGCCGCCGCCCGGCTTGACCACCGGCGTCTTCACCGCCTTCAGCGTGACCGCGCAGTGCCGGAAGTTGCCGTCGATGATCGCCGCCACGAAGCGCATGTTCGGGTGGAACCAGGTCTTCTGCAGCTTCGACTCTTCGCGCGTGGCCGACGCGTAGCAGCTCTGCTTCTTCTCACCTGAGACCAGCGTGAAGCCCGGCGTCTCGCCATCGGTCGAGAGCTCAGGCGAGATGCTGATGCCCCCCTGGGACATCGAAGGCGCAGGCAGCACCAGCTGGTTCTTCCACTGGTAGGGCGCCTTGTTCGGGTCGAGGAAACGCACGCACGACAAGGTTCCATCTTCGCGATCGAGCGCGTTGAGGGGCGCAGGCCAGCTCGGCTGCACACCCGTATCGGTGGCGCAGAAGTAGAGCTCGACCCGATCGTCCTGGGCGTGTTGCTCGTAGACGAGCCAGCTGCCGTCTTTCGACCAGCCGTGAAAAACCTCGGTGTCCGCCAACGCCGCCCCGCCCAACAGCACGCAACAACAGGCAAGCAATCTCATGATGGGCTCTGGACGCAGGATGACTTCACCCATTCGACGCTGGCATGCCGGCGTCGGGTCCGTCGAGAGGCGGCGCCGCCGGAGGGGGAGGTCCCACGGGCGCAACGTCCCTCATCGGCGCCGCCGGTGGGGCGAGCGGCCCCGCCAGCGACACCCGGTAGAGCTCGAAGCCCTTGGGCAGGGTCACCACCATCACCGGGTTGTCGTCGATGTACTTCTTGTCGACCGGGAGAGTGAAGGTGCCATCGACCGCCGTGGTGACGATGATGCGGTTCTTTCCTTCACTGACTTCGACCTTCGCGCCGGGCACGGGCTGGTTGGTGGCCCCGTCGGTCACCACGAAGGTTGCTTCCTTGCCGGTGGTGCTCGCCGTGACGAAATCGGCGTATCTCGGCCGAAGCGAACAGGCGCTGAGTGAAGCCGCGAATAGACCAGCGATGAGGAGCAAGCGCATGCGGCGTAGTTACGCCGCCGCACGCGCATTGGCACCAACGAAATCGAGCTTAGAGCTTCGCGCCGGGCGTCTTGATGAACGCCGCGTTGAACTCGGTGATGGCCTTGTTCAGCTCGGGGTCAGACGCCGCCTTGTTGACCTCGGGGAACTTGAGGTCGGTGGCCAGGCGGGTCTCGATCTGCGGGAACTTCGCCGCGCAGAACTCGAGGAACTCCTTGGCCCAACGCGAGATGTCGACCACGGGGATCTCGCGCAGCCAGCCGCGCTTGCCCGCGTCGTCCTTGTTCATCGCCGCGTAGATCTGCATCACCTGCTTGGCCACCGTGAGCGGCTCGTACTGGGGCTGCTTGAGCAACTCGGTGAGGCGGGCGCCGCGGGCCAGAATGTCCTGGGTCGCCTTGTCGAGGTCCGAACCGAACTGCGCGAAGGCCGCCAGCTCGCGGTACTGCGCGAGGTCGAGCTTCATCGAGCCTGCGACCTGCTTCATCGCCTTGACCTGGGCCGCCGAGCCGACGCGCGAGACCGACAGACCCACGTTGATCGCCGGGCGGATGCCCGCGAAGAACAGGTCAGTCTCGAGGAAGATCTGCCCGTCGGTGATGCTGATCACGTTGGTGGGGATGTAGGCCGACACGTCGCCAGCCTGCGTCTCGATGATGGGCAGCGCGGTGAGCGAACCGCCGCCTTCCTGATCAGACAGCTTGGCCGCGCGCTCCAGCAGGCGGGAGTGGATGTAGAACACGTCGCCCGGGTACGCCTCACGGCCCGGCGGGCGGCGCAGCAGCAGCGAGAGCTGGCGGTACGCCACGGCCTGCTTGCTGAGGTCGTCGTAGATGACCAGCGCGTGCTGTTTGTTGTCGCGGAAGTACTCGCCCATCGCGCAGCCGGTGTAGGGCGCGAAGAACTGCATGGGCGCGGGGTCGGCGGCCGAAGCGGCGACGATGATGGTGTACTCGAGCGCGCCGTACTTCTGCAGCTTGTCGACCACCTGCGCGACGGTCGACTGCTTCTGGCCGATCGCCACGTACACGCACACCACGTTCTGGCCGCGCTGGTTGATGATCGCGTCGATGGCGACGGCGGTCTTGCCGGTCTGCCGGTCTCCGATGATCAGCTCGCGTTGACCGCGGCCAACGGGCACCAGCGCGTCGAGCGCCTTGATGCCGGTCTGCATGGGCTCGTGCACGCCCTTGCGCTTGACGATGCCGGGCGCCTTGAGCTCGATGCGGCGCATCTCGGTCACCTCGATCGGACCCTTGCCGTCGATGGGGTTACCCAGCGCGTCCACCACGCGGCCCAGCAGGCCCTTGCCCGTCGGAACCTGGGCGATCTGGCCGGTGCGCTTGACGGTGTCGCCTTCGCGAATGCCGCGGAAGTCGCCCATGATCGCGACGCCGACGTTGTCTTCTTCGAGGTTGAGCACGAGGCCCTTCACCCCGTTGCTGAACTCGACGAGCTCGCCCGACTGAGAATTGTCGAGGCCATAGACGCGCGCGATACCATCGCCGACGGCCAGCACGGTGCCCGTCTCGGAGACGGTGACCTGCTTGCCGTAGTCCTTGATCTGCTCGCGGAGAATGCGGCTCACTTCATCGGCGCGGATCTGCATCGGGATGTTCCTTTTGTACTGAGGGAAAGGCGTGGAAAGTGCGCGGCGCGTACCACGGGCCTTGTCATGCCGCTACAACTTCCAAACCGGGCTCCAGACCCCCGAAAGCGTAAGAAAACCAGCTCAGTTCATCATCGCCATCAGGGCGAAGCCGATCTGCGGCCACGGAGGGTTTTCCCCCCCCGCGTCGCCCTTCAGCTGCAGGTTTCCCTGGGGGCCGTAGGTGGTCATGTTCTGCCCGACCTGGCGGCCGTCGAGGGTGAAGGAGGAGTTCGGCGCCCGGATGATCGCCCGGTTGTCGTCGAACTCGAACCGGTAGATCCGGCCCTGAAACTGCCCGGTGATGATCGTGTGGTTCGCTTCGCTCTGCTCGCGAGTGAGCATGAACTCCACGCCCGAGATGCGCTTGTCGGTGACGGAGACGTCGAGGGGCCGTTCGGCCAACACCCCGCCCCAGCTGCCGTCGGTGCGCTTGCTCAAGTTGCACTTGGGGCTGCGCACCCGGTACGCGTCGAAGCTCACCGTGCGGTTGTAGAGCAGCACCTCGCCGGTGGGCTTGAAGTCGGCGGTCTGCGCCTCGGGGACCACCGTAGGAAAGTTGCACGAGCTGAAGAGCGCGGCGACGACGACGAGTGATGCACGCATGGTGTGCCTCCTTGAGGAGCGCTCGCTCTTAATCGCTTCTCGGCCACAGCGTCATTCGCTTCTGCTGGGGTAGCGTTCCCCACCATGCGACGCCTCCTGATGCTGCTCCTCGCGGTGCCGTCATCGGCTTCGGCGTTCTGCGGGTTCTACGTTTCGGGCGCGGGGGCCAGGCTCTTCAACGACGCCTCGATGGTGGTGCTGCTGCGTGACGGCACGCGCACCGTGCTCTCGATGCAGAACAACTACCGCGGCCCGGTGGAAAACTTTGCGCTGGTGGTGCCGGTACCGGTGGTGCTGCAGAAAGAGAACGTGAAGACGTTGCCCCGGGAAGCCTTCACCCGGCTCGACGAGCTCACCTCGCCGCGGCTGGTGCAGATGACCACCCAGGACTGCCTCAGCCCCGGGGGGATCGGGACCAGTGGCATGGGTTCAGGCATCGGCGCGCTCGGGGGCACCGGCCTGGCACGCGACCTCGGGGTGAAGGTCGAGGCGAAGTTCGACGTGGAGGAATACGAGATCGTGGTCCTCTCCGCCGAGAACTCCCTGGGCCTCGAGATCTGGCTGAAGGAAAACAAATACAAGCTGCCTGAGGGCGCCGAGGCCGCGCTCAAACCGTACGTGCAGGCCGGCTCGAAGTTCTTCGTGGCGAAGGTCGACGCGAAGAAGGCGAAGACCCAGGACGGCGAGCTGGTGCTCTCGCCGCTGCGCTTCAGCTACGACAGCGAGACCTTCACCCTGCCGGTGCGCCTGGGCCTGCTCAACAGCGGCGGCGCACAGGAGCTGATCGTTCACATCATCGCGAAAGATCGCTACGAGTTGGCGAACGCGAAGAACGTGCTGGTGCCCACCAACTTCGACGTGCGCACCCGCACCCAGCCGCAGTTCGGCGCGTTCTACGCAGCGCTGCTCGATCGCACCTTCAAGAAGAACCCCGGCGCCGCGGTGACCGAGTTCGCCTGGGAGGGCGCGCTGCCTCCGCCCACCGAAATGGCGCAGTCGGGCATCTACGGCGTCACCTGCGATCCCTGCCCGCCGCCGCACCCCGTCGACAACCCGCTGGCGAAGTACCTGGGCGTGCTCAGCCTGCCGAAGATCAAGACCGACACCGGCATCGCGGCCTTTGCCCGCGGCGCGACGGTGACGAGGCTGCACCTGCGCTACACCAAAGACACTCCGCCTGATGATCTGGTGTTCAAGGTCGCACCTCCGATCTCCGGTGGCGTACCGGAGATGAAGGAGCCGGGCCCCGCCAGGGCCAACCGCTTCCAGGGCCGCTACGTGATGTGGGTGCAGGGCTGCGGCAGCCTCGGCCTGGGCGGCTTCTTCGGCGCGGCCTCGCCGTTGAATCGGCCGCAGGCCCGCGCCAGCAAGCTCATCGATCCCCTCGAGGAGCTCCTGGTCGCCGATCTTCCTGCACTCGATCTCAAGGCGCGCCCGCTCCGCAAAGACGCGCCGCCGTTGCAGGTCGAGCCTCCGCAGCCGCCCAACCCGTCTGTGTCGATGCAACCGATCAGCACCCGGGGTCGCGTGAAGGAACAGGACCCGCTCGTCACCGGAGCGCTCGGCAAGGATCTCGTTCACCGCTACGTGAGGAGCCGCCTGGGGGTGCTGCAGTATTGCTACGAACGGGGGCTCGCGAAGGTTCCCACGATCGCAGGGAAGCTGGTGCTGCAGTTCGAGATCGCAGCCAACGGAACGCTGACCTCATCTTCCGTGTCGGGCTCGACCCTGGGTGATGCCGAGGTGAACGACTGCGTGAGCGCGCGGGTGAAGAGCTGGAAGTTCCCCAACAGCGAAGGCACCACGCAGGTGATGATGCCGCTCGTGTTCGCCCCGCAGTGATCACTGCAGGGCGCTGAGGGCCTCCAACACTTCGGCGCGGGCGGCATCGACGGTGGGAGTGTGCTTCGACGCCGAGAGCTGCACGTAGAGCGCGCGCAGCGTCTGTTTGACGTTGCCCAGCTGCGCGAAGGCCTCGCCATCGAGCACGGGCTTGCTCCACAGCGCCTTCCACGCGGGCGGCTCCACCCGAGCTTCGGGTCGTGCCCGCGCAGATCAGGCTCCAGCGCGAGCGCGTCGGTGCCGCTCTCCACCAGTGAATCGAATTGGGCCTGGCTGAGCACCGGTTCCTTGAGCTCCGAGGCGGCCACGATCGAGAGGCTCAGCGCCGAGAACGAGCGGCCCAGCACCGGGCTCTCGAGCCGCGCCATGCG
>JAYVNA010000074.1:0-7325 GCA_043758715.1 Archangium sp.
CCAGACGCTCTTGAATGGCGCGCTGCTGCAGTTCCTCGAAGTCGTCCTCGGGCCACGCCGCCTCGAGGTCCGCCCAGTCCTTCTTCGCAGCGCGCAGCACGCGGGCGAGAATGCGGGCCACCTCTTCGTCGCTGGGAGGCGCCACCGGCACCACCGTCCCGTCGGCCTGCCACATCGCCTCGGCCACGAGCAGATGGAGGTGGGGTGTGAGTTGGAGCTGACTTCCGAACCACTGCCAGAAGCAGACGCCACCGCCTGTCAGCGGGCCCGTCGCGCCGTGACGCCTGGCCTCACCGCGCTGCCACCTCCACACCGCCTTCACCAGGCGCACCTCGAGGCGCTTGAGCAGCTTCGGCTTCTTCACCACATTGAAGCGCACCGAGAAAGGCAGGCTCAACGTCCACTGCCGATGCGCCACGCGCGGGAGCACCGCCTCGAGGTGGACGCCCGTGTCGAGCGCGCGGCGCGTGGTGCAGGACGGGCACCAGCCCCTGCTCTTGCAGCAGAACGCAGCGATTCGTGACTCTGCGCAGCTCTCGCAGCTGACTTCGACGAAGCCGAACCTCGGGTCGCCGCAGGTGAGGTAGCGCTCCACCTCTAGCTTCACCCGCGACGGCATCGAGTTCGACACCTCCCGCCAGCCCCGCCGGAAGGCCTCGTGCAGCAACGACTTCTCAGGCGCCCGTCGCCCGCCCTCCACCGCCTCGCCCACAAGCCCCGTCTACTGCCCACCCCTGACATCTCCTGCGAGCGGCGAGCCCAGGGGAATCGCATCATCGGCCTGGGCCGCGCCTGCCGCAGCGACCGGGGCCAGCCCTGTGGACAGTGTCCCTCCGGGGAGCTGGTGGGCGCGTTCTCGCTCGACCGGGTCAAGCGCACGGCGGCTCCCCGCTCCCGCTCAGAAGCGCACGCCGCGGAACAGTCGCGAACTCGCCACGTCGCGGCATCATCGTCGCAGCGTCAGCCACCTCGTCAGCGAAGGCGCTGGTCGACGTCGTGTCCGCGATCATCGAGGGGGCGCGCCTGGCGGCGCGGCTCGAGGGCTGGAGCGAATCCGAGATCGAGGTCACGAGCCTGGTCGGCGGAGCTGTCTCTCTCGAAGCGCCCGCGATGGACTCCGGCGAAACGGCCATCGACAGCTTCTACGACGTGCTCTCCGCGGCGCTCTCTGGGGACAGGGGGTCTCTCCTCGCTGACCGCCCGCTCCTCGATGCGTGTGCAAAGTTCAGTCGCGCATGCCCCACGGGGCTCGAGCTGGTCCGCTCGAACGGCGTCGCGTTGACCATCCGCCCTGCCAATGTCTCCGTGCTCGAGCACCTGCGTGACGTCACGCCTGGGAATCGTGCGGTGCGTGTCGCTGGAGACCTGAAGCCCGAGACCGCCTCCAGAAGGGCGACGCTCGTCGTGTCGAACGGCGACTCGGTCCGAGTTCGATTCACGGGGCTCGTTCCCGTCGGCAGGCGGACGGTCGTCTCAGGCATCGGCCACTTCGGCCCGTCGGGGGCCTGCTTCCTCGTCGATGCCGAGTATGTCGGCGCCCAGGTTCCGGGTGACGAGCTGTTCGACGAGGTCCCCCGCTCGCACCCGCTGGACTTCGTGCCTCCTTCGGTACCCCAGGACGCGCTCACCGGCGTGAACGCTTTCCTTGGAATCTGGCCGGGCGATGAGACAGACGAGGAGCTCCTCGCCGCACTCAAGGCGATTCGATGACGGAGGCCACCACGCGCGACGCCGAGTTTGGCCTCGTCGAGGCACCGAGAGTACCGGGCGGTTGGCTGTGGGCCTTCACCTGCCCCACGCCCGACTGCGGGTGTCGAACAGCGCTGCTGCTCTCCGCGCCCACCGGCCGAGAGGCGTTGCTCGAGTGCGGGCAAGTCGTCGCTGATGCTTGGCTGGGCGGCGCGGACTACCCGGCAACAGCTCAAGAGCTGAAGGGCGTGACGGCCTTCGCAGTCGACCTCGACACCCGTGAGGCTTTCCCGCCGGTCGGGGCGGCGCCCATCGACCCGCGCGCGGACCCCACTGTAAAGGAGGTCCTCGATGGCCTCGATGACGACGCGCTCGATGTCATCGCCCGCGTCTGGCACCTCGGGAAGGGCCAGCAACCACCGGTGGAGCCCGGCGCCGGTGGCGGCAACATCGAAGTCGAAGGTTGGCGCCCGGGAGACCTGGTCGTCTGGGGCGAGACGCAGCCCGCGCTGCGCAGCGACCTCTACGTCGTCGGCGAGCACGTCTACGACGCAATCGAACTCTACTGCGTCGAGCCGGACTGCACTTGCGGCATCGCCATCGTGGACTTCGAACCGGTTGCCCCGCGAGGCGCATCCCACCCTGGCGACATCAAGTTCGACGGCACTTCGGCGACTCTTCGCCCTGAGGGCCGGCATTCGCGCCTGCCTGAGCTGTGGGCCGCGTACCAGGAGCGACATCCCCACCATCAAGAACGGTTCGCACGGCGCTGCGCCCTCATGCACAACTTCGCTGGGAGGATTGTCGCCCAACCGCCGAAGCCGATGAAGGTAAAGGCCGGCCGGAATGAGCGCTGCCCCTGCGGCTCAGGGAAGAAGTTCAAGACGTGCTGTGGGGCCTCGTGAGGAGCCGAGCCTCCACTCGAAGGCCATCGTCTTGCCGCCGAAGAGGAAAAGGCTGATGGACCGTTCGTTGTAGAAGGTGCCGGTGATGACACTCGCAAAGCCCGGCCCGATCGCCACGCGCCTCGTGCGGGAACTCCGCAAGGTGAAGACCGCCCGTGTCGTCGACCTGCGTGCGTTCCGCGAAGGCACGGCGAACGCCGCCGAGCTCCAGAAGTCCGTTGCGACCCGAGACGACCTCTCCAACTTCCACCCCTCACACGCGCTCTACGTCTACGTACAGAACCAGGTCTCGGTGATGGCGGAGCAACTGACGGCCCTGCCAGCGACCGCGAAGCTGGGCGACCGCATCGAGGCCGCGCAGAACGAGTACATGCCTGGCGGGCCGCCGATGAGCCCGCTGACCACCTCGTACTTCACGTGCTGGGCCTTCTTCGACGCGGCGGCCGGCCTGCAGCACGAGACCCTGGGCACCTGCGTCGTGGCCGTCGGCAAGGCGCTTGGAATGGACCCCGGCTTCCTTGCGCTCGTCCAGGCAATGCAGGCGTCCGCCATGAGCGTGTACCTGCACGAGGGCTTCAGTCCCGGTGGCACGACCATGCTGCGCAACTTGGTGAGCAGCGAGCGCGTGGAGTGCATCGTGCCGAGCGGCTGGCGCGGCACTTCCGGTGAGCTCGTGCTCGGGCGCGTGCTGCCTCCTCCTCCCGGCGCGGCGCCGGTCTCGGTGCTCTTCACCACGCCGTACGTTCTCCGTGGTGCAAGCGAGCGCGACTGGCTCGCCTACTTCGAGCGCACGCTGGGCGCCGCCAGGGGGGACGAGCACAAGTCCAGCTCCGTCCTCAAGTTCGCCATCAATTGGAGCGAGTACATCTTCGAGGGCTACGCGGGCCACGTGCACGAGGCCATCTTTCTCGAGGGCCTGCCCGACGTGCCCACGTCGCTGCCGCACCATGACCCGCGGAGTCGCTGACCATGAGCTGGTGCTCGATGAATCCAGGAGGCGCGTCGTGACCGAGGGTCAGTCAATCCCGCCTGAGTACCAGGGGTGGTGGCGAATCACCGAGACGTCGCAGTGGTCGAGCAAGTTCCTCGACTCTCTCGGCCCTGCGCTGCTCTCGCTGACCGGGTACGCCGACAGGCTGCGCATGCACTGCCTCCTGGCCTACGTGAACTGCAAGCCGACGAAGACCGGCATCTCCTTCACGTGGGAGGGCGCCTGGGAGTTCGACCAGATGACGGGCTCGGGCCGCGTGACGCTCCGCAAGGACGGGCGCCTCAAGGGCGTCCTGCGAATCAAGGGGAGCGAGGGCAGCACGTTCATTGCCGAGCGCTCCGTCGAGCCGAAGGTGCCCATCCCCTTCCCCCCGAGCTACCGAGACAAGTGGAAGCGCTGGTGAGGTTCGACTACCGCTTCTTGGGTCCCGGAGCACAGACGCCGTTCAATGATGCGGCATCAGTCAGACAGAAGAACCTGGTGCCTGACAGCGTGCGACATGGCCGCGATGGGAACGCGGGGTAGGCGAAGCGGCGCCACGGTCCACTTCTGCGCCCGCGAACTCACGCGCCGTGGCCGAAGGAACAGGGAGCCCGATCCAGGGAAGATCCTCGGTCGCAAAGCTGCCCACCGACGGCCCACCGACGGAGGATTAGACTCACAGGGATGTCGAAATGCAGCATCAGCAAGTTGGTGGTGAGCCGGCATTCAGGCCTCCGCTGCTGTGACGTTCTTCAAGAAACGAGAAACGAGCGATCGCGGCCTCGGGGTCGCGTATCGTCACATTTCACAAGGGAGCCCGCATGAACCCAGACGAGGTAAAGAGGTTCACCGACAAGCGAAAGGACCTGATCGTTCTCAAGTCTCGGGGCAGCTTCAACTGTGTGGTGCAGCCAGACGAGTCGCGAAACAAGGGCTACTACGGCGTCATCTACGCCAAGCCCTCGAAGCGGACCGCAGCGAACCTTGGCGTCTCTCGCGAGGTGTTGGTGCTCGTCACGAGCTTCGACGACCAACAGGCGAGGACCACCGAAGCAATCGAGCACCTCATTCGCGAGAGCGCGGGACGCCTCGAATCCCACACGGCGATCGTCGTGCATGAAGATCCCAACGGAAATCTCAAACTTCGAAATTGGGGACGCGAGCGCGGCATCATCGTTCTGCCTGTTACCGGCGCCGACCTCGCGCGTGACGACTTTCGGCTCGACTCGTATCTCGCGGCCGAGCTTTTTTCGCATGATCCCTTCGACGTGACGGGGCCCGTGTCCGACGACCTCAATTTCTTCGGGCGTCGTGACGAGGCTCTGGACCTTGCCCGCAAGCTCGCCAATGGCGGCATCCGTTCATGCCTCGGCATCCGGAAGATCGGCAAGACGTCACTTCTGAACCGAGTTATCCACAACCTACACACCCACCACGATTGCCACACCGTGTTCGTTGATTGCTCAAAAGACTCAGTATGGTCGAAGGACTCGGTGTCGTTGACTTCATGGATCGCATCGACAATCGCTGCCGCAGTGAGCGAAAACAAATCCTATCTTGCGCTCGACACTCGAGCGCCTTCGACCCCTGCCACGGACATCAACGCCGCCACCGAGAGACTGCAGAAGGCCGTCGAAACGTCTGTGAAGCCTGTCATCTTGGTACTGGACGAAATTGACTACATCACTCCCGGGAGTCCGACCGCGCCAGATCGCTGGAAATCCGAGTTCAATCCTCTGTGGCGAAACTTCCGAAGCGTCTACCAGGAGGCGACACGCTCCTCAAAGACGCTCTCCGTTTTGGTGGCTGGCGTTTCGTCGAAGTGGTTCTTTGTCGGAAAGATTGACGAGGTAGAGAACGCCGCGCTCGCGCTTATTCCAGAGGAATATTTGTCTCCGCTTCCGAGAGGGGCGACCGAGGCAATGATCAAGAATCTCGCAAAGCGGGCGGGGCTCCAGTTCGACTCGGCGACGCTCACCGAACTTGCGTCTTCCGCAGGGGATTTGCCGTATTGGTGCAGAAAATTGTGTTCTTTTATTCACCGGAGCACAGCAGTTGAAGACCGGCCGCGTCGGATAAATCTCGAAGAGGCAAAGCATTTTATCGCCCGGTTTGCCGACAGCGAAGGCGGCGCCATTTCGCGCGTTGCAATTTCCCACCTCTTTTCTGTGTATCCAGAACTGGTAAAGCCAGCCACCCTATGTAGCGAAGGAAAGGGACTTGGATGCAGTGCACATCACGCCAACGTGCTTGAGCGCTACGGAGTGATTCGAAACAACCGCGAAGTGGCTGGCCGAATGATGGAACTCGGACTGAAACTTGCGCTCGCCCCGGATCCAACCGGAGAGTCGAATGGGGCTCCCTCATTGGAAAAGCCGTCCTCACCAATCGGAGAATGGGCCGAGGAACTTGCTGCGGTGGGCCGTCGACGCAACGTGATGGAGAAGAAGGTGCGATCCATTGTTGTCAATCTCATTCGGTTCGACAGTCTCAGTAACAAAGACAAGCCTTCAGCCAAGGAGCGGGTCCTCAAAGCCATCAACGACAAGAGAAAGAAGGAGCTGGAGTTCCTGTCGCTGGATGACGTGATGGACAAACTCTTCTGGCCGGAACTCATCGCGCTTGCTGGGCGGGAGTGGAGTTTATTCGAGCGCGTGTTTGGCGCGAAAGACAAGTTCACCCAAGCAACAGAGATCATCAATGACCGACCAGATGCTCACGCAAAGGGATACGACGCGGCGGATTTTGCGCTCTATCGCCGGAGCCTCAAACTCATTGAGGACTCGCTGAAAACGATCGACTGAGTTTCAGGCTCGTCGAGTAAGGCGTGTGCGGATCATCTCGTCGACGAGCGTCGCCGAGAGTTCCTCGTCGCTCGCCCCGCTCACATTGAGTTCGACCTCCTCGAACTTCTTCGCGTTGGCCACCACCCACCCGATGTACTGCGCGAGGTTCAGGTGCTCGACGCCGAACGCGATGTCCTTCATCGCCTTCACAATCTGGACCGGCGTGCCCACGAATTCCCGGTCGTCCCGCATGATGATTTTCATGACTTCGCTCCCTGGCGCATGCGCCAATTGCCCGAGCCGATGACTGGACGACCTGCGACCTGCTCGGGCGAGAGGACGTAGGTTTCAACCTGGCTGCCGTCGTCGAGGGCGATGCGCTGCCGCTTGTAGAAGCGCGGGTGGCCCTCCAGCAGGTCGAGCCGCGTCAGCGTTGGCCGGTCGACCTCGTACACCTCTCCCACCACCCTGCCTGCACCGCCCTCGACGAGCGCCGGAAACGGCCCCAGGTCGACGAGCGAGAACTCGGGCTGCGTCTCGGCCGCCCCGATGAATGAGGCGGCCTTGAGGAGCCGATGATTCGGCTCGCCCGCGAGCAGCGTCCCGTAGACGAACATGCGCGTCACGATGCGCCTCCGATGGCCGCGACGAGGCGCTCGAGCTCGAACCCCCGCCGCGCGTACTCCCGTGCCAGCACTGCGAAGTACTTCGGCTGCGGAGTCCAGGCCTCGAAGGTCTCCTCGGGTTGCAGGTACACGTGCGCCAGGCGCCGGGCATCCTTCGTCACCACGAAGAAGAACAAGAAGAACAACCCGCAGATTGGGAGCAGAGGTCGCGATGGCCGGCGCCGCGCACCAAGCTGATTCCCCTCTCGCCCCCCCCGGAGGCTGATTTCCGAGTCAGGTGGCAGGAGGCGAGAGAGAGGCAGGACACACCCGTTGGAGTGACGGCCCTCGTCGGCATGAAGCGGGT
>JAYVNA010000075.1:0-7318 GCA_043758715.1 Archangium sp.
GCGGCCATCACCAGCACCAGGGGCGCTGCCCAGTTCTCGAACACCCGCACCGCGTTCATCCCCCGCAGGATGATGAAGATGTTGAGGCTCCAGAAGATCAGGAAGGTGATCGCCGAGGGCAACGAGAGACCGAGAATCGAGAAGCCGCCGCCCAGAGTGGCGTAGCCGGGCCACAGCGCCTCGACGAAGGTCTTCACCGCTTCACCGCCGATGAAGGTCTGAATGCCGAACCAACCGCAGGCGACGATCGCGCGCAGCACCGCGGGAATGTTCGCGCCCTTGGTGCCGAACGACGCGCGCGCCAGCACCGGGAAGGGAATGCCGTACTTCGTGCCCGGGTGCGCGTTTAGCAAAATGGGCACCAGCACGATGATGTTGCCCAGGCCGATGGTGAGCAGCGCCTGCCACCAGTTCATGCCCACCGCCACCAGGCCACCGGCCATCATGTACGTGGGAATGCAGTGGGCCATGCTGATCCACAGCGCGGCGAAGTTGTAGGTCGACCAGTTGCGGCGCGCCTGCGGCACCGGAGCGAGGTCGGCGTTGAACAGCGGGCTGTCGGCGATGTCGGCGGGCAGGTCCGCGAGCGCTTCCTTCGCGCTGATCAGGTCGTTCATCGCGCGCAAGGTAGCACCGCACGCACCCACGCCAAGGAGAGTGCGCATGCGGGCCCTGAACCAGAAACACCTGATTCAACTCGTGAACTGAGATTTCGCAGACCAGAGTGCAGCCTCAGCCGTTTGAGACCTCGCTCACTCGAGAAGGAACCTCCATGCCCGTCATTCGCCTGCTCTCCGTCGGAGCCCTCTGCCTCTTCCTCACCGCCGGTGCCAACAAACCGGTCGACCCCATCAGCACCGCGCGGGTGGGCGGGGCGACCCGGTTCTTGACGCACGTCACCACCGACAAGCCCATCTACAAGATCGGCGAGACCGTCTACGTGCGCGGCGTGGTGCTCGACGCGAAGACCCGCGTGCCGGCGCCCAATGGCCAGTTCGCGCAGATCACCATCAAAGGCCCCAAGGGCGAGACCATCACCGCGGGCCAATCTCAGGTGACCGACGGCTCGTTCGGCTTCTCCTGGGTGGTGCCTGAGGGCCAGGCGGGCGGCGAGTTCACCCTCTCTGCCGCCGGCGCCTACGGCCACGCGCCGGGCGAGCGGAAGTTCGACGTGCGGGTGTACCGGGCGCCGCGGCTCAAGAGTCAGATCACCTTCGCGCGCGATGGCTACGGCCAGGGCGACACCCTGAGCGCGACGCTCGAGACCACCCGCGCGGAAGGCGGCGTGCCGAAGGGCGCGAAGATCACCGCGGTCGCGCGGGTCGACGGCGTCGATGTGGCGAAGGCGCCGTGTTCGCTCGACGAGAAGGGCCGCTGCACCGTCTCGCTCAAGCTCCCCGCGACCATCGAGCGGGGCGAGGGCAGCATCGCCTTCACCATCGAAGACGGCGGCGTGATCGAGACCGCCACCAAGACCATTCCGCTCCTGGTCACCTCGTTCGACGTCAACGTGTTCCCCGAAGGCGGAGATCTCGTCTCGGGCCTGCCCAACCGTGTCTACCTCGAGGCCCGCACCCTCTCGCAGAAGCCCGCCGACATCGCGGGTGTGATCATCGACTCGAGGGGCAAAGAGGTGGCCACCTTCCGCACCGAGCACGAGGGCCGCGGTCGCTTCTTGCTGCAGCCGGTCAGGGGCGAGACGTACACCCTCAAGGTCACTGAGCCCGCCAGCGTGAAGAAGACCGTCAAGCTGCCCGCGCCGGTGAACGAGGGCGCCACGTTGATCAGCGCGTCCGAAGTCACCCCTGCTGATCAGCCAGTCAAGCTCACCGTCGCGTGGACGGGCGATCGCGTGGTGAACGTCACCCTGCGGCAGCGCGACGTCGAGTTGTCGACGCTGCAGGTCGATGCGCGCAAGCAGACGGGCTCCGAAGTGAGCCTGGATGCGAAGGATGCGGAGGGTGTGCTGGTCGCCACCGTGTGGGCGAAGGACGGCACGCCGCTGGCCGAGCGCCTGGTGTTCCGGCAGGCGAAGAAGAACCTCGCCATCGAAGTGAAGGCCGATCGCGAGCGGTACGTGCCGGGTGCTCCGGTGTCTCTCAAGCTCAAGACCCTGATCGACGGCAAGCCCACCTCCGCGTTCGTGGGGCTCACGGTCACCGACGATTCCATTCAGGAGCTGATCGAGAAGCGCGAGCAGGCACCGAGCCTGCCGGTGATGGTGTTCCTCGAAGACGACGTGCGCGAGCTCGCTGACGCGCACGTGTACCTCGACGCGAAGAACCCGAAGTCGAAGCTCGCCGTCGACCTGCTGTTGGGAACTCAGGGCTGGCGCCGCTTCGGAATGATCAACGTCGCCGACTTCTTGAATCGCGAGCAAGACGAAGCGCGCCGCGCGCTGGCGATGTTCGATGGCCAGTCGATGATCCCCGACGACGACGAGCGCAACATGGTCGCCGATGGCGCCCCCATGGGCGGGGCGATGCGAGGCGGAATTCCGATGGCGCCCCCGATGCAAGCGCCCCGGCCGATGGCGATGGTCAAGCCCGCGCCGGCTCCTGCGCCACCCCCGGTTCGCGCCGCCGCGCCGCCGCCGCCCCCTCCGCCCCGGGCAGAGCCGGTGATGAAGGCCGCCATCATGCGGGACGAGAAGAAGCGCGCCTTCCGCGCCGAGGACCGCTTGATGGCCGAAAGCGAAGTCGCGCGCATTCCCTTCGCGTTCGTCAGCATTCGCGAGTTCGCCCACCAGGTGCGGCCCAATCGCCAGCCCAACGATCGCCTCGACTTCACCGAGACCCTCTATTGGAGCGCCGCGGTGAAGACCGACGCCAACGGAGAAGCGACCGTGAAGTTCGGCATGTCTGACGCGGTGACCTCATTCCGCGCGTGCGCGGGCGGCTACACCAACACGGGCGTCCTCGGGTCGTCAGAGGTGAAGCTCGACTCGGTCAAGGCGTTCTACGTCGAGCCCAAGCTGCCGCTCGAGGTGACCGAAGGTGACGTCATTCGCCTGCCCGTCGCTTTCGTGAACGGCACGCAGGAGCCGCTCTCGGCGGTCTCGCTGACCTTGAGCACCAAGGCTGATCTGCGCTTCGCCGCTCCGGCGACCTTCGCCCTCAAGGCCGACGAGCGCGCGCGCAAGGTGATCGAGCTGACCATCGGGCCGAAGACCAAGACCACCGAGCTGGTCCTCAACGCCACCGCGGGCGGTTATTCCGACGTGGTCACCCGCGAGCTGTCGATCAAGCCGAAGGGTTTCCCCGTCTCGCAGAACGCCGGTGGGTTGCTGGAAGCGAATGGGAAGTCGACCTTCAAGTTCACCATGCCGGCCGACACCGTGCCGGGCAGCGTCACCACCAGCATCGCCCTCTACCCCTCGCCCGCGGGCAATCTCTCGAGCGCGCTCAAGAGCATGATCCAGGAGCCGTCGGGTTGCTTCGAGCAGACCTCGTCGACCGTGTACCCGATGACGATGGCGATGCAGTATTTCAACACGCACACCGGCTCTGACCCCGCGCTGATCAAGGACGCGCAGGAGAAGCTGGAGCGCGGCTACAAGCGCCTCACCGGCTTCGAGTGCAAGCAGAAGGGCTACGAGTGGTTCGGTGAAGACCCCGGCCACGAGGCGCTCACCGCGTACGGAATTCTCGAGTTCACCGACATCAGCAAGGTGCGCGCGGTTGATCAGGGCATGTTGGAGAACACCAAGGCGTGGCTGCTCAAGCAGCGCGATGGCAAGGGTGGCTTCGAGCGCAAGCGCCGCGCGCTGCATACGTGGATCGAAGACAAGGACACCTCCGACGCGTTCATCACCTGGGCGCTGGTGTCCACGGGCGAGAAGAACCTCACCGCCGAGGTGAAGCGCGTGAAGGAAGCGGGGCTGGCGTCGAAGAACAGCTACGTGACCGCGGTGGCGGCGAACGTGGCGCAGTTGTCGGGCGACGCGGCGAGCGCGGGCGTGATGATGAAGAAGCTCGCGGCGCTGCAGGACGACAAGGGCTTCGTGCAGGGCGGCACCCAGAGCATCGTGGGCAGCACCGGCAAGTCGCTCGCCATCGAGACGACCTCGTTCGCGACCCTGGCGTGGCTGCGCGCGGGTGGTGACTTCACGGGCAATGTCGAGAAGGCGATCAAGGGCCTCGCCGCGGCCAGCACCGATGGCAGCTACGGCGCGACGCAGAGCACGGTGCTCGCCCTGCGGACGGTGCTCGAATACGACCGCGTGCGTAGCGCGGGGCGAAAGCCGGGTTCAGTGAAGCTGCTGGTCGACGGCAAGCCCCTGGGCGCGGCGGTGAAGTACGACGGCACCACGCAGAGCGCGCTGATGCTGACCGACGCTTCCGAGTTGATGTCGCCTGGCGAGCACACCCTGGAGTTGGTGCAGGAAGGCGGCGGCCAGCTGCCGTGGTCGATCGCGGTGAAGAGCAACCGGGTGAAGCCCGAGAACTCGCCCGAGACGAAGGTCGGTCTCGAGGTGGCGCTGCCGGGCACCGCGATCAACGAGGGTGACGTGATCGAGGCGACCGCGAAGGTGACCAACTTGACCGACACGCAGCTGCCCACCGTGGTGGCGATCGTCGGCGTGCCCGGTGGGCTCGAGCCGCGCATTGATCAGCTCAAGGAGCTGGTGAAGTCGAAGACCATCGACGCGTACGAGATCATGGGGCGCGACGTGGTGTTGTACTGGCGCGGAATGACGCCGAAGTCGCAGCTGCGCGTGCCGGTGTCGTTGATTGCCGCCGTGCCGGGCAAGTACGTCGGGCCCGCGAGCCGCGCGTACCTGTATTACGGCAACGAGAACAAGGCGTGGGTCGAGGGGCTCAAGGCCGACGTCGTGGCGAAAAAGTGACGGTCTCCCTCTCCCTGCGTCAGCGGGGAGAGGGTTGGGGTGAGGGGCTATTTGAACTCGAGCGCGGTGCCCTTTCGTGGCGCACCACGTGGCCCGGTGAGTTCCCAGTGCTGGATGACTTTGTCGGTCTTGAGGTCGACCACAAGGCGGCGAACCTCTGCACCTGAGCCAGCCCGACACTTGGTCCAGATTCCACGCTCAAACAGATGGCACTCGAGCCACCTCGAACTCGCCGCCAGCGGTTACCAGTCTGGCCCCCACTGTTCGCATCGTCTGGCGGATCATGAGCGCTGCGGAAACTCGACCACGAGTGAGCCGATGCGACATCGAGACGTGTCGATCTGCGGTCAGGAACTCGTCGGCGAGAACAGCGAGACTGGCTCGCGGAAAGCGTTTCGCGAAGGCTGAATCACCTGCCGCCCCCACAGACGAGATCAGCGCCTCGTCTGATTTGGCTGAGAGTCTCGAAGTCTTGATCACCAAAACCGGTTCGGTCCGGCTCGGGTTCTCCGCGCCAAAGTCCGAGGTCTCTCAAGCGAAGGCGAACGAACGTCCCGAACGCCAGGAGGCGGTGCCAGTAGCGGTGGCGAGTGTCGGAGATCCGAAAGCCCTCCCTGAGTTCGAGAAGGGAGGTCACCTCGAACTGGTCCGGCTTGACCATCATCCGAGAATGTCTCTCACGAGCCGAAGTGCTGGTGAAGATCGATTCTGCTTCAGGATCGTTCGAGGGGCATGACCGCTCTCCTCGTCGCCTCGATCATCGCTGCGTTCCAACCACTTCCCCCAGAGCCGGGTGCCAAGCCCAACGGCCTCCAGGTTCGAGTCGTCAGCTACAACGGCAGCACCAACGGCGCGATCACGGTCGAGGTGAAGAACCCGACCGGCACCGAGCAAGAATTCACTGCGGCAGGTTTGTTCTTCGTCCCCGCGATGGATCCCGACAAGGCTCCGCAGCGGCTCGGCGCCGTGGGCCCGTACGAGGTCGGCACCGCACGCTTCGAGAAACTGAAGATCGCAGCGGGTGCGAGCGTGAAGGCGAACCTCGACGTCTATTGCATCGACTCGCACCGCTCGAGCCCGAGCTCAGAGACGCCCTTCCGCATCGCCAAAGACCGGCTGCCCCCTCAGCTGACGCAGGCGATCACCACCGAAGCGAACACGGTGGCAGCGCCGATGGGTGGCGTCTCGACGCCCGCCGCAAAGAGCGCGGTGCAGAGCACGGTCTGGAAGAACCGTGACGCGAAGTGGCTCAAGGTCGAAGGCGAGAGCAAGCAGGAAGCCAACAAGTGAGGGCGGAAGGCAAACGCCCCTGGGGACGCTAGAACCCGGTCACCAGGGCGCAGGAAAACAAGACCCAGGAGACCACCGCGAGCGTCGCCACCTTCCTGGCCTCGGTGAAGGACCCCGAGCGGCGCCGGGACTGCCTCACGATCTCCGGCCTGATGAAGAAGGCCACCGGCAAGCCCGCCAAGATGTGGGGCAAGAGCATCGTCGGGTTCGGCGACATCCTGATCAAGAGCTCGGGCCGCGAGGTGAAGTGGTTCCTGGTCGGGTTCTCCCCGCGCAAGACTGATCTCTCGCTCTACATGGGGTTCAATCTCGACACGATGCAGGAGCAGTTCGACGCGCTCGGCAAATACAAGCGAGGTCTGGGCTGTCTGTATCTGCGCTCGCTCGAGGACGTCGACGTGAAGGTGCTCGTGCTCACGAAGATGATCAGCCTCACGGTCAAGCAGATGAAGGCGGCTTCCGCGATCAGCTGATCTTCACCTGCACCCTTGAGAACGAGCTTCGAGAGGGCGAACATCGGTCAATGGGGTTGCTGCTCTGCGTCGTGGTGGGGTTGGCGGTAGGCGCAACGGCGAAGCCGACCTGCGCTCCTGGGTTCGAAGACGCCACCGGAGTTGTCTTTGATGAGGATGGTCGGCCGGTCGACAACACCTCCATCGAGCTCTTCCCCCTCGAGGACTTCGACAGCTTCACCCACCCGCGAAAGGGCGCGGACGAGGCGGGGTTCCGATACGCCAACAGATCACCGGGGGGGAAATGGTCGTTCCCGTGTCTTCGCAAAGGGGCTTACGAGGCCCAGGTGCACTCATGGGCGTTCGCACCCTTCATTGCCCGCGGCGTCACCGGAACCCCCACGCGAATCGCAGTACGTCTTCGTGCAGCAGTCGCTCAGGGGAAGGTGAGCGCCGCACCCGGGGTTGCTGCCAAAGACGTGCACGCATCGGTGGCTTTCCAGTCCGACCCGGTGATGCCGGTTCAGCGCTGGGCTCTTAGGCCTCGCAACTTAAAAATCGAACCTGATTTCAGCTTCAAGACCCCGCCACTGGTTGATGGTGACTGGCTCGTGCGCGCGTACGACTCCAGCAGGCTTGATCCGCGATCGTGATGGCGAGCGACGGCATGCTGGTTGAACTGCCGCCAAAACAAGAGGCCGAGACGAAAGACACACAGCGTCTGAGC
>JAYVNA010000076.1:0-2309 GCA_043758715.1 Archangium sp.
CCTTCGGCGCCGCGATTCTCCTCGCCCTCGGCGTCGGCTTCCTGATGACCGAGATGCTCGACAAGCAGCTGCCCGAAGACGTCGGCTACTACGCGGTGCGCCTGGGCGGCTTCGTCTCGATGTGCTGCGTCACCTGGGGAGCGTTCCGCTACTCCCAGGGCGTCACCATTCGCCGCAAGTAGTTCAAGGCACCAGGCATGGCCTGCACAGCGGCGGCGCGCTGGGCGGGGCCGGCAGCTCGAACACACGCCGCCCCTCGAACCGCCTCAAGCGGTACACCACCACCCGCGCCAGCGGAGCCGCTGGTGGCTCCCTGGGCACGATGCCCTGGCACGGAGGACAGCCGACGTGTTCCGGGGGAGCCCGTTCCCGCACCTCACTCGAGGCGGCCCTTCTGCCGGGCCCGCACCGCCACCAGCTCCTTGCTGAAGTCGAAGTCGCGCGGAAGCAACCGGGCGATGCGCGGTGGCAGTTCCGCGGACGAGCGATAGACCACCAGCTCGGCAGGGGCGGCGCGGAGACAGAGCGCGAGCAGCACCATGTCAGAGGGTAACGCGTCGAACCGGCGTTCGATCTCTCCGCGCCCCCAGATACCCGAGCACCAGCTGGCTGAGCTCTTCCACCAACGCCGCCTGGTCCAGCTGACTGGGCCTGTCCACCACCTGCAGGTGGGCCACCGATTCCACCGCGGTCACCAGCATGAAGGTGGCGACGTCGAGATCGACGGGCCGAATGTGTTTCTTCTGCGTCTCGAGCCACGAGCGCACCAGCGCCGCCGATTGTTGAGAGACCCGCCGCACCACGTCGAACGCGCCCTCGAGCCTGGGCACCTGTTCCACCAACACCCGGTGCAACTTCGGGTCGACCGCGTGAAGCGCCACCATCGCGCGAATGTAGTGCCGCACCGTCTCCGCGAAAGTGAGGGTGCCTTGCGGCGCCGCGCTCACCGCGTCCATCAAGATGGCCAGGCCACGGGCCGCGTGCTCCTCGGCGAGCGCGGCCACCAGCGCCTCCTTCGAGGGGAAGTATTGGTAGAGCGAACCGATCGACACCCCGGCGCGTTTCGCCACCGCGTTGGTGTTGCACGCGTCCCATCCGGCGGTGCGCAGAATGTGAGCAGTGGCTCGCAATATCGATTCGACGGTGTGCTGAGCGCGAGACTGGGTGGGCTTTTTACGAGGGGAATCGGAGCGTTTGGGCATGCGACCTGTCGATCTTCGCCAATGCGAGTTGTGGAGATGAGCTTTTACTCACATCATGACATCATGAACGCCACACTCACCATGCCCATTCACACCCCCTCGACGTTGCCCGGTGCCCGCCCGCTCGTAGGGGTGCTCCCGCAGCTGCAGGAAAACCCGCTGGAGGTGATGGAGCGCGCCACCCTGAAATACGGCCCGCTGACCCGCCTGCCCTTGCCCCGCATGGAAGGTTTCGTGCTCGGCACGCCCAGCCTGGTGCAGCACGTGCTGGTCACCAACTCGAAGAACTACGTCAAGCAGACGCGCGGCTACGACATGCTCCGGCTGGTGCTCGGCAACGGGCTCGTCACCAGCGACGGCGCGTTCTGGAAGCGCCAGCGCCGCATCGCCCAGCCCGCGTTTCACCGCGAGCGCCTGGCGGGGTTCGGCGAGGTGATGACACGCGCCGCCAGCGAGATGGTCGACTCGTGGGAAATGGGCAAGCCGTTCGACTTCGCCGCCGAGATGATGCGCTGCACCTTGCGCGTGGTGGGCGAGACGCTCCTCTCAGCCGACGTGACGAAACAAGCTGATCACGTGGGCGGCGCGCTCACCGTGGCGCTCGAGCACCTCATTCATCGCACCCTGCACCCGCTCAGCGCGCCGGAGTGGGTGCCCACGCCCACCAATCGCCGCTTCAAGCGTTCCCTCGAAGAGCTCGACCGCGTGGTGCTCGACCTCATCGCCGAGCGGCGCAAGGGCGGCGGCCCCAAGAATGATCTGCTGGCGATGCTGATGGAATCGACCGACCCCGAATCGGGCGAGGGCATGAACGACGCACAGCTGCGCGACGAGGTGATGACCATTTTCCTGGCCGGTCACGAGACCACCGCGAACAACCTCGCGTGGACGATGGTCTTGCTCGGCAAGAACGCCGAGGTGGAACGCAAGATGACGGCGGAAGCGAAGGGCGTTCTCAACGGCGCGCTGCCGACGATGGCCGACGTGCATCGGCTGCCCTACGCGATGTACGTGATCAAGGAATCGATGCGGCTCTACCCGCCGGTGTGGTCGCTGGGCCGCCGCGTGCTGGAGGACGACCTGGTCGAGGGCTACCTGCTGCCGAAG
>JAYVNA010000077.1:0-2308 GCA_043758715.1 Archangium sp.
GCCCAAAGCGATCACCGTAGCGAGCATCAGAGAGGTCGTTCTCATGGTCACGAGGCCCTGGGGTCTACAGGACTCGCATGCTGTTTCCCAATCCATCCGTTTGCACGTTAGAGGAAGACGTTCGATGGCACCGGTGCTCGAAGTCGAAGGTCTCGTGAAGAAGTACGGCGAAATGCGCGCGCTCGATGGCGTGTCGTTGCGCATCGAGGCGGGTGAAATCTTCGCCCTGCTCGGCCCCAACGGAGCGGGCAAGACCACCCTCATCGGCGCCGCGTGTGGCCTGGTGCGCAAGACCAGCGGCAAGGTGCGCCTGTTCGGCATCGACCTCGACGTCGACCCCATCACCCCGCGGTACCGCGTCGGCCTGGTGCCGCAGGAAATCAACTTCGACCCGTTCTTCACCGTGCGCGAGTCGTTGGGAATTCAGCAGGGCTACTTCGGCCAAAAGCGTGACGACGCCCGCATCGACGAGCTGCTGGCCGCGCTCTCGTTGACCGCCAAGGCCGAGGCGCAGACCCGGGCGCTGTCGGGCGGGATGAAGCGGCGGCTCCTCATCGCCAAAGCCTTGGTGCACCGGCCCAAGCTGGTGTTCCTCGACGAGCCCACCGCGGGCGTCGACGTCGAGCTGCGCCGCGACCTGTGGAACTACGTGCGCAAGCTGAAGGCCGAAGGCACCACGGTGGTGCTCACCACGCACTACCTCGAAGAAGCGCAAGAGCTCGCCGACCGCGTGGGCGTCATCGACAAGGGCAGGCTGCTGCTGCTCGAGCAGAAGACCGCGCTCATTCAGCGCCTGGGTCAAAAGCAGCTGGTGGTGCGCTTCGGCGCGAAGGTCTCCCAGTTGCCCGCGGGCGCGGCGGGCACGCTCTCGGCCGAGGGGCTCGAGCTGCACTTTCTGGAACACGCAGGCACGCAGACTTCGGCGCAGGTGCTCTCGGCGCTGTTCGCGGCCGGGCTCCCCGTGGCCGACGTGGCGATGCAGCCGGCGCGCCTGGAAGACATCATGTTGCGCGTGCTCAAGGGTGAGGTGGGCAGTTGAACGTCATCGGCGCGAAGTCGTTGTTCATGAAAGAGGTGCGCCGTTTCCTGCGCGTGCCCGGGCAGACCGTGCTGCAGCCGTTGATCAGCACCTCGCTCTACTTCGTGGTGTTCGCCTACACCCTGGGCGGGAGGCAGAGCGAAGTCGAGGGCGTGCCGTACGTGCAGTACATCGTGCCGGGGCTGGTGTTCCTGGGCATCGCGAACAACGCGTTCCTCAATGCCTCGAGCTCGTTCTTCATCACCAAGATTCAAGGCACCTTGGTCGACCTGCTGGTGGCTCCCCTGGGGCCGCTGGAGCTGCTCATCGGCTTCATCTCGGGCGCCATGACGCGCGGGTTGCTGGTGGGGCTGCTCACCTGGGTGGTGGCGCTGCTCTTCACCGGCGGCCACCTGGTGTACCTCGGCGGCACGCTGCTTTTCTTACTGCTCTCGGCGTACGTGTTCTCGATGCTCGGGCTGATCGCGGGCATCTGGGCGGAGAAGTTCGAGCAGATCAACTTCTTCCCCACGTTCCTGATGATGCCGCTCACGTTCCTGGGCGGCGTCTTCTATTCGGTGCAGCACCTGCCCGAGCCCTTCCGCACCATCAGCCTCTTCAACCCCGTGGTGCACATGGTCGAGGGCCTGCGCGCGGGCATGTTGGGCTTGCCGCAGACCTCGCCGCTGGGGCTGGTGTTGCTGCTGGTGTTGGCGGTGGGCTCGACGGTGACCGCGTGGCAGATGCTGCGGGTCGGCTACAAGTTGAAGAGCTGACTTCACACCTCTGGCTGCGACGGAACGGTACGGGGCAGCGTGACGATGAAGATCGCGCCGTCCCCCAGGGTGGACTTCGCTTCCACCCGGCCTCCGTGGTGCGCGGCGAGCTGCGAGACGATCCACAACCCCAGGCCGAACCCGCGAATGTCGTCGTGGGCGCGCGCGCGGTTGAAGCGCTCGAAGATGCGGAGCAGCTCGGCGGGCTCGATGCCCGGCCCGTGGTCTGTGACGAAGAGTGAAACCTCGTCGCCCTGGCCGCGCACCAGCAGCTCCACCGGCCCGGGTGCGTAGCGGCGCGCGTTGTCGAGCAGGTTGGTGATGAGCTGTTCCAGCCGGGCGCGGTCCCAGCTGCCGCGGGTGTCGCCGTCGGTGGTGATGGTCACCGGGTGGGGCGTGGTCGCGGTGCTGTCGGGCCGCAGCGCCACCTCGCGCACCAGCTGCTCGAGCGCGAACTCGGTGGGCTGGAGGTGAAGCTGCGAGCTGGTCAACCGCGAGACGTCGAGCAGGTATT
>JAYVNA010000078.1:0-7308 GCA_043758715.1 Archangium sp.
CCCTTCACGCTCACGGGCACCGCGACCGATCCCGAAGAGGGCGTGCTCAGCGGCACCGCCCTGGCGTGGAGCTCGAGCCGTGACGGAGCGCTGGGCACCGGCACCGCGCGCAGCGTCACCTTGTCGCAAGGCGCTCACACGCTGACCCTGACGGCGACCGACTCGATGGGCGCGAACGCGACCGCCACCGTCGCCATCTCGGTGAACGCGCCCGGCAACCAGCCGCCGACGGCCCGCATCACCGCTCCGACGAGCGCGCAGACGATCTTCCAGGGCGCCACCGTGGTCTTCACCGGCACGGGCAGCGACCCCGAAGACGGCTCGCTCACGGGCACCTCGCTGGGCTGGAGCTCGAGCCTCGACGGCTCGCTGGGCACCGGCAGCCCGCGTTCGGTCTCGACGCTCTCGGTGGGCGCGCACGTCGTGACCCTGGTGGCGACCGACGCCGGAGGCAACACCGGGTCTTCCAGCGTGCAGGTGACGGTGCTGCCGGCCAACCAGGCGCCCGTGGTGGCCATCACCACGCCCGTCAGCGGCACCACGGTGAGCGCCGGCATGAGCGTGACCTTCGCCGGCACCGCGACCGATCCCGAAGATGGCGTGCTCACCGGGGCGTCGTTGCGCTGGAGCTCGAGCCGCGATGGCTCGCTGGGCACCGGGAGCCCGCTGTCGACGGCCGCGCTCTCGGTCGGCACGCACACCATCGCGTTGGCCGCGACGGATGGCGGGGGGCGCACCACCACGGCGACCCTCACGCTCACCGTCACCACCAGCACTTCGAACGTGCCACCGCTGGCGCGGCTGACCGGGCCGGTCACGGGCCAGGCGACCAGCCTGCTCGCCTTCGATGGGTCGAGCTCGACGGACAGCGACGGGTCGATCGTCACCTATCGCTTCGACTTCGGTGACGGCACGCCCGCGGTCAGCGGGGCGAGCGCGCAGGCCTCGCACGCCTGGGCCAACGCAGGCACGTACACCGTGACGCTCATCGTCACCGACAACCAGGCCGCGACGGGCACCACCACGCTGACCCTTTCGATCACCGCCTTCGTGCGCGTACCCATCGTCGCCCTGCCCGCAACCGCCGAGAGCGCGAACGCGTGCGACCTCGAGACGCCGGGCAGCCGCGTCTTCGTCGCCTGGACGACGGTCGTCCACCCCTCGTTGCAGTTCGGCGAGCTCGTCAACGGCGCGGTGCAGGCCGAGACGGTCGACGGCCTTGGCTTCGCGACGGGCGGCAGCGTCGCTTCGTTCGTCTCGCTCAAGCTGGCCGCCGACGGCACGCCGCACCTGCTCTACAACCGCAACGGCCAGGTCTTCTACGCGACCCGCAGCGGCGCCACCTGGCTGCGCGAGCGCGTCGACTCGACGGCCTTGCCGCTCTACCAGGGCGTCGCGGCGCTCGCGCTGACGGCCACGGGCGCTCCGCTGGTCGTCTACACGTCGTACAGCTCGTACTACCGGCCGGCCGTGGCGGTGCGTACGGGTGCGGGCGCGTGGACCCAGAGCGTCGCGTTCCCGGCCTCGGGGCTGAGCACGACGACCAGCTACACGCTCGCCGGAGAGGCAACGGTCGACGCGGCCGGAAGGCTCCTCTTCCCGATCCAGGGCAACAGCAACAGCTGGCTGATGTCGTGGACCGCTGCCGCGACCGAGGTGGTGACGTTCTCGAAGACCATCGGCGGCTTCGCGTCTGCGGCGGGCCGCGGCGCGCGGCTCTACCTGCTGGCGAGCACGGGGCTGTACGACCTCGCGCTCAACACCACTTTTCCAAACACGACCTTCCAGCAGTCGCTGGTCGAGACGTTCTCGCTCACGCAGAACGCCGTCGCCATCGACGCCGCCGGCCTGCCGCGGCTGTTGTCGAACCACAGCGGCACCCTCGAGGCGATCGCGCCCGGTGCCGGCAATTTCTGGGAACGCCTCGAGCTGGGCGCGGTGGACTCCGGGGGCATCGGTGCCTCGGTGGACGGCGCCGACCAGACGCGGGCCTGCTTCATTCGCGCCGGCAACCTGATGGTCTACTGATCGAGCGCGGTCAGGTGAGGGTGCTCTTCGCTTCGAAGAATCTCTGCACCGAGAGGTGCGGGTGCAGCAGCCTTCCGAAGTCAGCTTTGTACGCAATGCGCCGGCAAAACTCCTCCGTCGCTGCCGCGGCGTCTGCAAAGTCGCCGGCCTTGAACTTGTAGTCCTTCACCAGCCTCTCGATGATCCCACTCGCGCGGTCGAGGTCGGGCAGCGCCTCCTCGCGCAACTGCGCCTGGTTCGCGACGATTTTCCGGTGCAGATCTTCGAGCGCGAGGATGTTCGTGCGAATCCATTCCGTCGGGGTGATCGAGACCTTCTGCTGCCACTCGTGACCGGCGATGTCGTCGAAGTACACGCCATCGTTGAAGTGAAAATGCGAGGGGATGCCCGAGAACAGGTGCGCGAAGGCGGGGTGAACCACGCACGAGCCGATCCAATAGCCCTGCTGGTCCGCGACGACGAGTTCAGCGGCGAGCAGACTTCGGCCGCTGAGGGTCTCCGGGAAGTAGCAGGCGTGACGGAGTTCGGAGTGGCTCGAGGTGGAGACGAGGCCGACGCTCTTGTTCTCCCACCAGTCCGGCGAGCGCGGCAGGAGACCGTCGAAGTCGCTCCGCTTCATCACGAGAGCGTGTCACCCACCGGACGCAAAGCAATTCGAATGGGAGGGGTCACCTGGTGACGGGGTGAGAAGCGAAAAGCCCTGAGGGGAGTGGGGTTTCAGGGTTTGCCGCGTTGCCCGATTCGCAGAGGCCCTCGGCGCGCGAGAAGGGAGCTCACGGGACGAAGTGGGCAACCTAAACCCCCAGCGTCCAATCGGCTGGTCTGTGCGGGTTTGAGTCGACGTGAATAGGTCGAAGCGCGAGTCAACCCGTCACAAGAAGCGCGAGCTGAGGAGCCTGTTCGCTTCCAGCACACCAGCCAGACCCGAACTGACCGCCTTCCCCAGGGCTGTTGCCGTTTGATGTCGGTGCCGCATGCGAGAAAGACCGCGGAGGGTTGAATGGGCGGGATACAGCAACTTGCAGGGTTGGCTCAGCGTCAGTTCGGGGTTCTGTCACGGCGACAACTCGCTGACGCGGGCCTCGCGCGCTCGTCGCTGCATTGGAAGGTGGCGACCGGCGAACTCGAGAGGCTTCACGAGCACGTGTTCCGCCTCCGAGGTTCGCCCGCGACCTGGCAGCAGATGGCGATGGCCGGGGTGCTCATCGGCGGCGATGGCGTCGTGCTCTCGCACGCGACTGCCGCGTGGCTTCACCGGCTGGACGGATTTCGCGCCCCGACCGTGGTTGATCTCTCCGCTTCGTGGACCCCGAAGAAGGCGATCGACGGACTTCGTTTCCATCGTCCCTTCGGCGGGCCACCGGCCTTCGTCTACAGCGATGTTTGGCACATCACCCGCGTCGAGCGGACCCTCGTCGACCTCGCCGATGTGCTCGCGGAAGAAGCACTCGAGCTCGCCCTCGACTCTGCTCGTCGCCGCTACAAGTACGCCGGCGACTGGATCGCGGCCTACCTCAAGCAGCTCAAGCCTCGCGGCACCCCCGGACTCGGCAAGCTGAACGCGCTGATGCAGATCCGCTCGGGCACTCCGACCGAGTCGCCGCTCGAGGTGAAGGTGCTGCGCAAGCTGCGCCAACTCGGCCTCACGCCGCCTGACCTGCAGTTCACCGTGCTCGATCGCGACGGCAGCTTCGTCATGCGCGTCGACTTCGCCTGGGCCTTCCTCAAAGTGGCGCTGCACGTCGACGGCTACCAATGGCACTCGCAGCGCGAACGATTCGATCGCGATGCCCGCCAACGAAGCCGCCTGCAGGCGCTCGGCTGGCGTTTTGTCACCGTCACGTCCGCCAACTTCGAAGACGGCAGCTGGATCGACGATCTGCGCGCTCTGCTCAACCCCCAGCGCGAGCTCGCCCTCGGATAGTCCGCCCCGCATCGAAGTCGCGCAGCCCCCATCGAGAGAAGCGGACACCACCAGACATCAGGGTTCGATGCGTACCTGACCGACAGATTTGATCAGCGCTCTCGTGCGAAGCGGCGATTGGCAGGTGGGCGCGCTGCTCACGTTGAGATGGAGACCTGCCGCAAGAGAAGGTGCGCCGGATGCGCTTTCTGATCTTCCCCTTGCTGCTCATTGGTTCCGTCAGCTCCGCCGTCACCCCGCGCGTGCACATGAGGGACGTCGCGCTCGGCAACGAACGCTTCAACCTGGTGGTCACCGTCGAAGCCCCGGGCCTGCCGGTCACCGTCACCCTCGACCCCGGAGCGGACGACGAGAACTGCGCGCCCTCCACGCTGCCGTTGACGCGGGTGATCTGGAAGGCGGGAGAAACGGTGCTCGCCGAGGTGGGGCCAGGAAAGGCAGGGCAGCGCTGGCGCTGCGCGTACACCTTCACGTCGGTGCTCGGCGATTCCACCCGGGCCTCGCCCGATGCGTGCACGTTGTCCATCCCGTTCCGGCCCGAGGGGCACTTCAAGGTCATCCAGGGTTTCGACGGGGCGCTGACGCATCACGGCCAGGTCAGGCACGCGATCGACTTCGCCATGCCCGAGGGGACGCCGGTGCTCGCTGCGCGCGACGGGCTGGTGGTGTGGGTTCAAGACGACGCCGAAGACGGCACGCGCCTGGGCGGAAACTCGGTGGGCCTGTTGCACGCCGACGGCACGTTCACCCAGTACTCGCATCTCAAGCGCGGCACGGTGCTGGTGCGTGACGGGCAATCGATCGGCCGTGGCTCGGTGCTGGCGCTCTCGGGCTCAACCAATCTCACGCCCATCACACCGCACCTCCACTTCGAGGTGTTCTTGCACCCTGGTCTGCAGCGCAAGACGTTGCCCTTCACGATCTCGCTCTCCGGGGGCTCGTGCCGCACACCCACAGAAGGAGAGGTGCTGTAGCTGCCGCGCAGTGGTCGGTCAGGGCGTGTAGCTGCCTTGGAGCGTCTGGGTTCCGGAAACGGTGTGGGCGGTGATCACGGTCATCACCTCCGCGCGCGTGGAAGTCGTGGTGACGCCGGGGAGCATCGCCACATCAAGACCGAAGAGCTCGAACCGGTAGACGTGCGTCGCTGGCGGGCACGGGCCGAGGTAGCCATAGGTCGAACCATCGTAGCTGCGCACCTGCTTCGCGCCGGCGGGCACCGTGGGCTGGGCGACCTTCTCCACGCCTTCCGGCAAGGCAAGCCGCGACGAGGGAATGTCCCAAATCACCCAATGGAGCAGACTGTTCGCCGTGTCCGTCATCACCACGGCGTAGCTCTGCGCGGCGGGAATGGCGCTCCACTCGAGCGGGACGGAGAGGTTCATTCCGGCGCAGGAGTGACGAGCGGAGATCGTCCCACCATCAGCGAAGGCGGTGCTCGTCAGGCCCGCGCTGGCGCCGGCATCGATCGTTCCTGCGTCGATGGATCCCGCGTCGATCGTGCCCCCGTCCTCAGAGGGGAAACCCTGACCGCACGAGAAGAGCGCGAAGACCGCGAGACCTGAAATGCATCGAGTGAGGTGCATGCACCCGTGATGTCACTCATGCGCTGTTTCCAGAAGCCGGATGATCTGAACGCGATTGTTCACCCAGCCAGCACCCCCCAGTGCGAGCTGCCCTCGGCTAGGTTCACCTTCCCGATGCGCGTCGTCGTCCACCCCTTTCTCCGCTTCAGCACGCTGTTCGTCTCGAACGTCTACCTGCTCGACGGCGGGCCGGGTGATCGCTGGCTCATCGATTCAGGTCACTGGACTGAGCGGTGGCAACTGGGCGCCGAGTTGCGCCGTTCGGGCTTTCGTCCTTCCGAACTCACCGGCGTGCTGCTGACGCATCGCCACTCTGATCACGCGGGCAACGCCGCCTGGCTGCAGCGCGAGTTCGGGGTGAAGATCTACGCGCACCGCGCCGACGCCGAAGTGCTCGACGGTTCCGCCGCGCGTCATCGCCTCGGCAAGAAGGGCAACCTGCTCGAGCGCACGCTGGGGGCGATCGAAAATCGCTGGCCCGCGCAGCTGCGCGTCGATCGTGCGCTCGATGCCGGTGAGTCCATCGCCGGCCTCGAGGTGCACCACGTGCCCGGACACACCGAGGGCTCGGTCTTCTTCCGCCACGAGCGCACCGCCTGCCTGCTCACCGGTGACACCCTGCTCACCGCCCGCCCGCCGCTCAACATCATCATCGACTTCGTGCCGCCCTACGACGCGTACTCCCTCGACCTCGCGCAGGCGCACGACTCGCTCCAGACTTTCCACGCGGCGGGGTTTCCCTATCAACACGTGCTCGCGGGCCACGGCCGGCCGCTGCTCGATGACGCGCGGACCAAGGTGCTCAAGGCGCTTCAAAAGCTCCCCCGTCCTGCGGCTGGCGCCGTTCGCCCTCACTCGGTGTAGCTTCGGCCCGCCATGGCCCTCTCTGCCGAAGACACGTTCAACCTCGAAGTGCTCAAGCTGCTCCTGCTGGTCGCGTGGGTGGACGGGGAAGTCGAACAACACGAAGCAAACATGGTGATGGGCCTGGGCCGCAGTTGGTCGGTGCCCGAGCCTGAGCTCAAGGTGCTGATGGAGGACCTCAAGGCTGGCAGGAAGATCGGCGAGCCCAACTGGGAGTTGCTCAAGAGCCGCAAAGACGATGCCCTCACCGCGGCGCGTGCGTTGGTGCTCGCGGACGGCAAGGTGAAGCCCGAAGAATCGGCGTTGCTCAAGCGCGTCGTCGCATCGCTCACCTGAGCCTCCGAAGCCCACCGAGTGCGGCGACGGGCAGTCGTGTCAGATCTGCAGCGCGACGCCTGACGCGGGCACCGCCGCCACCACCGCGGGCCTGTGCAGCTTGCCCTGCGCCACTGACGCTGACTGCGGCAAGCTCGGACTCAAGAAGCCGAAGTGCGCGAGCAACACGTGCGGCGAGAAGTTCTGCATCGACAGCCCCTTCTGACTTTGCTGGCTGCGTGGCGCACGTTCAACTGCACCAACCTTGGGGAAGGCGGTGATGAAGGGTGTCGGGCCGGTCGCTCGAATCGTGCATGCCTCTCGGCGCCGCCTTCTTGTGACGAGTTCACTCGAGCTTCGACCCATTCACGTCGACTCAAACCCGCACAGACCAACCCGCTGGTCGCTGGGGGTTTAGGACGCCCACTTCGTGCCGTGAGCGTCCTTCTCGCGCGCCGAGGGCCGCTGCGAATCGGGCAACGCGGCAAAGCCTGAACCCCCGCGGCCCCCCCGGGGCTTTTCGCTTCTCACTGCGCGCTCATTCCAGCAGGCGCCACCGCATGACGGTGATGGGGTGGGTGAACCAGCCCGTCG
>JAYVNA010000079.1:0-7305 GCA_043758715.1 Archangium sp.
GCTGCGATCTGCAGGGCCTTGCCACCCGCACCGGCGCAGGCGTCGATCACCTTTCGCGGAGGCGCATCGACCAGCATGCCGAGAATCTGGCTGCCCTCGTCCTGCACCTCGAAGAAGCCTTCCTTGAAGGTCTCGAGTGAATAGACGTTGGTGCGCGTCTCGAGCACGAGGCCGAACGGCGAGAGCTTGGTGGGCGAGACCTTCACCCCTTCTGCTTCCAGCCGCTTCATCACCTCTTCACGGGTGCCCTTGAGCGGGTTGGTGCGCGCACACAGCGGGCCGCGCTTGTTCATCGCCTGGCCGACCTCGTGGGCTTCCGCGCCCAGCTCCTCGATCAACTTCTTCGCGAGGAAGTCGGGAATCGAGGCTTCGATCGCGAAGTGTTCGATCTCGGGCAGCTCGACCAGCTTGGTCAGCGCGTGCGGCAGCGCCTTGAGCCAGCTGGCGTCGGTGCCCGGCATGCCCTGGGTCTGAACCACCGCCGAAGGATCTTCCCCCTCGAGCACGCGGGAAATCGCGAAGCGGTAGATGTCTTTGCGGCTCGAGACCAGGGCCTCGAAGCCCTTCACCTTCATGTCGGCCAGGAAATCGACCAGCCGCTGGCGGCGCAGCAACGCGTAGACCCGCTCGGCCACCGCGCGGCGCTCTTGCGAGTAGAGGTGCTTCTCGCGGCGCAACGTGAAGTCGAGGGCGCGATCGGCGAGCCGGCCGTCATGGCGAACGGCGCCGTAGGCCTCGAGGCACGCCAGCATCACCAGGTCTTCCCGCAGCGCGCGGTTGCTCAGCGAGTTGGGATCTTTGTCGCGCTTCGGTTTCTTTTCCTTCGGGCCCCGATCCTTGCGGGGGCCCAGCGCGCGCTTCTTCATGGTGCTCAAGGTGAGGCCGACTCCTTGCGGCCGAACAGAATCCACAACCCGATGCTGAGCGCGGTGACGATCAACCCGCCGCCCAACAGCCAGGTAACCCAGACCGGCACGGTGCCGGGAGAAACGGGTAATACCCCGCGAACCACCTTGTGGTGCGTGGTGCGCCAACTGATCTCGAGCCTGTAGTCGCCTGGCTCGGCCAACGTCACCTCTTTCACCCACCCGCGTTCGCCCTTTTTCCGCTCGACCGTCTCGGTCCAGGTGGAGCCCATCTCTTCCAGCGGGCGGAGGGAAAAGGTGAGGGGACCGGTAAAATCGTCGCCCGCCAACGGCTGCAAGACCGCGGAAATGGTCAGGCTTCTGCCCGCGTGCACCGGGTTGGGCGTCACCTGTCCGCGAAGCGACTCTTCGGTGTCGCTCCAGTCGAAGGCCAGCCCGTTGGGCGTTTCCTTCAAATCGAGCTGGGTGAGCTTGTTCTCACCAGCCCGGACGTCGACCGGGAGCTGCATCAAGATGATGGCGAGGTAAGCGCTGAGGAACATTGTGGTTTCGACAAGCCTTTCTTACGATGCCTCGCTTCAGTCCGGTACTGCGATGTCCGTCAACCAGTCTTTCGGCAACTACACGCTCATCAAGAAGCTCGCGACGGGCGGCATGGCCGAGGTGTGGCTTGCGAAGCAGAGCGGCATCGAGGGCTTCAACCGCCACGTCGTCGTCAAACGCATTCTCCCTCACCTCGCGGAGGACCCCGAGTTCGTTCAGATGTTCCTGAACGAGGCGAAGATCGCCGCCCGCTTCAATCACCCGAACATCGGGCAGATCTTCGATCTGGGCGAAACCGGCGGCCAGTTCTTCATCGCGATGGAGTTCATTCACGGCGAAGACCTCGGCCGCGTGATGCGCCGCGCCTGGAGCACCGGGCAGTGGATCGCCCGTCACATCGCGCTGCGCGTGATCGCCGATACCTGCCAGGGCCTCTATTACGCGCACACCCGCAACGACGAGCAGGGCCGGCCGCTGCGCGTGGTGCATCGCGACATCTCGCCGCAGAACATTCTGATCAGCTTCGACGGTGCGGTGAAGGTGGTCGACTTCGGCATCGCCAAGGCGAGCGATCAGGTCTCGAACACCAAGTCCGGCGCCATCAAGGGCAAGTTTGCGTACATGGCTCCGGAGCAGGCCGCCGGAAAGCCGCTCGATGCCCGCAGCGATCTCTTCGCGCTGGGTCTGGTGCTGTACGAGCTCGTCACCGGCGTTCGCCCCCTCAAGCGCGACAGCGAGCTGGCGACCTTGCAGGCGGCGCTCGAGTGCAAGATTGACCCTCCCTCGGCCGTCGCCGAAGTGCCCACGGAGCTCGACGCCATCGTGATGCGCGCGCTCGCCAAGGCGCCTGACGATCGCTACGTCGATGCGCGCGAGTTCCAGCGGTCGCTCGAGCAGTACCTCCTCAACGCGAAGGAAATGGCGACCAGCGCCGAGGTCTCCGAGCTGATGGCGGCGCTCTTCGCCGATCGCCTCGGTGAAGAAGCGCGGCTGGGGGCGCCCAACCCTTCCACCGAGTCGAGCACCAGCAACCCGGTGCCGGCCTCGTACAGCGGGGCGCCGCAGTCGGTGACGCAGCCGCCTCCCGCGCCTCCGCCACCCCAGCGGGCCCCGCGGCCGCAGCAGCCTGAGCCCGTGCGCGCCTCGCCCAGCATGACGCTGGACGACGAGCCGACGATGGCTCCGGACGAGGAGCAGGATCCCGAAGACGATGAGGACGGGCCGAGCCTGCGTGGTGGCTACGATCTCCCCGCGGGTACGGTGGTGCCCAGCCGCGCGTACATCAAGAAGAACGATCACACCGTGGCCTCGCGCGCCTCGCGCCCGGAGATGACGCGCATGGCGCCCGAAGACGAGGCCCCGCGCAAGGTGCTCAAGCGCAGGACCTCGACCGGCGCGGCCTCCGCCCCCCGGGAAGAAGAAGAGGGTGAAGAAGAGCAGCCGCGCCGCCGCTCCAGCACCGGGCAGGTCAAGCGCCGCACCAGTTCTGGCCAGGCGATGCCCGAGGCTCCGGCGCGCAGCAAGTCACGGGCGTCGATGCCCGCGCAGCGCAACTCCGGCGACGGCATCTCGAAGATCGTCGACGTGCAGGGCATGAAGGACCGCCAACGGTCCCGCCTCAAGGCGCTGATCTCGGTGTTGGTGCTGATCGGCGCGCTGGTGCTGGTGTTCGTCTTCAAGGATCTGCTGCTGGGCGCGCTGAAGAAGAACGGCCTGTCGGAAGACGGCGTGCCGGTGCGCCTCTCGGTGAAGACCAACCCGCCAGTGATGGTGACCGTGGTGCCGCCGCAGGGCGTGAAGAACCGCTCGCCGCTCGAGTTGGGGCGCACTCCCATCGACGAGCAGTCGGGCGCGTTCGTCGGCGACACCGTGCTGCTGGTCAACGAAGACCGCGGCATCCGCTTCGAAGAGACCATCGAGTACGGCCAGCCCAATGAGCTCAAGCTCATCAGCAAGGTGTTCAAGGAGAGCGCGGTGCGGGTGAGGACGACCCCCTCGCTCAAGGGCGGCACCATCTGGCGCGGGAACTACAAGTTGGGGCAGGTGGGGGTGAACTTGAGTCTCTTCCCCGGCACGCACGATCTGGAGATTCGGTCAGAGCAGCTCGCCAATCCCCACCCGTTCCAGGTGAAGTTCAGCGACGGCGCGAAGAACATCGAGTTCAACGAAGACGTCTCGGCCGACCTGGACAAGAAGTGAAGTGGGCCGCCGCCGCTTGTCGCTGAGAAGATCACCGTTATAAGAGAGAGCCATGGACACCTCAGTCGCCACCCCTGTTGTCGAGACGCCCGCCGCCCCCGCCACCACCCCCGACTCGAAGCCGATGGTGCTCACCGAACGCGCCGTCATCCAGGTGAAGGAAGTCATCGCCGAGCAGAAGCTCGATGGTCACTACCTTACGGTGCGCGTGGTGCCCGCCGGCTGCAGCGGCCTCGGCTACGACCTGAACCTGGTCAAAGAGACCAAAGAAGGCGACATCGTGTGGACGCAGGACGGCGTGATGATGGCGACCGACGTGATGTCGACCCAGTACCTCAAGGGTACGCAGGTCGATTACGTGAAGACGGATACGTCGGCCGGTTTCAAGTTCGAGAATCCGAACGCGAAGTCGTCGTGCGGCTGCGGCTCGTCGTTCTCGGCCTGATTTCGTGACCACGCCTGGGAGGGGCTGGGTCGTCCTGTGCCTGGCGGTGAGTCTGTGCGCCTGCGTCACCACGAAGGACGCGGTGGGCGGCGGCGATTCCCGGCTGGACGAAGACAAGGCGAAAGAAGACGCGGTGAAGGTGGAGGGGCGTTCGTGCGGTCCCTCTGAGCCCGGCGACGTGGTGCTGCTCGACGCGCGTACCGGCGGGCCGGTCACCTGTCTCGAAGTCACCATCACGCGTGAGCCGATGAGCTGCCCGGTGGGCACCGAGTGTCCCTCCGAGGTGCTGTTCAAGGGGTTCACGAGCGCGAAGGGGCAGCTGAAGTTGATAGCGCCCGTGGAGAAGTCGCGGCTGATCGCGGTAGCCGATGGGTTCTCGCCTTCGCTGCTGAGCAACGCGACCTCGAAGAAGGATCATGTGCTCGAGCTCGAGCTGATGCCTGACGAGGGCTTCTGGCTCAAGGTGCTCGATGGTGACGGCAACTACCTCGCGGACACCTCGGTGACCTTCAAGCAGGGTGAAGAGGTGATCGCGCAGCTGCGGGCGAACACCCTGGCCAACGTGTTCTTCACCCAGCGGCAGCCGTTCGCGGGGCAGCCGGTGACGGTCGAGTCGCCCGGGTACAAGACGCTGACGATCGCCTCAGGGGCAGATCTCGGTGACGACGGCCACACCCTGACGCTCCAGAAGTAAATCGAACTGTCTCCTGCGCTCCCACTCCCCGCGGGGGAGAGGGTCGGGGAGAGGGCGTACAAACCGATTACACTGACCCGCGTGCCTTCCCCCGACTGGCTCACGGAGCTCGAGACCCGCTGGCCGGGAATCAAGGTCATCGACCTCGCCCCGCGTGACGGAGTCGACGGCGCTGATCTCCTGCTCGCCGCGGCCTGCCTCGCGAACGATCCCCGCGCGCTGAACTACCTCGACGCGCTGCTGATCACCGAAGTGCGCCGCGCGGTCGTGCCTCTCGACACCAGCAACACCCTGGTCGACGAAGTGACGCAGTTGGTCCGCGAACGGCTGCTGCTTCCACCCGAGCCGAGACTCGCGGACTACTCAGGGCAAGGCTCGCTCGCTTCCTGGATCCGCGCGGTGGCGGTGCGCGTCGCCCTGAACGCCAAACGTCCAGGGGCCCGCGAAGATCCCGTCAGTCAGCTCCCCGACCACCCGATCGCTGACGCCGATCCCGAGCTGGCGTTGCTGCGCGCTCGCTACCGTGAGTCTTTCCGCGCCGCGTTTGCCCAGGCCGTCGGCACGCTCACGCCCCGCGAACGAACCCTGATGCGACTGACGGCCCTCGACGGGCTCACCTGCGCGGCCGTGGGCAAGATGTACGGAAAAGACGCCTCGACCGTCTCGCGCTGGCTGAGCCTGAGCCGCGCGGCGCTGCTCGAGAAGACCCGCCAGCTGCTCAGCGCTTCGCTTTCCCTCACGCCTTCAGCCCTCGACAGCCTGATGCGCGTGGCCGACAGTGAGCTCGATTTGAGCATTTCCAGGCTCCTGGAGAGTTCCAGCAGCTGAAAATGCAATGCGGGTCCGCAGCTTGTGTCCTCTCTTTTGAAAGGGAGACACCACACCATGTGCCCAGACGAAAACACGCTGACCCAGTTCGCCCGCGGTGGAGCCACCGAGCTGCCGGCCCTCGAAGCGCACCTCGACGGCTGCGAGGCGTGCCGCCGGGCCGTCGCCGCCGCTGCTTCCGAGCAGACCTTGCCCGGCCAGCGCCCCAGTCATGAGCTGAGCCCCGGCCAGCGCGTCGGCCGCTACGAGATCGAGCGTGAGCTCGGCCGGGGCGGCATGGGCGTGGTGTACCAGGCGCGCGACGTGACGCTCGATCGCCGGGTCGCGCTCAAGCTGTTGCACGCCCGGCGCGACGAAGCGGCGCAGGCGCGGCTGCTGCGAGAGGCGCAGGTGATGGCGAAGCTCGCGCACCCGAACGTGGTGCCCGTGTTCGAGCTCGGCGAGTGGCACAACGATCTCTACCTGGTGATGGAGCTCGTCACCGGCGTCACCCTCGAGGCGTGGCTCAAGCGCGCCAAGCACCGGCGCTCCGAGATTCTCGGGCACTTCCTGCAGGCGGGGCGCGGGCTGGCGGCGGCCCATGCAGCCGGCGTGGTGCATCGCGACTTCAAGCCCGCCAACGTGCTGGTCGGTCTCGACGATCGGGTGCGGGTGACGGACTTCGGGCTCTCGCGCCCGGGGCCGACCCTGGAGCTGCCCGCCACCAACTCACTCGTGGTCACCCGCGCCGGAGCGATCGTCGGCACGCTCGCGTACATGGCGCCCGAGCAGATCGATGGGGAGACCGCCGACGAGCGCAGCGATCAGTTCTCGTTCTGCGTCTCGCTGGTCGAGGCGCTCGCGGGGCAGCGGCCGTTCAAGGGCGAGACCTGGGCCGAGCTGGCGACCAGTGTGGGAGAGAAGCCCCGCTTCGGTACCGGAATCCCCGGCGCACTGCGCGCGGTGTTGAAGAAGGGGCTGGAGCGAAAGCCCTCGCGGCGCTTCTCCTCGATGACCGCGCTGCTCAATGCCATCGAGCGGGCGCAGAAGGTGGGTTGGCGAACTGTCGGGATCACCGGCGTGGCGGCGGTGATGGCGCTGGGCTTCATCTCAGCGGCTCGCCTGCAGCCCGCCCCCGCCGTGAAAGATCAGAAGGCCGCGGTGGTCGAAGAAAACCTGGTGCCCATCGTGGTGGCGGGCGTCGACATCGAAGCGGGCACCCTCGTGACCATGGAGATGCTGGAGCAACGAACCATGCCGGAGCAGTTCTCCACCACGTCGATCATCAAGCCCGATTCAGTCTCGTACGTGGTGGGCCAGCGGCTGCTGGTGGCGGTGCAGAAGGGCGACGCGCTGCTGTGGTCCCAGTTCGATACCACCACGAAGGTGCCGGTTCTCGTCGCAAAGACCGACGTGCCTGGGGGGACCCTGCTGAGCGCCGAGATGCTCGAGGAGAAGGCGGTGCCCCCGGACATGGCGACGAGCTCCGTGATCAAGTCGGGTGCGCTCGCCAGCGTGCTCGGCACCCACGTCGGCGGCTGGCTGAAGAAGGGCGACCTTCTCTTGTGGGCCCAGCTCGACACTCGGCGCCTGAACGCTCCCGGATCGCTGACCAAACACGAGGTGATGGAGGTGGTCCGTTCCCACCGCCAGCACCTGCAGAAGTGCCTTTCTCTGGGCGAAGGCGCGGGGCGCCTCGACCTGGGGTGGAAGGTGAGCGCCGCGGGCGAGCCTTACGATCTCGCGCCCAT
>JAYVNA010000080.1:0-7301 GCA_043758715.1 Archangium sp.
GGCCGAAGCGAAGACGCCCGACGCGCGCAGCGATCAATTCGCGTTCTGCATCTGCCTTTGGGAAGGGCTCTACGGAAAGCGGCCCTTCACCGGCAACTCGATCCTCGAGGTCACCAACGCGCTGCTGACCGGCGTATTGCCCCCCAGGCCGCGCGGCACGCGGGTTCCGAACTGGGTGCACGGCATTCTGATGCGGGGGCTTCAGCGCGATCCCGAGAAGCGTTTCCCCACCATGGAGGCGCTGCTCGCCAAGCTCGAGCGCGCTCCCGACGAGTGGAAACGCAAGGCGCTCCCCTGGGCCGCGGTGATGGCCGTGCTGGTGATGGTCGGAGGGCTGCAGCTGTGGTCGCGCGCCGCCGAGCGGGGCCGTTGCGAGGCGATCGCAGGTGAGCTCTCCGGCGTGTGGGACGAGCCGCTGCGCGCCCAGCTGGTGAGCGCCTTCACCGGGGTGAACAAGCCGTTCGCGGCGGCGGCGCTCGCTTCGGCGCAACGCGCGCTCGATTCACACGCGAAGGACTGGACGGCGGCGGCCACCCAGTCGTGCGAGCAGGCCCTCGTGCGCAAGGAGATCCCGGAGGCGGATTACCGGCTCGAAGCCGCGTGCCTCGCGCAGCGAAAGCGTGAGCTCGCCGCGGTGGTGACGGTGCTCGCGAGCGCCGACGAAGGCGTGGTCGAGCGCGCCGGAACGATGGCCTGGAGTCTGACGCCGGTTCGCGGCTGCACTCAGCTCTCTCGCCTGAGAACCGACCCCCGCTTGCTCGCGTCGGGTGGCGACGAGGCGCGGGTGACTTCGTTGCAGCTGACCCTCGCCCGGGCGCGATCGCTCATCGACGCGGGCAAGCTCGCCGACGCCGCGCCGCTGGTCGACCAGGCCCTCACCTCGGCCAGGGAGCTCAACCGGCGCGCGCTCGAAGCCGAGACGCTGTCGTTGCTGGGCGCGCTTCACTCCGCCGCGGGCAAGTACGCCGAGTCGGCCGATGCGTGGACGCGCGCCGCCCTGGCTGCGCAGGCGTGCGGCTTCGACGAAGCGCTCACCACCGCGTCGATTCAGCTCACCACCGTGGTGGGCTTTCACCTGGCCCGTCCCGCCGAAGGCCGCGTGTGGGACTCGCTCGCCCGCGCCACCATCGAGCGCATGGGCGGCGATGACGTGCTCACGCTCGATCGCATGCGAGCGATCGCGCGCCTCGCCAGCGTCGAAGGCAAACGGCTCGAGGTGGTCGCCCAGCACCTCGAGGCGCTCGCGTTGGCCAAGACGATTCTGGGGCCCGATCACCCGCGCCTGTGGATGTTGGAATTCGACACCGGCAACAGCCTCGCCGACGCCAAGGATCCCCAGAGCGCGGTGCCGCACCTCGAGCGGGCGCTTCAGCTCCGGGAGAAAGAAGTGTCGAGCGATCACCCCGAGGTGGCGCTGGTGCGCGGCGCGCTCGCCAACGCGTACTTCTATTCAGGCCGCGTCACCGATTCGCGCGAGGCGTTCACCCGCACCATCGCCACCCGCGAGAAGCTGTTCGGCCCCGACAGCCCGCGCCTGATCGTCACCCTCAACAACTTCGGCGATACCCTGAGCAAATCGGGGCGGCACGAAGAGGCCGAAGGCATGGTGGCGCGCGCGCAGGCGATCGCGAAGAAGGCGTACCCGCCGAATCACCCCTACGTCGCCGCCACCGTGTTGACGCACGCCGAGGTGCTGCTCGCGATGGGCCGGCGTGACGCGGCTCGCACCGACATCGACGCGGTGCTGGCGCTCACGCCGCTCCCGATTGCGCCGCTGCTCGCAGAGGCAGAGGCCGTGCGTTCGTTCATCGCGCTCCTCGATGGCAAACCGCAGGACGCGCTGGGCTACGCCACCCGGGGCGTCAGCGCGGGCATGGAAGTCGGCGCCCGCAGCCCCGAGCTGGTGCAGCCGCTGCTGGCCGAAGGCGAGAGCCACCTCGCGCTCGCGGACAATGCCGCCGCCATCAGCACGCTCGAGCGCGCCCTCGCGTTGGTGGAAGAGACCCGGCCCTGGCGCGTCTACGGAGCCGATGCGCGATTCGCGCTGGCCCGGGCGAAGGCGGCCGACAAACGTGAGCCTGACTCAGTGAAGCAGCTGGCGACCGAAGCGCTCGAGATCTACCGGGCGTCCGAAGGGCAATCGGTGAAGACCGCGCGCGTCGAACAGTTCCTCGCCGGTCGATGACTTTTGTCCCCCTCTCCCCCGCGGGGGAGAGGCTCGGGGAGAGGGCAGACGCCTAGCGGCCGGCCGAAATGTTCCAAGACTGATCGGTGCAGTCCATGCCGCCACATTCTGCGCCGCTGCACTGAGCTCCCGAGAACTGTGCCGAGTAGGTACCTACGAAGGTGTCCGTTCCGACGAAAGTACCAGTCAGCGTGTAGGTCTCGTCGCAGCCCCCCGTGATGGTCTTCGTGTAGCTGAAGGTTCCGTTTGGACACACGGGTTGCATGCCGACCGGGATCGTTCCACCCGAATGAGTCGGTAGCGGCCGGACATTGGAGGCCTGAATTTGGAAGCGGTTGATGTCGATGTTCACGAGAATGAACCCGCTGCCCAGGTAGTCGCAGCACGAGTATTGAATCGAACCTGCATCGAGGGTGTAGGTGCCGATCGGGTTGCAGCTACCAGCATCTCGCACGCCCGCGTCCACGCCCGCGTCCACGCCCGCGTCAAACCCCGCATCGGCGACGCCCGCATCACAGCTGCCCATGCACATGCCCCAGAGGTTGTTCGCGCACGTGCGATTTCCCGCGAACTGGCAAGTCCCGATGTCACACGGCTGGCTCGCGCCATTCACGCACTGCGCCGCATTCGACTCGTCGTTGTCTGCCGCGTCCTGGCAACCGGGATCGGCCGGGAAATCGATGAGCCCGTCATTGTCGTTGTCCACCCGATCTGAACACACCGTCGGCGGGTCGGGAAAGAGCTCCAGCAAGCGGCGTCCTCCGTCCGGCTCATCCGACAACACTTCCATGAAGCCCGTGGTGGTGAGGGCGGTGCGCGAGTACTCGACCGTCACGCCGAGCGTTTCCCCCGGCAACAGCCGCGCCGGCAACTGCGGCGGCACGATGGAAAAGTTCGGGTTGCCAGTCGCCACCACGCCCACGCTGCGCACGGTGAGCGCCGAGGTGCCGACGCTCTTGAGGGTCGCCGTCTTGCGCTCGAGCGGCAGGTTGCCGGGGCCAAACGCGAGCGGGTTGGGCACGAAGTCGAGGCGCGGCTCGATGGGGCCTCCCTTGAGAATCACCACCAGCGGCATCTCTTCACCGGGGCTGGCGATCGACGCCATGCCTTCATCAGACCCGGGCCCCACGGGCGTGAACGTCACCGGCACCTCGATGAAGCCGCCCGCCTCCACGCTCGCCGGCACGGTGCCGAGGGCGAAGTCGCTGCTCCCCTCGAGCGTCACCGTGATGTTCACCGGCGCACGGCCGACATTCTCGATGCGGAACTTGCTGCCCTTCGAGGTGCCTTCGGCCACCACGCCGAAGTCGAGCACGTCGATGGGAATGGTGAGCGACGACTGCGTCATCGTCACGATCGGCTTGCCGCAATTACAGCCAGAGGCGGCGAGCCAGAGCATCGCCAGAGGGAGCAGGTGTCTGCGCATGGGCCTTCCAGTGTGTCACAGAAGACGCCGCGGTCAGCGGCCAGGTCCAAGCAGAAACTCGAACGCGCCCGGCAACCGCGAAGCCCAGGCCGATTCGGTGTGCGCGCCGCCGGGCTGCAGCACGTACTTGAGCGTGCTCCCATCGGCATACCCCAGCGCGCGATACGCGGCCGCCAGGTCCACCGTGTCGGCCGTGCCGTCGTTGTCGTCCCCGCTGTCCACGTAGACCCGCAGCGGTCGCACCGTGCCGGTCTGCGCGACGAACGTGAGCAACACCCGGTTGTTCCACCACACGCTGGGGGACATCGCGCCGATGAGCCCGTACGTGTCTGCTTTGCGCACGCCTGCGTAGCTGCTGATGAGCCCGCCGAGCGACGAGCCGATGAGCACGGTGTCTTCGCGGCCGGGCAAGGTACGCAGCTCGGCATCGACCTTCGGCTTGAGCTCCTCGACCATCATGCGCAGGAAGAGGTCTCCGTTGCCGCCGCCGTAGTTCGGGTCGGCGGTGGGCGTGTATTCCGAGATGCGCGCCGCGCCCGCATTCTCGGGGCCCACGATGATCGCCTCGCGGAAACGTCCGGTGCCGGCGGCGCTGTCGAGCGTCTCAGGCACGCCCCAGGTGACGCCCCCAAACGAGGCCGCGGGATCGAACAGGTTCTGGCCGTCGTGCATGTAGACCACCGGCATGCGGGCCGCCGCGTTCTCGAGGTAGGTCGGAGGCAGGTACACGTAGACGCCCCGCGTGTTCCCCAGCAGCGTCGAGGTGAAGTTGGGCCAGCGAATCGACCACTCACCGTTGTCGCGGAAGAAGTGCGGAGCGATCTCGTTCACCGCGCCGAAGCGGCCGTTGTAGTTGGGCCCCTTGGACCAGGTGGCGTCGTCGAGCAGGGGCTTCCACTCGAAGTCTTCGCTCACGGTGGTGACCGACAGCGTCCAGGTGTCGGCGTTCGCCTTGACCATCGGCACGCCGGTGTTCCAGTTGAACGGCGCTTTCGAGCCGCGCACCGACACCGACTGCGTTCCCGCGGGGTACCTCACCCGCAACACGGTGACGATTCCCGCGTCGGTCGAGCCCGCGTCAGGTGTGCCCGAATCGACCGCAGTGTTTCCCGCGTCGGCAACCACCGTCGGCCCGGGGCAGCCGAGCAGCAACAACGAAGAGAACAGGGCAAAGGCGCGCACGGGGAGAGTCCCTCGCACGCTCCGCCTCACGGAATCAACACCACCGACCCACTCGTCTGCCGGCCCTCGAGCGCCCGGTGCGCCGCGGCGGCCTGTGCCAACGGCATCACCGTGGGCGCGCCCACCTTCACCGCCCCCGAACGGATGACGTCGAACAACGCGTTGGCGCTCTCTTCCAGCTCGGCGCGGGTGACGATGTACGCGAACAGCGTGGGCCGGGTGAGGTACAGCGAACGCGCGGCGAGCACGCTGAGCTCGAGCGGGGGCGGCTTCCCACTCGATTGCCCGAACGCCACCAGCATGCCCCGCGGGGCCAGCGCGTCGATCGAGTGAAGCAGCGTGTCTTTCCCGATGGAGTCGTAGGCCACCTGCACCCCGCGGCCGCCGCCCAGCTGCTTGACCTGCTCGACCCACGGCCCGTCTGACAAGCAGATGACGTGGTGACAGTTCGGCTCTGCGAGCGAGATCTTCTGCCGGCTGCCCACCGCGCCGATCACCCGGGCCCCGAGGTGCTTCGCCCATTGCGTCGCGATCAACCCGACGCCGCCCGCCGCCGCGTGAAACAGAATCGAGTCTCCAGCACCGACCGGGCGCACGCGCCGCAGCAGCGCCTCGGCCGTCATGCCCTTGAGCATGATGGAGGCGGCCGTCACGTCGGTCACGTCATCAGGCAACACGATCAACCGATCGGCCTTCGCGTTTCGAACTTCGGCATAACCACCAATGAGCCCCGCGTACGCCACCCGCTGCCCCACCCGCAGGGTGCTCACGCCCTCCCCCAGCACCGTCACCACGCCCGCGCCTTCTTGCCCGGGCGTGAAAGGCAACGGCAGCGGGTAGAGCCCCGTGCGCTGGTAGACGTCGATGAAGTTCACGCCGATCGCCGTCTGGCGCAGCTGCACCTCGCCCGCAGCGGGCGGAGGCACGCTCACTTCTTCGAGCTGGAGCACCGATGCATCACCGGGCCCATGCACCTGAATCGCTTTGCTCATGCACCATGTCTAACAGCACGGGGGTGCAGTAAACGAAAGCCCATGGCCGACTACGAAGTGAGCGGCGCCTGGGTCGAAGCGATCGTGCGGGCGTTAAAGAGCTCCCCCCACTTCGACGCCATCGTCCAGAAGCTCAGCCCGCCGGTGAAGGAAATGGTGAGCAACCCCTGGGCAGAGACCTGGCACCCTGCCCTCTCCCTCGAGGCCGTGGGGGAAGCGGCCATCGCGGCGATCGGCGGGCCGGCCTTCGAAGAGCTCGCGTACGTCGCGGTGCGAGATCGGTTCGGCGCGATCGTCTTGCCGATGCTCAAGAGCACGCTCGCTTCGAGCCAACGTTCTCCGGTGGCGGTCTTGAGCAAGCTCGAGACGGTGGTGAAGGTCGCCATGAGGGGCATCGCGATCACCTGGACGGCCGATGCCGGGAACAACTCAGGCGTGGTGCAGGTGCAGTACCCCCGGGTGGTGGCAGCGCACGTCGAGAACTCATGGCGCGGAGTGCTGCGCTACGTGTTCGAAGTGACGCAGGCGACGGGCCGCGTGGAGCGATCCCGTCACCTGCCTGCGGGCAGTACCCTGCAGTACCTCGTCAGCTGGTGACCTTCAGCGCTCGTCGCCACCGCGGCCGCCGCGGCCCTTCTTGAAGCCCTTCATCTCGTGGTTGAGCCGGCCCAGCGCGAGCGCCAGCTTGGCGCGCTTCTGCGGAGGGTAGCCCTGCGAGAGCGAGGTGAAGAGTTCCTTGTCGAGCACGGCCATCTGAGCGCGGCCATCGAGCACCTTCGCCACGTTCGCGTCGAGCTGACCCAGCGCAGCCTGATCACCTTCGGCCGCGTCCTTCACCGCGCGCATGGCCTCGCCCATCGCCTGGCGCAGCGGGCGGCGCTTCTCGTCGAGCACCTTGATCTTCTCTGAGAGCTTGATCGCATCAGCCTCGTTCAGCTCGAGCGCCTCGGCGATGGTCACCACGTACATCAGCCGCGCTTCACGCTCGCGTGCTTCCATTCGATCGCCGCGGTCCCCATCACCCCAACCGCCAGGCGCGGGGCCCGGCGCTCCCTTGCCCGCGGGCGGCGGCGCAGCGAACACGGTGAGCGCACCCAACACGACCATCAGCGACACGAGTTTCGTCTTCATCACAGGTCTCCTTCGGTCGGCGATGGCCAACCCACATCAAAGAACACTTCGTCGTCGGAAAGGTTGGCTTCGTCGAACTCGAGCACCGGCATTTCAGGCGCGGTCATCATCACCGTGCGCACTTCGGGCTCAGCCAGCTTGACGGTGCGGCCCACCAGGGCCGAGGCCAACAACGCGCCCAGCCCCGCGGCCAGCGCCAACGAGCCCACCCGGCGCAGCGAGCCCCCCCGGCGGCGTTGTGAACGCGCCCGCTCGACGGTGGTGGCGGCGAGGCCATTGAGCAACAACCGCTCGGTGTCGGTCAGCGCAGGCATCGCGGCCAGCCCCAACACGCGCGCGGTCTCGCGGCACGAAGCACAGCTCTCGAGGTGCGCGCGCGCTTCGA
>JAYVNA010000081.1:0-7299 GCA_043758715.1 Archangium sp.
AGTGGCAGAAGCAGGCCAACCTGCGCGCGCTCTACGGGTGGATGTGGGCTCACCCCGGCAAGAAATTGATCTTCATGGGCGACGAGCTCGGGCAGTGGACCGAGTGGAATCACGACGCCAGCGTGGAGTGGCATTTGGCGGCCTACCCGCGGCACGCCGGCATGATGAAGCTGGTGGGCAAGCTCAACGCGCTCTATCGGCAGGAAGGCGCGTTGTTCGAGAGCGACTTCTGGCCCCAGGGTTTTCAGTGGGTGCAGGCCGATGCCGCGGCCGACAACGTCTACATCTTCGTGCGGCGCGGTCACAACGCGTGGCGGGAGATCGTTTGTGTCGCCAACATGTCGCCGGTCGTTCGTCAGTGGCGGGTGGGGCTGCCCGCGGGCGGCTACTGGGCGGAAATTCTCAACACCGATGCAGCCGAGTTCGGCGGGTCAAATGTGACCAACCCGCCGTTCAAGGCCGAGACCAAGCCGTGGGATGGCCAGCCTGCGAGCGCGGTGATCACCCTGCCCCCGCTGGCCGTTTCGTGGTTCGCGCCGATCGACGAACCCAAATCGAAGTGAAGCGACGCTGACCCGTCCACATGTGGGCGGCCCACGGTGGGTTCCGCTGAGGCGGTTGGTAGCCTCGCGCTCGTTCATGCGCAGGCTTTCCAAGTGGGTTTGTTTCCTGGTGCTCGGCTCGACGATGGCTGCCGCCGAGGCCACCAACGGGCCCGCGGTGATGCCCTTCCCCCTCGAGCTCAAGCGCGTTCCCACCTCGTTCGCGATGCGTTCGGGAACATGACCACCGTCTCGGCCGACCTCGTAGTGCGGTTGAACTCGAGCTCGGTGACGACGCAGTTCTTTTCGGCAGCCGATGCCACCTGCGCGAGCCCGCTGGCCGTGCCCAGCGTCACGGTGCCTGCCGGGCAGAACACCGGCTTCTTCCGCTTCCTCGACACCATGCCCGGACTGCCCGTGTTGGGTGCGACGCCCCCTGATGGAGGCGTCGAGGGCACGCTCGTTCCCGCGAGCCAGGAACAGACGCTGCTCTAACGAGCGAGCGCGCGAATCTTCGCCAGCCACTCCGGGGGAAGCTTCGCGGCTTCCGCGCCGCGGGTGATCGCCTCGACGAACCGATCACTGACCGGCCCATCGGTCGAAGCGCGCTGCGGGTTGGTGGTGAAGGCGAACGCGTCGACCACGCCGTCCGCGAGCTTCACTTTCACCGGACGCTCGACGCACATGCCGGTCACGCCCCCTTCCTTGTGCTGGATGATCGGCCAGTCCTTCTCGGAGATCTCGAACACCACGCCGTGCACCGCCGAGCCTGGCTCATCTTTGAGGCCCGCGACCCGCCCGCCCCACCAGCGCGAGGGGAAGTCGTAGACCAGCGAGAGATCGACGGCTTCACCGGGGCGCCCGGCGGGCAGATCGAAGAACTGGTAGCTGTGCTGCTCGCGCCATTCTTCGAAGGCCGGGCGATCGAGAATGGTCGAATAGGCGAAGTAGAACCGGCGGCCTTCACCAGCCTGCTGCCGGGCATTCATGACGATGTCGTAGTGCGCATCCATGCGGACGCTCTGTAACGCCCCCAGGTCAGCTGCGAAAGACCTCGAACATGCCGCCGACGTCCAGGCGTGAGGTTTTGAGGAAGAGCTTGAGCGCTTTCTCGGTGGCCTCGGCGAGGGTCTCCATGCGCTTGAGCCGCTGCTCTTGCGACTTGGTGGTGGTGTCGTCGGCCTCGGCAAGCTTGCGGGCCTCTTCGAGGTCCGCGCGAATGCGCGCGATGAACGAGAACTCGCGCTCTTCGATCACCCGGCGCGCCATCTTGAGCAGGTCGGTCTCGGCCTGGTAGCGCCACGACGAATCAGAGGGGGTGCGCACCCGCAGCACCACCCCCCAGCGCTCGAGATCTCGAATGAGCATCGACACCCCGCCCTTGCTCAGCGCGAGGTCTTTCTCGATCTCGGCGGCGGTGAGGGCGACGTCACGCAGGTACAGCAGCGCCCACACCCGGCCCTGGTTGCGCTTGAAGCCCCAGAACTCGATCACGTTGCCGACCGCGTCGATGGCCACCGATTCCCAGTGCAGCAGTTCCTTCGGGCGGTCGGCGGTCGCTTCCTGCTGCCACAGGTACCCCTTCATGCGGCCCCCTTGAGCGCGATTCCCCGGGCCAACGTGCGGGCCCACATCACCAGGTTCGCACCTGATTCCCTCTGCGCGTAAGGGCCCAGGGCGTCGACCGCGGCATCGATCTCCTGATTCATCAATACCGTCGCGTCGTCGAGGGCGCCCGTCACCAGCACCGCGGTCCCCAGTTCTTTGATCTTGTCGGCGGTCAGCGCGGTCCAACCCCAGGCATCGCCGATGCGGTGCTTGAGCCGGGCATCGCGGGAGACCGCCAGCACCACCGGGAGGTTCGGGGTGCGCGACTGCAGATCGGCGTACTGCGGCTTGCCCTCGTCGGTGCCGGAGATGTCGCGAATGTCGTCGGCCATCTGGAAGGCGACGCCGATGCGGCGGCCGAACGCGTCGAAGCGGCGCGCGGCCTCTTCGTCACCGGCCACCAGCGCCGCGGCCTTGCCACAGAAACCGAAGAGCGAACCGGTCTTGCCCTCGCCGATGGCCTTGAGCTGCTCCAGGGTGAGGTTCAGGTTTCCGCGCGCCTGCACCTCGTCCATCGCGGCGCGGGTCATCTCGGTCACGGTGGCCAGCGCCGCCTGCGCGATGCGGGGATCGAACTTCGAGAGCTTGAGCAGCGCCCCGGAGAGCAGCAGGTCGCCCGACATCACCGCAACGATGTTGCCCCAGCGCGCGTTCACCGTCGGCTTGCCGCGCCGGAACATGCCGTTGTCGACCACGTCGTCATGGAGCAGCGAGGCTGCGTGAATGAGCTCGGCCGCCACCGCGGGGTCGACGAGCTTCGACTCGGGCACTCCCAGGGTGTCGCCGAAGATCTTCACCAGCATCGGCCGCGCCCGCTTGCCCGCCTTCAGGCAGAGGTGCCGCGCGGCCAGCAGCAACGTGTCGTCGGGCGAGGGCTCTTCACCGCCGAGCTGAGCGGTGAGCGAAGTCTCGACCTGAGTGAGGAACGGCTTAAAGGCGGCGAAGGCGTCCATGCCCGTTCATATAGTTCAAGCCGTTTTGAACTGCATGGCCTCCTCGTCGGAGACCCGTCAATTCAGGCACTTGCTCGCCCCGAAATGGTCAGCGGCAAATGCCCAGGTACGTCCACACCTCGGTGTTGGTCGCGAGCACCAGCACGTCGCGGAAGGTGTCGTTGTTGAACTTGTCGACGAGCACCACCGCGGGCGAGAGCGTGCGACCCGGCACGTAGTTCACCTTGGGCGCGAACGTGAAGGCCGTGGCCAGCCCACGCGCGACCTGCACTTCGCCGGCGTTGTTCGTGAGCAGATCGAACAGCCCGTCGTTGTCGAGGTCGACCACCGAGAGCCGCCCCAGCATGGTGCTCTGGGTCGTCTGCTGCGTGAGGACGCCCGCGCCGTTACCCTTGTAGAGCAACACGCCGGTGCTGGCGGCCACCGCGACGTCAAGCCGCCCGTCGCGATCGAAGTCCACACTCTGGACGTCGGTGACAGTGCTGGAGGTCGTGTACTGAACGAAGGGGCTGAGCGGGAACGTGCCCCCGCCGTACCCCAGGTAGACCCGCAGCGAGCCGGTGCCGCTGTTGACCAGCAGGTCGGCTTTGCCGTCGAGGTTGAGATCGGCGACCGCAAGCGCCTGCACGGTCTGACCCGTGCCGACGATCTGCGCGGCGGCGAAGGTGCCGTCGCCGTTGCCCTTGAACCACTCCACGCCGCTCGCGGTGCCGACCACGATGTCGGCGAGCGCGTCGGAGTCGAGGTTCGCGATCACCACCTTCGCCGGAAGCCCGGTGGTGGCGAGGCGCACGGGAGCCGCAAAGGCGCCACCGCCGGTGGCGAGGAACACGTCGACTCCCTGGAGCGTGCTGCTCTCGATGGTGGCGACCAGGTCCGCGAAGGCGTCTCCGTTCAGGCGGCCGATCGCCATCTCATCGCCGCGCAGGGTCACGGTGCCGACCGACGAGCCGAAGTTGCCGGTGTTGTTCCCGAGCAGCACGTTGCCGGTGCCAGTGGCGTTGAGCGCGATCGACCCGCTGACGATCAAGTCGCGATCACCATCGCCATCGATGTCGCCCGCGACTCCAGTGACGTTGGTGCTGGTGGTGCCGCTGTTGCGAACGCCCGGGAAGAAGCCCGTGCCTTCGTTCACCAGAATGCTCACCTGCACCGTGCTGGCGCTCTGAGGAGCGGTGAAGATCTCAGGCGCGGCGGTACCCACCAGCTGCCCGGTGGAGATCGCCATCTGATTGGTGCCCGGCGCGTTGAGCAGCCGGCTGACCGGTGCCGGCCAGACGCCCGCTGTGGTCGCTGCCGAGAGGTAGACGATCGAGCTGCCCCCGCTGACCAGGTCGAGCAGGCCGTCGGCGTTCAAGTCGACCGGAAGAATCGGCGAGCTGCCGCCGAACGCGAAGGTGGTGGGCGCGCCGAAGGTGCCCGTGCCCGTCCCCAGCACCGAGATCGCATTGCCCGCGGATCGGAGCAGGAAGTCTGGGTTCGTGTCGTTGTCGAGGTCGGCCGTCTTCAAACTGACGAAGGCGGGGAACACCGCGCTGGTGGTCTGCGGAGTCATCGCCGTGTGCGGCGAGGTCGCCATCGAGGTGCCGCTGTGCAGCGAGACCTGCCACTGGGTCGAGGTGGCGAGCACGAAGTCGGGCCGGCCATCTTTGTTGAAGTCGGCCACTTCCCCGAACGTCGCCCCGGCGAGGGTGTTCTGCGAATACGCCGAGTACGTGGTGGGGAAGACGCCCGCGGTCGCCGACTGGAAATAATAGAAGAGGTACGTCGAGGTCGCGGGGATAGCGAAGTCCACCTTGGTGTCGGCGTTGAAGTCGCCCACCAGGATCACGCCCGTGGGGACGTAGGTCGACATGCTCAGCAACGAGGCGGCGCTAAAGCTGGTGCCGTTGTTGAGGAAGACGGCGATCTGACTGCTGGTGACGCCCGTGCGGGTGGCCACGATGTCCTTCTTGCCGTCGCCGTTGAGGTCGACCACCACGAAGCCGCTCGCGCGCACCGAGGTCAGGCTCAGCAGCACCGGCGCCTGGAAGGTGCCGTCGGCGTTCGAGTAGCGCACGTGCAGGCCCGCGGTCGACCCGTTGTCGACGATGTCGACGTGCCCGTCGGCGTTGAGATCTTCGGTGACGAGCTTGTACACGCCGTTCGCGCTCACGTTCACGTAGGGCAGCGCGCCTTCGAAGGCGGGCCCGGTGGTGCAGGTGGCCCGGCACTCGCCCGCGGTGCAGGTCTGGGTGCCGGTGCAGGTGGTGCCGCAGTTGCCGCAGTTCGCCGGGTCACGCGTCACGTCGACGCACGCCGAGTTGCAGCTGGTGATGCACGCCGTGCCGCAGCTGCCCGACGCGCAGATGCCGCGATCGAACGTTCCGGTGGCCGTGCAGTTGGTGCAGCTCGATCCGCAGGCGTTGGCGAAGTCAGGGGGCACGCACTCGCCGTTGCAGAAGTTGGCGCCCGCGGCGCAGGTGAAGCCGCAGGTGGTGCCGTTGCAGTTCGGCGTCGAGCCGGCGGGCCCGGTGGGACACGCGGTGCACGAGCTCCCGCAGCTGTTCACGTCGGTGTTCGACAGGCACTGGCTGCCGCACTTGTGGAAGCCGGAGGTGCAGGTGAAGTCGCACGCGCCGCCCACGCAGGCCGGCAGCGCGTTGGTGACCGGGGGGCACGAGAGGCACGAGGCGCCGCACTGGGTGGTGCTGGTGTCGGCGACGCACGCTCCGCCGCAGTTGTGGTACCCGGCGCTGCAGGTCCAGCCGCAGGTAAAGCCGTCGCAGGTGCGCACCGAGTTCGCGGGGCCGGCGGGGCACGGGTTACAGCTGGTGCCGCAGGCCGCCACGCTGGTGTTGTCCGAGCAGACCGAGCCGCAGCGGTGCGAGCCGCCGTTGCACACGAAGTCGCAGGCGACGCCGTTGCAGGTCGAGGTGCCGTTGAACGGCGCGCTGCAGGGCGTACACGAGGTGGTGCCGCACGAGCTCACGTTGAGGTTCGACACGCACGCACCCGCGCAGCCATGTGAGCCGGTGTTGCAGCTGAAGCCGCACGAGAAGCCGTCGCAGGTGGCGGTGGCGCTCGCCGGGGGCACGCAGGCCGAGCACGAGCTGCCGCACGAGTTGATCGAGGTGTTCGAGACGCACACGCTGCCGCAGCGGTGAAAGCCGCTGTTGCAGGTGAAGTCGCAGCTAAAGCCGTTGCAGGTGGCGACGGCGTTGGCCGGGGGCGCGCAGGGCGTGCACGAGTTCGAGCCGCACGAGTTGACGCTGGTGTTGGAAACACACTGCGTGCCGCACTTGTGGAAGCCGGTGTTGCACACGAAGTCACACGCGAGGCCCGAGCAGGTCGCCACGGAGTTCGGCGGAGGCGCACAGGGGGTGCAGCTGGTGCCGCAGGTCGCGACGTCAGTGTCGCTCTTGCACGCGCCCCCGCAGCGGTGGAGGCCGGGGTTGCAGGTGAAGTCGCAGCGGCTCGCCGTGCACGCCGCCACCGCGTTCGGAATGCCGTCGCAGCTGGCGCAGGCGGTGCCGCAAGCGCTGACGTTGTTGTCCGCTGCGCACGTCTGGCCACACCCGTGAAAGCCACTGAGGCACGAGCAGAGGTTGAGCCGGGTGTCGCACGAGCCGGGCTGCGGGCAGTCGGCGTTGGTGGAGCAGCCAGGCTTGCACTCGTTGCCGCTGGTGCAGAAGTAGCCGTTGGGGCAGCCGCCGGCGCAGTTCGCGGGGAGCAAGGTGCACATGCCGTTGCCGCAGAACTGGTTGGGGTTGCACAACGAGCCGCACATGCCGCAGTTGCGCACGTCGGTCCTGGTGTCGACGCACACGCTCGAGCACGCGGTCTTCCCGGCCGCGCACATCAAAGGACCGGTGGTGCCGCCGCCAGCACCGCCGCCCGCGCCTCCGCCGGACCCGCCGCCGCTGCCCCCGCCGGTGTTCCCGTTCGAGCGACACAACCCCAGGGTGCAGACCTGGCCCGCGAAACACGAGGTACACAGCTGACCGCCGGTGCCACAGTTGTCAGTGGCGATGCCGTTGGCGCACTGGCCCGCCGAGTCGCAGCACCCGGAGCACGTGGTGGCATCGCACGCAGGGGGCTTGGCGGGACAGGCCGACAGCGTGAACAGCGGCAGCGCGGAGAGCAGCAGGAGGCGGAAGGTTTTCAAGGGGTCCCCAGGGTCAGGCGAACCCGCCCTCTCACCCGGAATCTGCCTT
>JAYVNA010000082.1:0-7284 GCA_043758715.1 Archangium sp.
TGCGCAGGCCGCACAGGTGCCGAAGATCTCGAACTCCGACAAGGTGCTCTTCCCCGATGAGGGCATCACCAAGGGCGAGCTCGTCGAGTATTACCGACAGGTCTCGAAGTGGCTGATGCCGTATCTCGTCGATCGGCCGCTGATGCTCACGCGCTACCCCGACGGCATTCGGGGCAAGAGCTTCTTTCAGAAGGGCGCACCGCAGAAGTCGCCTGACTTCGTGCGCACCATTCGGGTTCGCAACGAAGAAGAGCAGCGCGACATCGATCAGATCGTCTGTGACGATCTGCGCACGCTGGAGTGGTGCGCGAACCTCGCCACCTTGCCGCTCCACATTCCCGCATCTCGCGTCGGCTCACTCGAACGCGCGGACTGGGCGGTGATCGACTTCGACCCCAAGGGCGCGCCGTTCGAAGACGTGATGACGCTCGCGAACGCGTTGCATGAACGGTGTGAACGCGCGGGCCTTCCGACGTTCGTGAAGACCAGCGGCGCCAACGGCCTGCACGTGCTTATTCCCCTGGCAGGTCAGCTCGATCACGCCGGAGCGCGGCAGCTCTCGGAACTGCTTTCTCAGCTGCTGGTCTCAGACCACCCGAAGATCTCGACGCTGGAACGCGCGATCCCGAAGCGGCAGGGCAGGGTGTACGTCGACGCATTGCAGAACGGGCAGGGCAAGCTGGTCGCCTCTCCCTTCTGCGTTCGCGCGCTGCCCGGGGCTCCGGTGTCGATGACCCTCGATTGGAACGAGGTTCAGCCCGGCCTCACCGCCCGCACCTTCACCCTCAAGAACGCGATCGCGCGGCTCGAAGCGAAGGGCGACCCGATGGCCGCGGTGTTGACGATGAAGGTCGATCTCGGCGCGGCGCTCGCGAAGCTCGGCTAGCGGCCCTGCGCGATGCGGCGAATCACCACGCCCGCGATCTGCATTCCGAAGATCGAAGTCACGAAGGCCACCGAGCCGTCGATCTGATTGCGGTGCTCACATGAGTGAAATTCGTTTTCCCCGTGTGGGCACACGCACATGAACCCGCCCGAGGCCTCGTCGTACTTGAGGTCGAACGGCTCACGGCGCGGCTCGATCGAGAACACCGCGGTGATCCCCGTCGGCTTGTTGGTGTCGATGCCGTGCTTGCGCTTGAGCAGCTTGCGCACGTCCTTCGCGAAGGGATCCATGTGCGTCTCGCACAGATCCTCCACCCGGATGTAGGTCGGGTCGAGGCGGCCGGCCGCGCCCATCGAGCTCACCACGGGGATCTTCCGTTTCACGCACTCGTTGAGCAGGTGCAGCTTGGCCTTGATGTTGTCGATCGCGTCGATGACGTAGTCGATCTTCCCCGCGAGCATCTGCTCGGCGAGTTCTTCCCGGTAGAAGTCGACGATGGTGGTCACTGAGACCTCCGGGTTGATGCTCTTGCAGCGCTGCTCCATCAGCTCGGCCTTCGCCTTACCGACGGTGCTCACGGTCGCGTGCAGCTGGCGGTTGCTGTTGGTCACGCACACCACGTCGAAGTCGACCAGCGTCAGGTGCCCAATGCCGCTGCGCACCAGGCCCTCGACCGCGTAGCTTCCGACGCCGCCCAGGCCGAACACCGCCACGCGTGCACCCTGCAGCCGGCGCATGCCCGCATCACCGATCAACCGCCCGGTGCGATCGAACCGGCGGTGCAGGCGGAAGGGCTTTTCAACGGCGACGGCGGGGACGGCGTTCTCGAGCTGCATGACGCCCCTCTAGCGCACGTCGAAGGTGCATCGGAAGAACCGGCGGGCATTCTCCGCAGTCCGTTCGCGCAGCTCGACCCCGAGGTACGTCGCCATCGAGTCGAGAATGAGCGGCAGGTACGAAGGCTCACTGCGTTCCCCTCGATGGGGATGGGGGGCCTGATCGGGCGCGTCGGTCTCGCCCATCAGCCGCTCCAGCGGGATCTTTTTGAGCGCTTCGAGCGGGCGCCGGGCTTCCGGAAAGCTCACCGGACCCGCGAACGAGAAGTGGCAACCGGCCTTCACGTAGAAAGGCGTCAGATCGGCCGAGCCCGAATAGCTGTGCATCAAGAGACCAGCATCGGGTATCGAATGGTCCTTCAGATACCGCTGAAGGTGAGGGTGGGCGCGGTAGCAATGCACCAGCAACGGCAGCCCATGTTGCTTCGCGAGCTCGAAGTGCGCGTGCAGGACCCGCAGTTGACGCTCAATCGGCGCACCGGCTTCGCTGGGTCCATCGAGCCCACATTCCCCCACGGCGATCGCCCCGCGCGGCAACAGCGAGTCCAGCAGGGCGAGGTGGCGCTCATCGTCACCCGGCGGTAGCGAAGGCAGCAGCTGCGGGTGAATTCCCAGGCCCACCTGCACTCGGGGGTCGCGCTGAGGCCAGCCGAGCAGCGGTTCCCATGCGGTCGGGCCAATCGCGGGAATCACGAGCCCCGTGACCCCAGCCGCCCAGGCCCGCGTGAGCACGTCGGACCGGTCGCCGTCGAAGCGCGGGACATCGAGGTGGCAGTGGGTGTCGATCATGAGCCGAGCCGCAACGGCCCAATCACTTCAGAAGTTCGGCTTGACCCCGTCACGCTGGGCGAGCGCGAGCAGCCGCTCATGCTCAGTCGGGTCAGCGGCTTTGCCTTCTTCGATCAGCATCTGCGGCACGTCGTTCTCGACGCGATACTTGCGCTTGAGCCGGGGGTTGTAGAGCACCTGCTCGGTCGCGAAGAACAGCAGCGAGCCCTTGTCTTCAGGGCACGCCAGAATCTCGAGGAGCCTGGGGTCGAGGGCCATGGGCCCGACCTACCACGAGCCACCTCAGATGAAGACCAGCTTCCGCCCCATGCGCCGTGACAACGGCCCGGAGCCCAGCAGCCGCAGGACCTGCCGGGTATCGCCCAGCACGTCATACGCCGCTGAAATCAGCTCCCCGACGGTGAGTCGCTTTTGAGTCACGACTCTCGCTCGCCGTCGCATCGCAGGTACCTGACGCGCCCGGCGCTTCGTTTTGCCTTTCTTCATGGTGTTCCCCCTGGTGAGACCAGTTACAGAGCACCGCGCATGCCAGCCCAGAACTCCCCGTGGTTTGTTTTCCCCGCACGCTCGGCTATTCCCCGATTTCCGTGAGTCTCGCGCGCGTCGTGCTGGTGGTGTTCGCCCTGTTGTCGGGGCCGGCCCTCGCCTTTGAAGAAACCGTGCGGCGCGAAGAGGTTGACGCCGGCATCCACATTCCGGTGCTCACCAAGGCCCCCGAGCTCGTCACCTTCATCGAGGCGCTGTACCCGCCCGACGCGGTGAAGACCGGGCTCTCCGCGTCGGTGAAGCTGATGATCACCATCGGCGCCGACGGGAAGGTCAGCGACTGCCTGCTCGCAGAAGGCGCCGGCAACGGTTTCGACGAGGCTGCGATCGCGGCGGTCAAGCAGTTCGTCTTCACGCCCGCCGAGGTCGACTTCAAGCCCGCGCCCGTGCAGGTCGAATACGTCTACCACTTCGCTCTCCAGGTCGTTGATGCCGGGGTGGAAGAGGCGCCTGACGCGGGCGCCACCGCCACGCTCGAAGGTCAGCTCTTTGCGCGCGGCAGCCGCGGCTTCGTGCCGGGCGCAGTCATTCGCTGCGACAACGTCCCCGACAAAGAGGCGTACTCCAACGACGACGGACACTTTTCCATCCAGGTGCCCGCGGGCATCTGCGAAGTGCGCATCGCCGCGGCCGAGTACGAGATCTTCAAGACGAAGGAACCGCTCGAGCCCAACGAGACCAAGGAGGTAAAGTACTTCATCCTCCCCCGGCCCACCGGCTTCCAGACCGTGGTGCGCGACAGCAAGGAAAAGAAAGAAGTCGTTCGCCGCACCCTGTCCCGCGTCGAGATTCAGAAGATCCCCGGCACGTTCGGCGACCCGATTCGCGTGGTGCAGAATTTCCCCGGCGTGGCTCGGGCGCCGTTCGGCCTGGGGCAGTTGATCGTGCGTGGGGCGAACCCCAACCAGACGCTCACCTTCTTCGACGGCGTCGAGATTCCGCTGCTCTTTCACCTCGCGGGGGGTCCCTCGATCGTCAACGGGGAGTTCCTCGATCGGGTCGACTTCTTCCCCGGCGGCTTCGGCGCCCGCTACGGCCGTGCGGTCGGTGGCGTGGTCGACGTGGCGAGCCGTCGCGGCGCGGTCGACACCTGGCATGGGGTGGCGAAGATCGACCTGCTCGACACCAGCCTCTTCGTCGAGGTGCCCGTCACCAAGGACGTCTCGGTCGCCGCGGCCGCGCGCCGCAGCTACATCGACGCGCTGCTCCCGCTGTTTCTGCCCAAGGATCCCCAGGGCGGCTCGCTGCTCGTGCTGCCCGCGTATTGGGACTACCAGGTGCGCATCGACGTCGGCGGCAAGAAGGGCGAGAAGCTCGCCGACGGTCAGTCGAGCTACTCGCTGTTCGCCTTCGGTTCAGACGACACCCTCAAGGTGATCGCCACCGGCGGTGGCCGCAACGTCGATTTGAGCATCGAGACCCGGACGACCTTTCACCGCCTCATCGGCAGCTGGAACTACCGGTCAGGCAACGCCACCTTCAAGCTGACGCCGTACGGCGGCCTCGATCTGGCGAAGGTCGACTTCGGCATCGCCAAGCTCAACGCCGACCGCTTCATCACCGGCGTGCGCGCCGATCTCGGCATCGACGTCTCGAGCTTCTTCACCTTGCGCGCGGGCGCCGACGTCTTCAACCAGACGCTGGTGGGCAAGGCCGAGTTGCCGCTGCTCAGCGGCGTGCAGTTCGTCAGCTTCCCCGGCGCCGACCCCAAGGTCGACACGCAGCAGATCAACACGGTGATCAATTCCTTCGACGGCGCGCTCTACGCCGAGGGTGACTTCACCATCGGCAACTTCACCGCCACCCCCGGTATTCGCGTCAGCCACGCGGTGATTCACGGCCAGGTGCGCGATGCCGTCGACCCCCGATTGTGGGCGCGCTGGCAGATCCTCGACACCACCTCGCTCAAGGGCTCCATCGGGCTCTACACCCAGCCTCCCGCGGGCACCGACATGGAACCGCCGCCCTTCGGCACGCCCGGCCTCAAGCACGAGCGCGCTTTTCAAAGCTCACTGGGCGTGGCGCACCGCTTCACCGACTACATCAACGTCGACCTCACCGGCTTCTACAACCGCCGCTACGACAACGTGGTCTCGCCCGGCACCACCACCGTCAACGACAATGGAACGGTCACCACCACGCGGGCCGCGAACCTGGGCCTGGGCCGCGCCTACGGCCTCGAGGTGATGTTGCGCCACGAGGTCTCGAAGAACTTCTTCGGGTGGATCGCCTACACCTTCAATCGATCGGAAGAGCGGCGCGCGGGGTCTGACAGGGACTACGTCGTCAGCACCTTCGATCAGACGCACATTCTGACCGCGGTCGGCAGCTACAAGCTGCCCTTCGGCTTCGAGATCGGCGCGCGCTTCCGCTACGTGACGGGCCGGCCCAAGTCGGCGCTCATTCACGACTTCGACATCTATCAGGCCGACTCGAACAACTACTCGGCCCAGTTCGGCCCGGCTCGCGCGTCACGCATCAAAGACTTTCACCAGCTCGACATTCGCCTCGACAAGAACTTCCTCTTCGAGAAGTGGACGCTCGACGTCTACGTGGACGTTCAGAACGTCTACAACCAGGCGAACGTCGAAGCCTCGTTCTTCGATTACCGCAACCGGCAGGAGTACGACGTGCCCGGAATTCCCATTCTCCCGGTCCTCGGGATCAAGGCCTCGTTGTGAGGCGCGTCAGCTTGCTGATGGGGCTCGCCGTGGGCGCGGCAGCGTGCGTCACCCCCCAGGACCAGCCCACCAACGTGCACGATCTCCGCGTGCTGGGCATGCAGTTCGAACCGCCCGAAGTGTTGATGCAGGGCTGCAACGCGCGGCTGCTGCTGGGCGCGGTCGCCGGGGCTTCCGATGGGGGCACCATCATGTTGCCCCCGCAGTTCACCGCGCTGCTGGCGCTCTATGCCACGCGGCCGCTGCAGTTCACCGCGCTGATCGCCGACCCCGCGGGGAACGGCCGATCGATCGACTACCGCCTGCTGGCCTGCGCCAACCGCGGTGATCGCGAGTGCGACAACGAAGGTGACTTCGTCGAACTCAAGAGCGGTACCACCACCGCGGGCGAGCTCACGCTCGAGGTGACGCCGGGCATTCAGTTCCTCGACGATGGCAAGGCGACGCCGCTGCTGCTCGAGGTGATCAACCAGGACACCTTCAAGGGCCTCGGCGGCATTCGCGTGCCCGTGGTGCTCGAGCTGTCGGCCTCAGACACCCACGAGAAAATCTACGCGCAGAAGCTGATGGTCTACACCTGCCAGTTCTTCCCCGAGATGAAGCAGAACGTCACCCCGGTGCTGCCCGGCATCAAGTTCGACGGCGATCCGTGGCCGGAAGGCGACGTGAAGAAGGTGAAGGGAAAGCAGGAATTCCCCATGGTGCCTGAAGACTTCAGCGCCCTCGAAGAGACCTACGTGGTGCCCAGCCTCGAGCTCAAGCCGGTCAACCTCACCGAGAGCTGGAAGGTCACCTGGCTGACGACCAGCGGCACCATGAGCCCGTACAACACCGGCGGCACCGATCTGCAGGGCATGACCGGCCGGCACAACGCGAAGTGGCGCCCCGATCAAGCCGCGACCGAAGCGCAAGACGTCGACTTCTACTTCGTGGTGCGTGATGGGCGCGGCGGCAGCTCGTGGCTTCGGCGCTCGGTGCGCTGGGAGCCCTGAAACAGCTCAGCTCTGGGTGACGCGCACGGTGGTCTTCATGTCCTTGCCCGTGTCGGGATCGCGCGCGTTCATGGTGAGAATGCCTTCGATGTTCACGTCGAAGGTGATCTCGACCCGAACGTTGCCCGCGGGCCCCTGGCGAATGCCGGAGAAGGTGAACTCGCCGAGCTGTTCGTTGGCCTTCGCCGTGTCGTGATCACCCTGCCAGATGCGCATGATGAGCTCGGTCTGGTTGTTCACGCTGGTGGTGCCGGTGATCTGCTTGGCGTTGGGAATGGGCGAGTTGCGCGGGAAGACCAGGTGCACGTTGCCGTCGGCCTTCTCGAGGCCGATGCCCATGGGGATGACGTCGAGCAGCTGCAGCTTGAGGTTGGTGTTGTCGGTCAGCGAGAACGCGTAGAGCGCCGCGCCGATGGCGACCGCCTCGTCGGGGTGCACGCCCTTCGAGGGGGGCTTGCCGAAGAACTTGGTGAGGCGGTCCTGCACGGCCGGCATGCGCGTCTGGCCACCGACCAGCATCACTTCGTCGATCTCGCGCGTCGACAGGCCTGAAT
>JAYVNA010000083.1:0-7265 GCA_043758715.1 Archangium sp.
CAGGCGAACGGGAAGCGCCCGTTGCTGGTCGGCTTCGCGGCCGAGACGCACGAGGTGATCAGCTACGCGAAGGGCAAGCTCACCCGCAAAGGCCTCGACCTGATCGTCGCCAATGACGTGTCCGTGCCCGGTGCTGGTTTCGGCGGCGACAGCAACGTGGTCACGATGATCGACTCGCATGGGACGACGACTGCGGCCCAGGGCACCAAGCGCGAGGTCGCGGCACGCATGTGGGACCTGGTGGCGAAGAAGCTGGGGGCTTCATGAGCGACGAGAGGACTGAGCTCGCGCTCGAACTGCGGCGCCACCTCGCGTGGCAGGAGTCGGACGGCACGCGCGTGGTGTTGAAGGAGCCGGGAGCGCAGAAGGCGCCTGCTCCGGTGGCCCGCGCTGTTCCCGCTGCTGAGCCGGTGGCCGCTCCTGCTCCTGTCGAACGAAGTCGAGTGACGCAGGTCGAAGCGCCCTCGATCATCGTCCCCGGCGACACGCTCGACGAGATCCGCCGCGAGCTGGGCGACTGCAAACGCTGCAAGCTGTGCGAAGGCCGCAAGCAGATCGTCTACGGCAGTGGCAACCCGCGCGCCGAGCTGGTCTTCGTGGGCGAAGGCCCGGGCGAAGAAGAAGACAAGCAGGGCATTCCTTTCGTGGGCGCCGCCGGCCAGCTGCTGACGAAGATGATCGAGGCGATGAAGTTCAGCCGCGACACCGTCTACATCTGCAACGTCGTGAAGTGCCGCCCGCCGGGCAACCGCAACCCGGAACCCGATGAGATCAAGTCGTGCGAGCCGTTCCTTCGGGCGCAGCTGCGGGTGATCAAGCCGAAGGTGATCGTCGCGCTGGGCAAGTTCGCCGCGCAGACGCTGCTCCGCGAAGAGACGCCCATCACCCGGTTGCGGGGTCAGTGGCGCAAGTACGAGGGCATCGACCTGATGCCGACGTTCCACCCGGCGTATCTGCTGCGCTCGCCGGACGAGAAGAAGAAGGCGTGGATGGACCTGCAGGAAGTCATGAAGAGGTTGGGAAAGACGCAATGAAGGGCACGATCCAGATTCACCAGGTGTTCTGCGGTTCGATCGAGGGAAACCCGCTGGGCGATCCCTCGACCCGCGCGGTGCCGGTGTACCTGCCTCCGGGCTACGGCGAGGGCGATCAGCGCTACCCCGTCGTGTACTTCCTTCACGGCTTTTCTGGCTCGGGCCTGCAGTGGCTCAACGTCTCGCCGTTCACCAAGAACGTGCCGGAGCGCCTCGACGCGCTGATCGCTGACGGAAAGATTCCGCCGATGCTGGGCGTGTTCATCGACGGCTGGTCGTCGCTGGGCGGCTCGCAGTGGATCAACTCCGAGGGCATCGGCCGCTACCGTGACGTGGTGGCGCGCGACATCGTCTCGTGGGCCGATCGCACCTTCAAGACGCTGGCGAAGGGCGCTTCGCGGGCGCTGGTGGGCAAGAGCAGCGGCGGCTACGGCGCGCTCGTGATCTCGCGGTTTCACCCGGAGACCTTCGGGCACGTGGGCATTCACTCCGCCGATGCGTGCTTCGAGTACGCGTACATGAGCGAGCTGCCCCAGGCCGCCAGCGCGTTGCTGAAAGCAGGCGGGGTCGAGGCCTGGTACCGCGACTTCATCGGCCGCGCGGCTGCCACCAAGATGCGGGGCGACGATCACGCGGTCATCAACATGATCTGCATGGGCTCCGCGTATTCGCCCAAGAAGGGCGAACCGCTCAACTGCGAGCTGCCCATCGAGCTGCCGTCAGGCCGGCTGCGCATCGACGTGTGGAACAGATGGCTCGTTCACGACCCCGTCCGCTTCGTGCCAAAACACGCTGACGTGTACCGCAAGCTCAAGAGCCTGTTCATCGACTGCGGCACCAAAGACGAGTTCAACCTCCGCTGGGGCGCGCGTTTGATCAGCGACGAGCTGAAGGCCGCCAACGTCGAGCACGTGCACGAAGAATTCGAAGACGGGCACATGGGCGTCAACTACCGCTTCGAGCGATCGCTGGCCTGGTTGGGCTCGCGGCTCGAGCGCTGAAGGAACACCACAATGAAGCTGCTGGTTCGGGAAGTGATCGACGAGACGCTCGCCGCCTTGAAGGCCGCGGGCACTTTGAGCTTCGAGGCCGTGCCCTCGTACAACATCGAGGTGCCGAAGAACCTCGAGCACGGTGACTGGTCGTGCAACGTCGCGATGGTGATGTCGAAGGCCGCGGGCAAGAAGCCGGGCGACATCGCTGATGCGACCATCAAGGGGCTGGTCGATCGCAAGTCGATCGTCGTCTCGGTCGAGAAGGCCGGCCCCGGGTTCCTGAACTTCCGCATCAAGGACGCGGTGTTCCAGGCGGTGGCGCGCGAGGTGCTCAAGGCGGGCAAGACGTTCGGGCGCAGTCAGCCCAAATCGACCGGCAAGAAGATGCTGGTGGAGTTCGTCTCTGCCAACCCCACCGGCCCCGTGCACATCGGTCACGCGCGCGGTGCGTTCATGGGCGACGCCGTGTCGCGGTTGCTCGAAGCCGCAGGGCACGAGGTCACGCGCGAGTTCTACATCAACGATGCGGGCAACCAGGTCGAGACCCTCGGGAAGACCGTCTTCAAGCGCTACCAGCAGCTGTTCGGTGCGACCGTCGAACTGGCGGAAGGCGAGTACCCCGCCGAGTACGTGATCGAGATCGCGAAGACCTGGAAGAACGAGGTCGGTGATTCGTTCTTGAACAAGCCGCAGACCGAGTGGCTGCCCGCGGCGATCGCGGTCGGCATTCGCGAGAACCTGAAGGCGATTCGCGCGACCCTGGCCAAGGCCAACATCAGCCACGACGCCTTCTTCAGCGAGGCGTCACTGCACGCGGCCGGCAAGGTGAAGAGCATCGTCGACGTCTACCGGGAACGGGGCGTCACCTACGAGGCGACCGAAGGAAAACGCAGAGAGAAGGGCGACAAGGTTCGCAGCGAAGACTCGAACGCCGCGAAGTTCGCTGACCGTCAGCTCGGCGGTACCTTCTTGATGACCGCCACGTACAAGGAGAACGAGAAGTACGTGCTCAAGGACGAGGAGGACCGGATCATCCTGCGCGCTGATGGCACGCCGGTGTACCTGACCGCCGACCTCGCGTACCACAAGGAGAAGTACGACCGCGGCTACGACCTGATGGTCGACGTGTTCGGCGCGGATCACGCGGGCCACGTGCCGCGCATTCAGTCGGGCATGACGCTGCTCGGGTTCGACCCGAAGAAGCTGCAGTTCGTGCTCGTGCAGATGATGCGCATCGTGCGCGGCGGCGAAGAGGTGAAGGTCAGCAAGCGCAAGGGCACGCTCTTCGAGCTGTCGGACCTCATCGACGAGGCCGGGCCCGACGTGTGCCGGTTCATCTTCTTGATGAAGACTGCGAACGCGCAGTTCGACTTCGATCTCGATGCGGTGAAGGCCCAGTCGAAAGAGAACCCGGTCTTCTATTTCCAGTACGGGCATGCGCGCTGCGCGTCGGTGCTGAAGAAGGCGATCGAGAAGGGCGTGACCTTCGTGGGGGCCGAAGCGCTGACCGAAGCGCAGCTCGGCAAGCTGGTGCTGCCTGAAGAGAAGGCGATGCTGAAGAAGATGAGCCTGCTGGGCGACGTGGTCACGGGCGCCGCCGAGAAGCTCGAGCCGCATCACGTGCTCTATTACTGCCAGGAGCTGATCGCGGACTTCCACAGCTATTACACGAAGTACAAGTCTGACCCGATCGTGAGCACTGACGTCGACAAGACGCAGGGGCGGTTGGCGTTGGTGGCGGCGCTCAAGCACACGTTGGCGAGCGCGTTCGGCATTCTGGGCATCGAAGCGCCTGAGCACATGGAAGCGCCGCCGGAAGAAGACTGAAACCACCTGTCTCCCTCTCCCCCGCGGGGGAGAGGGTCGGGGAGAGGGCGTACCCAATGTCGAAGCCGCTCGAGTTCGTTCTCAAGCAAACGCCTCGAGAAGTCGCTGATTGGTGGAATGACTCGAAGTCCACCCGTCACGCGTTCCCGAACTCGATCGATCGCGCCGCCGCCCTCGGAGCCACCGCCGATCGCCTCGGCCACGCGTTCCTCGGCGGCTACACCTCAGCCATCACCGCGCTCGACCCCTCGCTGAGTCCCGACGATCTCGGTGCTCTCTGCGCAACCGAAGCCGGCGGAGGCCACCCGCGCGCGATCCTCACCACCCTGCAGAACGGCCTTCTGAATGGCGCCAAGAACTTCGTCTCCGGCGGCACGTTGGCGACGGTCCTGCTGATCGTCGCGAAGGTCGGCGAAAAAGACGGCCGCCCCGATCTCCGCGTCGCGCGGGTGCGCTCGACCGCGCAGGGCTTGAAAGCAGAGCAGGGCGCCGCACTCGACTTCGTCCCTGAAGTCCCTCACTGCGCGATCACCCTGACGAACACGCCGGTCGAAGCGGTGCTCGAAGGCGACGGCTACGAGCGCTACCTCAAGCCCTTCCGCACCATCGAAGATCTTCACCTCTTCGCGGCGATCATCGGCTGCTTGGTCGCGAACGGCCGCGAAGTCTTCCCGCAAGCGACGACCGAGCAACTCCTCGGAGTGCTCTCCTCCCTGCTGAGCCTCGGCCGCGAAGATCCCAGCGCACCCGCAGTGCAGCTCGCGCTTGCCGGAGTCCTCACCACCTCCCGCGCGCTCATCGACTCGCTCGACCTCTCGAAGCTCGACACCCAGTTCCGCACCCGCTTCGAGCGCGACAAGCCGCTGCTGCAGATCGCTCAGCGCGTGCGAGAACAGCGGCGGGTGAAGGCCTGGGAAACGCTCTCGCTACGCTGACGGCAACCACTCGAGCCCCTCGGGCCAATCGCCGAGGCCCGAGTCCGAGTTGAAATGACCGACCGCTCCCATGCAGGTCGCCCGTGCGCCCCAGTCCGCGGCCATCTCCTGCGCGCGTGCTTCGCTGCAGAAAGGATCGTCGACGCTGTACAGGACCCTGCTCGGGAACGGCATTCGTGGGCGTGCGATGGACCCCCAGCGAGCCACGGCTGGCGGCATGTCAGGGCGTTCGATGTCAGGAGGGGCCACCAGCAGCGCCCCTCGCACCCGCCAGACCTCGCGCGATTGCGCCGCCCATGCGGCCACGAGTTGGCAGCCCAGGCTGTGCGCCACCATGACGACGGGACTTTGCGTGGCCAGCAGCACCTGCTCGAGGCATGTCACCCAGTCGGCGCGCTGAGGATTCTCCCAGTCCACCTGCTGCACCCGCCGGAAGCCGTGCAGGGCCTCCCAACAGGTCTGCCAATGCGCCGGGCCTGAGTTCTGCCATCCGGGCAGCAACAACACCTCAGCTGATCGTTTCATGACGGAATCAGCGGGAGCATCTGCGCGAGCGCCGATCGTCCCAGGCCCATCCTGAAGTGCGTGTCGGCGAAGTCGAAGATGGGCCCTGGAAGAAACAGCACTCCGGTCTGAGCGAGCAGGTCGCGAGCCCACGCTTCCGAGCCGCCGGGCACATGACGAACGAACGCCGTGGTGCCGGCCACGGGCCGCGCCCAGGAGAACTGTGCCGGGCGCTCGTCGATCCACCGCTGCACCAACGCCACATTCGTCTCGACGATCTTCCTGGTCCGCGTCGCGAGCACTTCGGCATGACGCAGCGCGATCGCCGCGAGGAACTCACTGGGCCCTGCACCGCAGATGGTGAGGTAGTCCTTGAAGGTCGCGACCCGTTCCAACAACGCGCGGTCACGGCAGACGAGCCAGCCCACGCGCAGCCCCGCGAGTCCGTAGACTTTGGCCATCGCGCCGAGCGAGACACCGCGCTCGTACAGTTCGACCACTGACGGGTTTCGCGGCGCGCCGTATTCCACGCCCCGGTACACCTCGTCTCCGAAGAGCCAGAGTCCATGCTGCCGAGCGAGGCCGACGATCGCGTCCATGCGATCGCGCGAGATCAGCGCACCGGTCGGGTTGTGGGGCGAGTTGATCACCAACAGCTTCGTCTGAGGGGTGATCAGCTTCTTCAGTGCCTCGACGTCGGGCTGCCAGCCGTCTTCTTCGCGCGCTTCCCAGCGCGTGACGGAGGCACCAGCAGAGACTGCGACCTCGTAGAGCGATTGATACGCAGGCGTGTGGACGATCACGTGATCGCCGGGGCCCAACAGCACGTTCATGAAGGCGAAGATCGCTTCTTCCGCGCCAGCGTGGACCAGCACGTCTGCTACGGCGATCGAGGTGAAGAGGCCTGCGATCGCCTGGCGCAGGGCAGGGTGCCCGACTGATTCGCCGTAGCCCAGGCCCAGCGAGAGGAACTGCGCTTCGGCGCCGGGCTCGAGCGCGAGGACTTCCCTCGTCGACAACGCGTCGGGATCGCTCGCGCAGGCGAGGTGTTTGACCGAGAACTCGTGCTTCGCGAAGAAGCGCTCGAGCGCGAAGGGGCGAATTTTCATGCTCGTATGCCCTCTCCCCCTCGAAGCCCTCGAAGAGAGGGAGAAAAAGGAAGGCTCAGTCGCACTTCTCGAGCGCCTTCACGCCCTTGTCCGCCGTAACGCCCTCCGGCTTCACTTTCTTCGCGCAGCCGTGAAGGCCCTTCTTGGTGTCGGCGAAGGACACCTTCTTCACCGAGCCGGTCACCTCTTCCGCGAGATCGACGGGCCACACCTCGTCGCCGGTTCCCGAGATGGTGACGTTCTCCAGTTCGATCGACCCCTTGCCGTACATGCCCACGCCACCCCACGACGAAAGCAGCTTGCCGAAGGTGATCGGCTTTTCCGCCGTGCCCTTCGCGACCAGCTTCGCGGGCGCGTAGTACGAGACCGACAGCTTTCCCTGGTCGTTGAAGAGCAGGGTGTTTCCCGGCGCAATCGTGAGCGTGACCGACTTCGTCTCGTCACCGTTCACGCTGAGCTCGCCCTCGACCAGGTACGGCGCGCCGATGTTCTCGAGGGTGATGTCTTTCTTCGTCTCGCTGAACAGCGTCACCCGCGCCTTGTCGGTGAACTTGTTGTTCGCCCCGAGCCCGTGCGCCAACTCGAGCGGAATGCGCAGGGCCGCGTCTTCCACGCCTTCGAAGGTGTTGTTGTCGAACGCCGTGAAGCGCTCCTTCGACGAGTCGACCCGCACCGCCTCGCCCTTCAAGTGCCGGAAGGTGGAATTGGTGATCTTCCCCAGCCCCCTCGAATCGCTCACCAGCAGCGCCGCCTTGTCGGTACCGCCGGCGTACTCCATCACCAAAAAGTCGATCTCTGGAGCGCGGGCACCGGCGTAGAGCCCGATTCCCTTCGACGGAGTCTGCGCCTTGTCCTCTCCGT
>JAYVNA010000084.1:0-7255 GCA_043758715.1 Archangium sp.
GACGATCAACAGCGGTATTCCCACCACCGCCAACAGCGCGCCGATGCCGAAGAACGTCCACCCCAGCACCGTGAACACCGTGCGCGCGCTGCCCGTCTCATTGCCTGCACTGATCAATGAATACAAACCACCCGCGCCGATCGCCCCCCCGAGCACCGTGAGAATCGAACCCGACACCACCAGGCGCACGCCCCCGTAGACGTCACGAGAACCGGACACCCTCGGCAGCAACACCCCGGCGGGCGCGTGCACATGCGTCTCGAACAACTCGGGGTGCAGCGGAGTTGCCGGCGAAGCGAGCGTCAGCAGCAGCAGTGCAGTGTGCATGGAATGATCATCGCATGACCTACGTGGATTCGCGTACGGGCGCCGGATTTCCGTGGCCGTTTTGCGTTCTGTGAGGCCGGTCCGCATCCGCTGCGCGGTGGCCGGTGCGAATGCCCCCGCCAACAGGTGGCATCCCTCCCGCATGGAGGAAGTTCATGTTGCTCACCGCGCTGTTGACGTTGTCGGCCAATGCCGTTGCCGACGAGGTCGTACAGAAGGCTGCCAGCCGGAGAATTTTTTTCGGCCACCAGTCCGTCGGCGCCAACATCCTCGACGGGATCAACGACGTCACCGCGGGCAGGCTGCGCATTCGGGAAGGGCGCACCGCGGCGCTGCTGGCCTCGCCCGGCCTGCTCCACGCGCGCCTGGGTGAAAACGAATCGCCCCGCACCAAGCTCACCGACTTCGAAGCGGCCATGGCTTCGCTCGAAGGCCACGTCGACGTCGCGTTCTTCAAGTTCTGCTACGTCGACTTCGACGAACGCACCGACGTCGAGGGGCTCTTCGAGGCTTACGTCGACACCATGGCGCGGCTCGCCAAGAAGTACCCCGGCGTCACCTTCGTTCACGTGACCGTTCCGCTGACGATCGTTCCGCGGGGCGTGAAGGCCTGGCTCCAGCACGCGCTGACGCAAGAAGTGCCGTGGGGCGCAAAGGAGAATGCGGCCCGGCACCGCTTCAATACCCTGCTGCGCACCAGGCTTCAGGGGCAGCCGCTGTTCGATCTCGCGGCACTCGAGTCGACCCGGGCCGACGGCAGTGAAGCTTCCTTCGAGCTCGGCGGCCTCACCCTGCCGGCGCTGGTGCCGGAATATTCGGAAGACGGGCAGCACCTCAACACCGTGGGACGCCGGCGCGTGGCCGAGGCGCTCCTCACCTACCTCGCCAGGTTGCCGTGACGCCGCTGCGACTTCTCTCGAGGCTCAAGCTCTGGCGCTGCACGACCGTCGGTGCGCGCGTGCAGGTGCTCGGCAACGTCTACGTCATCGGTGGCGGGCGCATCGAGGTCGGTGACGACGTGGTGCTCGACGGCCGCCTGGTGCCGGTCGAGCTGCACGCCGGGCGCGGCGCGGTGCTCACCCTCGGTCACGGCTGCCTGCTCGAGGGCGGCGTGTCCATCGAAGCGCAAGAGCGGGTCGAGCTCGGGCCGGGCTGCCGGCTGCGCGCGTTCAGCAAGGTGATGGACAACAATTTTCACCCCGTCTCCGGCTCGCGTCATCAGCGGCCCGACTCGCGCCCGGTGAAGCTGGAAGCCGCGGTCGACGTGGGTGAGCGCGCCATCGTGCTGCCCGGCGCGTGGCTCGAAACCAGAGTGAAGCTCGGCGACGGCGTGGTGGTGGCCCGCCGCGTGAAGAGCGGACAGACGCTAATCAATCGGGGGACGTCATGAGGATGGCGATGTTGGAGCTCTTCGACTGGCTGCAGACCGAGCTCCCCTCGTTGAAGTTCACCGTGCAGGGCCTCGCGCTGGCGCGAAGTTACCTGGTGCTGGCGGGCTGCGAGGTGGGGGAGAAGGTGCTGGTGCATGGCCCACTGACGCTCGAGCGCCAGGGTCACGTGCTGGTGGGCCGCGAGACGGTCTTCGTGGGGGGGCCCTTCCCCACTTCGATTCGCGTCGGCCCCCAGGGCCACCTGATGATCGGGCCGCACTGCCACTTCAACTACGGCGTCCAGCTCGAGGTGCACGCCACGGTTCGCACGGGCGAGCGCTGCATGTTCGGTTCGTACGTGAAGGTGATGGACGCGCCGGGCAAGCCGGTGCTCCTTGGAAACGATGTGTGGGTGGCGCACGGGGCGGTGATCAACCCCGGCGTCACCATCGGGGACGGGGCCGTGGTCTCGGCCGGCAGCGTCGTCACCGCTGACGTACCCGCGGGGATGCTCGCCATCGGCAATCCCGCGCGGTTGATGAGCCAGCGCTTGACCAGTTCGGGAGGAAGTCATGTCTGAAGAAACCGCCGCGATCTCTGTTTCAAAAACCCCAACCCCCACCCACCACATCGGTATCGCCACGCGCCTGCGCGGCTGGGTCGAAGACACGTTCTTCGTGGGGGGCTTCAACGACTCCGATTCGTTTTTGAAGAATCGGTTGATCGATTCGACCGGCATGATGGAGCTCGTCGCCTTCGTCGAATCTGAATACGGCTTCCACGCCGCCGACACCGACCTGGTGCCCGACAACCTCGATTCCATCGACAACCTGGTTCGGTACATCGCGCGGAAGAAGGGGTGATCCATGTGCGGCATCGCCGGCTTCACCACCACCCCCAGAGAGCCGCGCGACGTGGTGGAGCCGAAGCTGCGCGCGATGACCGCCGCCCTGTTTCACCGCGGGCCTGATGCGCAGCGGGCCGTGGTGCTCGACGGCGTCGCGCTCGGGCACACCCGGCTGTCGATCGTCGACCTCGCCACCGGTCACCAGCCGATGCACGCCCCCGAGCGGGGACTCACCGTGGTCTTCAACGGTGAAATCTTCAATCACCTCGAGCTGCGCGCGCAGCTGACCTCGTGGAACTTTCGAACCCACAGCGACACAGAGGTAATCCTCGCTGCGTTCGATGCCTGGGGCATCGACTGCGTGAAGCAGTTCGTGGGTCAGTTCGCCTTCGCCCTGTGGGACGCGCGCAGCAGGCAGCTGTGGTTGGCGCGCGATCGCGTGGGCATTCGGCCGTTGTTCCTCTGTCACACGGGCAACGACGGGATCGCGTTCGCTTCCGAAGCCAAGGCGCTGTTCGCGGGTGGGCACCACAAGCCGCAGCTCGACCTCAAGGCGATCTCCCAGACCCTTCACCTGTGGGCCCCGGTGCAGCCGCGCTCGATGTTCGAGGGCGTGTGGCAGCTGAAGCCCGGTCACGTGGCGCTCTTCGCCCAGGGCGCCTACGTCGAGCGCCGCTATTGGAACCTCGACCTCTCCGACGAACAGGTCGATCGCCGGCTGAATTTTTCCGACGCGCTCGAGCAGCTCGAAGCCACCTTGAAAGACGCGCTCCGGCTCAGGCTGCGCGCCGACGTGCCGGTGGCGGCGTACCTCTCGGGTGGTCTCGACTCTTCCCTGTTGTGCGCGCTCGCTCAGGAACAGCTGGGTGGCTCGCTCCAGACCTTCTCGGTCGGCTTCGAGCAGCAGCGCTTCGACGAGCGCAGCTTTCAGGAAGAGGTGGCAGCGCTCCTCCACACCCGTCACGCCTCGGTGCCGGTCAACGACGCCGACATCGGCGCGTTGTTGCCCAAGGTGGTGTGGCACGGGGAACAGGTGCTGTTGCGCTCGGCCCCCGCGCCGTTCTTCGCGTTGTCGGCGTTGGTGCGCTCGCACGGGACCAAGGTGGTGCTCACCGGTGAAGGCGCCGACGAGGTGTTCCTCGGGTACGACCTGTTCAAGGAAACGGCGGTGCGGCGCTTCTGGTCGCGCGCGCCGCAATCGACCGCGCGCCCGAAGTTGTTCTCGAGGCTCTACCCCTACCTCGCGCTCTCCAAACAATCGCCCGACATCCTCAAGAGCTTCTTCGGGGTGGGGCTCGAACACCCCGAGGCGATGGAGTTCTCGCACCAGGTGCGCTGGGGCAACTCGGGCCGGGTGGCGCGGTTCCTCTCGCCGCGGCTGGTGAAGGCCCTGCGGGGCTTCGAGCCGGTGGCCTCGCTGATGGAGACGGTGCCGCAGGCGGTGCGGGGCTGGCGGCCGCAAGCGCGCGCGCAGTACCTCGAGTTCGAGACGTTGCTCTCGGGTTACCTGCTCTCGGCCCAGGGCGATCGCATGTTGATGAGCAACTCGGTCGAAGGGCGCTTCCCCTTCCTCGATCACCGGTTGATCGAGCTGTCGGCGCGAATGCCTGATTCCTTCAAGCTGCGCGGGCTCGACGAAAAGTTCATCTTGAAACGCTTCGCGCGCGGCCGCGTTCCGCAGCGGGTGCTCGAGCGCAGCAAGTTCCCCTACCGGGCGCCGGTCGCCGAGGCGCTGGTGGGCCAGTCCGCGCCTGCGTGGAGCGACGAGCTGCTCAGCGCGAAGACCATCGACGCGGCGGGCGTGTTTGAGGGCGCGCTGGTGGAAAAACTGGTGGCCAAGCTCCGCAAGAGCCGCGCGGTTCCCTCGGAGGCCGACGCGATGGCGCTGATGGCCGTCACCTCGGTGCAGTTGTTGTGGCGTCAGTTCATCGACCTGCCTCAGCGCGTGCCCCAGGCGCACCTCGACGCCGTGCAGTTCGTCGAGCTCGAACCCCCCGAGCTGGAGCGCGCTTCATGAGCGGCCCGGCGCAATGGCTCGCAGCCCACGCCGCGGCCACCCCGAACGCTCCGTTTCTGGGCGGCATCGACGGCTGGGTCACCTACGGTGAACTGCACCAACGCATGCACGGCGTTCGCGCGCTGCTCGCAGAGCTCGGGGTCAAGCGCGGCGATCGCGTGGTGCTGGCGCTCCCCAACCTGCCGGCGACGGTGGCCGCCTGGTGCGCGGTGCAGTCGTTGGGAGCCACCAGCGTCGAGCTCGATCGCGCGTGGGGCGAAGGCGCGTTGGCTGAAGTGCTGCGTCAAGTGAAGCCGGCCCTGGCGCTGATCAGCGGGCGCGACGCGCGCAAGTGGGCTGCGTTGGAAGGTCCGCGGTTGGTGCTGATCAACTCCAACGAGCCCCACGGGGAGCTCAGCGCGCTCCTGGGCGAGCGGTACGCGGGGTGGATGACCGAGAGCGGCATGACGGAAGGTCGAGGTGAGGCCCCTCCGGTGACCGTGCCGGAGATCGCGCAGATCGTCTTCACCTCGGGCACCACCAGCGCCCCCCGGGGCGTGCTGCAGACCACCACCAATCTGCGCGCGAGCTCCGACGGCATCGTGGCCGCCTTGGAAATCACCTCGGCGGACCGCGCGATGCTCGTGCTCCCGCTCTTCTACGTCTACGGCAAGAGCGTGCTGCTCTCGCACCTGCGGGTGGGCGGCTCGGTCTTCTTTGATCACCGCTTCATGTACCCGCGGGTGGTGATGGAGACCCTGGTCGCGCAGCGCTGCACCAACTTCGCCGGCGTGCCCGTCACCTTCGAGACCCTGCGCCGCACGGTCGACCTGTCGAAGCTCGACCTGAGCTGCCTGCGCTTCGCCACCCAGGCCGGGGGCGCGATGCAGCAGGACACCATCACCTGGGCGCGCGCTGCTTTCGCGCCGGCGGTGCTGTACGTGATGTACGGCCAGACTGAAGCGACCTCGCGGCTCTCGTTCCTCTCTCCGGCGCTGGCGCTGGAGAAGAAGGGCAGCGTCGGCCGCGGCATGCCGGGGGTCGAGCTCAAGGTGGTCAACGAGCAGGGCATTCCCGTGCCCGCGGGGTGCGAAGGCTTCCTGGTGGCGCGGGGCGAGGTGGTGATGCCCGGCTATCTCGACGCCCCCGAAGAGACCGCCAAGGTGCTGCGCGACGGCTGGTTGTGGACGGGCGATCTCGCCACCTGGGACGCCGAGGGCTTCGTCACCATCACCGGCCGCGCGAAGCACGTGCTCAAGCTCGGTGGCCATCGGGTCGCCCCCGCGGAACTCGAGCGCGCGCTCACCTCGCGGCCCGGCGTGCGCGAGGCGGTGGTGGTGGGCGCGCCTGACGTGCTCGAGGGTGAGGTCGCGATCGCCTTCGTGATCAGTGACGACGCCAAGCTCGATCCGGGGGTTCTGCTCCGGCACTGCCGCACGTTGTTACCGGCGGCACGCGTCCCCAGGAGAGTGGTGCTGGTGCCCGACTTCCCCCGCAATACTTCGGGCAAGGTGTTGGTCGGCGAGCTGATCAAGCGGGCGGCAGAGCTCCACGGCAAGGGCCGCAGTTCGGAAACCAAATCGTTCACGCCCTCCGAGGTGGAGGGGTGCATCACGGAGGCTTCATGACCATCTTCACCAAGGACGTGCTGTCGCTGGACCTCGAGGCGAAGGCGGCTGAGCTGTCTGACAAGTTGCAGACCGCGGTGCTGCACACGCTCAAGCGGCGCGGCCTGGTGGTGGCGGTGTCGGGAGGCATCGACAGCGCGTGCGTCGCGGCCCTGGGGGTGCGGGCGCTGGGGGCCAGGCGCGTGTTCGGCCTGTTGTTGCCTGAACGCGACAGCTCGGGTGAGAGCACCACCTGTGGGCGCAAGCTCTGCGAGAAATTGGGCATCGAGTTTGCGCTGGTGGACATCGCGCCCACGCTCGACGCCACCGGTTGCTATCGCATGCGCGACGCCGCGGTGGCCTCGGTGGACAAGGGCTTCAAGCCCGGCATGCCGTGGAAGATCGTCACCAATGGCAATCGGCTCGAGAGCGACGTGGTGAACGTGTTCTCGGTCATCGTGCAGCGGCCCGATGGCGAAGAGGTGAAGACGCGCCTGACGCCCAAGGCGTACCTGGAGATCGTCGCGGCCACGAACTTCAAGCAGCGCACCCGCAAGATGATGGAGTACTTCCACGCCGACCGGTTGATCTACGCCTGCAGCGGCACGCCCAACCGCCTCGAGTATGATCAGGGCTTCTTCGTGAAGCTGGGCGACGGCGCGGCTGACGTGAAGCCGATCGCCGGGCTCTACAAGACGCAGGTATATGCGCTGGCGCGGCACCTCGGGGTGATCGACGAAATCCTCGAGCGCGAACCAACCACCGACACGTTCTCACTCGCGCAGTCGCAGGAAGATTTCTATTTCTCGCTGCACTACCGCACGCTCGACCTGGTGCTCTGGGCGAAGAACCACGGGGTGAGCGCGGACGAGTGCGGCGAGGTGCTCGGGTTCAGCGGCACCCAGGTGCAGCGCGTGTACGACGACATCGATCAGAAGCGCCGCACCACCGCGTACCTGCACGCGAGGCCCATCCTGCTCGAGGTCGTGAACGAGGTCTGATCACTTCCGCGAACACTTGAGCGAGCGCGCGACCGCGATCACGCGGGCCTTGTCGTTCTCCAGGCTGGTCCGGCCGACCACCTCGACGATCGGCAGGCCGTCGCGCG